>DCTV01000062.1:0-10974 GCA_002329665.1 Christensenella sp. UBA1431
TCGCCCTCGAAGAAGGCGTCCGCGATTTCCTCATGGAAAAGGGGTACAGCGAGGCGTACGGCGCGCGGGAGATGGTGAGGGCGTTTGAAACGCACATCACCAAGCCCCTTTCACAGCAGATACTCGAAGGCTCGATAAAACGGGGAGACAAAGTGGTCATCGGCTGCGAAAACGGGCGGCTGACCATGGACCTGATGCACTAGAGCGGCAGGCGGCCGCACGAATTGCCAAGATATATTATTGAATTTATACACTATACGTGGTATCCTAGGCAATAGGGATAGAGCCCGGAAAGAGNNAAGAGATTCAACGGGTATCCATTGGCGCTTTTTGGCGGAGCGGAAATGGATACCCGTCTTTTTTAAGGCCCGAAAGCGACAGCGTAATAACCGGGGGGAGGTGGTAAACAATCAAAGAGAGCCGGCAAAACGGTTGCCTGGTGTTGATAAGTCAAGTTTGGTTGGGTCAGACGGTTTTAGATGAGGAGGAGCCATGAAAAAGATCATCAATAATCCCGAGCAGGTCGTTACCGAGATGCTCGAGGGAGTTGTCAAAGCACATCCTGACTACGTAACCTGTATTCCCGACAAACACGTACTCGTACGGAAGAACCTGACCAAGAAAGTGACTCTCGTGAGCGGCGGCGGAAGCGGGCACGAGCCTTCGCACGGCGGATACGTCGGAAAAGGGATGCTGGACGCCGCTGTCGCGGGCGAAGTCTTCACCTCGCCGACGCCCGACCAGGTTTTCGAGGCGATCAAGGCGATTGACCAGGGAAAAGGCGTGCTGATGGTCATCAAGAACTACACCGGCGATATACTCAACTTCGAGATGGCCGGCGAGATGGCGGAGGCGGAAGGCATCGAGACGGCCAGCGTCGTGGTGAATGACGATGTCGCGGTGGAGGACAGCCTTTACACGACCGGCCGAAGGGGGATCGCGGGGACGGTCCTGATCCACAAGATCGCGGGTGCCGCCGCCGAAAAAGGCATGGAGCTTGCCGAGGTGAAACGGGTCGCCGAGAAGGTGATCGCGAACGTGCGGAGCATGGGCATGTCCCTCACGCCCTGCACGATACCGGCGGCGGGCAAGCCGGGCTTCGATCTCGCCGAGGACGAGATGGAGATCGGCCTGGGCATCCACGGCGAGCCGGGGACGCACAGGGAAAAGATCGCCGACGCCGCGAGCATCGTGAAACAGCTCACCGACAAGATACTCGGCGACATGAAACTCGCGTCCGGCGACGAGGTGGCGCTCATGATCAACGGCCTCGGCGGGACGCCGCTGATGGAACTCTACATCGCGAACAACGAGGTCCGCAAGATACTCGATCCTCTGGGGATCAAGATCGCCAAAACGCTGGTGGGCAACTTCATGACGTCCATTGAGATGGCGGGTTTCTCGGTCACGATCCTGAAACTCGACGATGAGATCAAGGAACTGCTCAACGCGCCCGCGGACACGCCGGCATTCAAACAGGTCTGAAGCTTTTAACGCCCAGGGGCAACGGGGCCGCCGCGCCCCGTTGCCCCGGCCTGTAATCCCATAATAATCCACAATAGAAACGAGGAAACAAGATGGGTTCTGCGCAATCATTGAAGAGGATCATCGACGCGATAGGCGACGCGATCATCGAAAACAAGGAGTACCTGACGGACCTGGACAGGCCTATAGGGGACAGCGACCACGGGTTCAACATGGCCAAGGGCTTTAGCGTGGTGAAGCAAAAGCTCCCGGACATGGATAACGAGAGCGTCGAGAACCTGCTCAAGACGGTGGCGATGGCGCTCATCTCCACGGTGGGCGGGGCTTCCGGCCCGCTTTACGGGACCGCCTTCCTGCAGGCGTCCAAGGTGATGAAGGGCAAGGACGAGATCGGCAGGGAGGACGTCGTCGCGATATTCGAGGAGGCCACCCAGGGCGTCGCGAAACGGGGCAAGTCCCACCAGGGCGAAAAGACCATGCTCGACGCCCTGATACCGGCGACGGAAACGCTCAAAGCCGAAATAGCGGCCGGGGCGCCTCTGGCCGAAGCCTTCGAAAAGGCCGCGCAGTCCGCGCTGGAGGGCGTGGAGTATACCAAGACGATCATCGCCACCAAAGGCAGGGCGAGCTATCTCGGCGAGCGGAGCATCGGCCACCAGGACCCCGGCGCGACGTCGAGCTACATCATCATCGACACAGTAGCGAAAGCGCTTAGCGGGGGCTGAAACGATGGTGGGCATCGTCATTGTGTCGCACAGCGACAAGATAGCGCAGGGCACGGTCGAACTCTGCGAGCAGATGTCCCAGGGACTGGTGAAGGTAATACCGGCGGGCGGAACTTCGGACAACGATATCGGTACGGACGCGACGAAGATCGAAAAGGCGATTGTGCAGGCCGATTCGGGCGAGGGCGTGCTGGTCTTCGTGGACCTGGGCAGCGCGATGATGAGCACCGACGTGGCCTTCGAGCTCCTAAACGGGGAGCTGAGGAAGCGGGTCGTCATCGCGGACGCCCCGCTGGTGGAGGGCAGCGTCGTGGCCACGGTGCAGGCGTCGATGGGGAGCGATTTGGAGACGGTCAGGGCCACGGCCGAGGAAAGCAGGGAAATGTCCAAGCTGGAATAGGAACAGCCGGCCGGCGCGAAAAACGCTTACTGATCCGGCCGGCGGGTCAGGTGCACTTTTTTTCAGGAGGTCGAACGGTGAAAGGGATCCCGGCGTCGGGCGGCATCGCGATCGGGAAGGCGTTCGTGTATTCGAAGGACCCCTTAAGGGTGTCCCCGGAAACGATCGCCCCCGAAGACGTCCCCGCGCAGCAGGCCGCGCTGGACGCGGCCGTCGAAAAAAGCCGGGAGCAGCTCCTGGCGATAAAATCGAGGGCCGGGGAAGCGCTGCCCGAAAAAGAGGCGGCCATATTCGAGGCCCATCTCATGTTCCTAGACGACCCCGAATACACGGGCATCGCGCGCGAGAAGATCGGCATGGAACTCGTACCCGCCGCCTTCGCCGTCAAGGCGGTGACCGACGGCTTCGTCGAAGAGTTCAGGGCGATAGAGGACGAATATTTCCGGGAAAGGGCGGCCGACATCGCCGACGTGGGGGAGCGCATCGTGCGCAACATACAGGGCGCGGCCGAGGCGGACCTGTCCCTGATCGAAGCGGGCAGCGTCGTCATAGCGCGCGACCTCGCGCCTTCGGACACGGCGCAGCTGGACCGGACGAAGGTCGCCGGTTTCGTGACGGAAGTCGGGGGCAAAACGTCCCACACCGCGATCATGGCGCGCTCGCTCGAGATCCCGGCCGTGCTCGGGCTCACGGGCGCCACGCGGGAGATCCGCGCGGGGGAGACCGTCATCGTGGACGGGGACGAGGGGACGGTGATAACGGCCCCGGACGAGGCCGAGATCGAGGCGTACGCGAAAAAGAAAAAGGCGTATGAAGCGGAGCGGGAGGAACTCAGGCTCCTGACCGGCGCCCCGTCCGTCACGGCCGACGGGCACAGGGTGCGCCTCTTCGCCAACATCGGGCTGCCCGCGGACGCAGAGCACGCGGAAAAAAACGGCGCGGAGGGGATCGGCCTTTACCGCACCGAGTTTCTGTTCATGGATACGGACGCGATGCCTGACGAGGACAGCCAGTTCATCGCGTACAGGCGGGTCCTCGAAGCGATGCGGGGCAGGCCGGTCGTCATCAGGACGCTGGACATCGGCGGGGACAAGGAACTCCCGTATTTGAAGATGGAGCAGGAGGAGAACCCCTTCCTGGGGGTGCGCGCGCTGCGGCTGTGCCTCAAGGAGCCGGCGCTTTTTAAGACGCAGCTCAGGGCCATACTGCGCGCCGGCGCCCACGGCGACGCAAGGATCATGTTCCCGATGGTCTCGGGGGTTGATGAGGTCCGGCAGGCGAAGGCCGTCCTTATGGACTGCAAGCGCGAGCTGGCCGGGGAAGGTGCCGCCTTCGACCCGGAAATCAAGGTGGGGATCATGGTCGAGATCCCGTCGGCGGCGCTGACGGCGGAGGCCATCGCGAAGGAAGTGGACTTCTTCAGCATCGGCACCAACGACCTGTGCCAGTACACGCTGGCCGTGGACAGGATGAACGCCGGGGTCGGCTACCTGTACGACCATTTCCACCCGGCGGTCCTGCGGCTCATCAAGCTGGTGATCGACGCGGCCCGGGAGGCGGGCGTCCACGCGGGCATGTGCGGCGAGATGGCGGGGGACGAGAAAGCCGCGGCGCTGCTCCTTGGCCTGGGCCTAGAAGAGTTCTCGATGGGCGCCGCGTCGCTTTTGAGGGTGAAGCGGGCGGTGCGGGGAACGGATCTGTCGAAGGCGCGAAGGCTGGCGGACGAGGCGCTCAGGCTCGAAAGCGCCGGGGCCGTCCGCGCGCTGCTGGAGGCCGCAGGCGGGACCGGTAGCCGGGGATAACAACAGGCATAAGGCGAGGAGGGCACATGGTAAGCGAACAGGTCAGGATCATCAACCCGACGGGGCTGCACGCCCGGCCGGCGAGCGTGTTCGTCAAGGCGGCGAACGGGTTCAGAAGCGACGTCGCCGTCATCAGCGGAGACAAGCGCATCAACGCCAAGAGCATCGTAAAAGTGATGTCGACGGCCTTAAAACAGGGGACCGACATCGTGATCGAAGCGAGCGGGGAGGACGAAACGGAGGCCGTGCGGGCGCTGGTGGACCTCGTCAAGGGCGGCTTCGGCGAGGTATAGAGGCGCTCGGTTTTCCGGTGGTTATATGCGGAAACGCCGCCCAAGCCGTACCTGCCGCGTGTTTCGGGGATCACCGCCAACGTAGCTGTGCATGGAAGAGGAGCGAGCCGGGTTCCCGCGCTGCTTGCCGGGCGGGGCGGAGCGGCGCGAGGGAATCTTTGGCGCGCGCAGCGCTAAGGGAGTTACGGGCGCAGTTTGCCCCCGCCGATTAATCGGCGGGGGCTCTTGGTGCTTTACAAAGAGCGGTTTTGGCATAAAAAAAGAAAAACGGAGCGATGCGGGCGGGGTGCGGCCAAAAGCGTTGTTATCGGGGGGAAAGGCGGCATACCGTAGAGCAGGGGAAGTTGAAGCGTAACGTCCGGCCTTTCAAGGCATAGAGGGAGTGCGAGCATGCGGCGTACGAAGACACCGGCAGGGCCGAAGGCCATGAAACGCCACCCGTTTTTCGTCGCTTTCCGCGCGCTTTTCAGGCTGGTGTTCCCGAGGCACCGGATCGTCTGCTCCGCGCCCGTTCCTTCGGACAGGCCGTGCGTGTTCGTATGCAACCACGCGGGCATCTACGCCCCGATCGTGATCGCGACGTGGTTAAGGCGAAGGTTCAGGCCGTGGGTGAAAAGCGACACCTGCTATATGAAAACGGCGAGGGCGCAGATACAGCGCGACCTCTTCAAAAGCGAAACCCGGGCGGGCAGGGTTTTCCACAGGGTCCTGAGCGCGCTCATCACCCCCGTGACCGTGGCCATCATGCGCGGCGTGGGCGCCATCCCCGTGTACGGCGACATCCGCATCGTCACGACGTTCAGGCAGAGCGTCCTGACGCTCAGGGCGGGGGCGAGCCTGGTCATCTTCCCCGAAAACGAAGCGCCGTATTCGGAATACACAAACGGGTTCAGCACGGGATTTGTCCATGTCGGGCGCAAGTTCTGCGCCGAAACGGGCGAAAGGCTGGATTTCTATCCGGTGTACGTGAGCAAGAAGACCCGCACCGTGCGCATCGGCGAGCCGATCGCCTACCTTCCTTCCCTCGGGTTCGGCGCGCAGCGCGCGCGGCTGGCCGAAGCACTGCGCGACAGCATCACGCGTATGGCGAGGGAACTCGAAGAAGGCGACGCGAGCCGGAGCGCGTAAACCGGCCCGGCGCAGAAACCCATCAGCTTTTTTCCTTTAGGCTTTGTTAAAACTTCCTGTTGATTTCAAGCATGCTCACATGCCCCGGGGAGAGGCCGGGAGAGGGCGTCAGCCCTCTCCCGTATCGGACCCCCTCCCGCACCGGTATCGCATGTATACGGATGTTTTTTTGCGCGGGAGGGGGCAGGGGGTGGGAAACCCTACAGTTTTTATTCAAAAAGTTTGTCCAAAGGTCAAGGATAATATCATGCAAGATAGTTAAAAGGTCATTTGGTATATTTATCGGAAACCTTGCTCATTCAAAAGACGGGATTCCTGCAAATGTCAACATCAGGCTTTAACAGAGCCTTCCTTCAAAAAGCCTTGACGGGCTCCGTGGTGAAGACGAAGCGGACCGAGCCGGCGGAGCCCTTGGGCAGGAGCGAGAAGTTGTCGTACGCCTCCCCGAGCGCGAGTACGGCGTCCCTGCGCGCGTCGAAGCCGTCGATGGAACCGTTTACTTCGGCGCTGAATTCGTGGACGCCGCGGCTGTACCGCTCCACGCCGGCCGCCAGCTCCGCCGCGTGTCCGGCGAGGGAATTCGCGCCCTCGCCGAGCTTCGAGCCGTTCTCAAAGAGCCGATTCAGGGCGCTATTGAGCCGGGCGGCGCCCTTTTCCATGTCGGCGAGCCCGTCGAAAAGGCCGCCGAGGCCGTCGGCGAGCGCCTGCGAATCCTCGCTGAGGACGGTAAGCGCGTCGATCAGCGGTTCAAGCCTGTCCTGTCTGGCCTGAAGCTGGGCGGCGAGGGCCGTCAGGCCCTCTGCCGACGCCGAAAGGTCCGTGCGGGCAGAGGTGGCGGAATGGAGCGCCGTGACAGACGCCGGGTCGATACCGAGGGCGGCGAGTTCGGCGGGCGTCATCGCGGCGAGGGCGGCGCTGAGCGGCTCCAGTCCGGCGAGCAGTTCCGAAAGCGAGGAAAGGGATTCCGACAGGCCGCCCAGGGAATCGATCTGCCCGCTCGCGTCGCCCAGGCCGCCCGTGCCGGTAGCGGCTTCTTTCAGGGCGTCGGCAAGCGCCTGCGCGCCCGCCTGCAGCTCGCCGCTCCCGCTCCCGGACCGCTCGATGGCGTCCAGCAGGCCGGCCGCCCCGCTTTCGGCGTCGCCGAGGCCTTCGACGTAGCGCGAGAAGCTCCCGTTAAACTCAGCCATCCCGCTGCTGAATTCGTTTGCTGCGGCTTTGATCTCCCGCCCGCCGCCGTCGAGGTCATAAAGGCCGCTCTGGAGGGAATCGAATAACTCGGGCTTGCCGATGTCCTCCGCCGTGAGGATGCCGGGCACGGCCAGCGTGGTCATCGAGTCCAGCGCGAAATCCTTCGCGGTCGCCGTCAGCGTGAAGCCGTCCGGGATGCCCTGCCCGTCGTCGCCGATGTTCAGGCTCCCGGCAAGGCCGGGCAGCCCGAAGCCTATAGCCATCACCGAATCGCCCTGGTCGATGAGCCTCCCGTTGTCCACGGCGACGTCGGTGAAAACGGCGGACGGCAGCTCGACCGCCGTCATAAGCGTGAACGGCGTGAATATCTCCTCGAGGGAACCGTTGATGCGCTCCATATGCCGGTCGAAGTTCTCGTATTTCCCGGTGATCGTCACCCTGCCGCTCTTCCCCGCGAGCGCGCCGGGGCCGATAGGCTCCCCGTCGAGGGTGTAGGTAAAGCTGCATCCCACGGGGAGGGCTTTGAGGCTCGCGCCCTGGTAGTACACGTCTTCGCCGTCGGCCTGCCACAGGACCGTCTCTCCGTCGATCACCGGATTCGCGCCCCGCGTGATGGAAAGGATCCCGTCGAGGTCGGACCGGTCGCTAAGCCGCTTAGCGCTCTCGGGGGCGACGAGGTGCACGCTCACCACGATAGCGTTCACTTTTCCGTCCGCGCCGGTGTCCGCGTAGACCGTCTCGTGCTTCTGTTCGGGCGGCACGGGGTCCGCGCCCGAATACGCCGTGTTCGCACCGGGGGCGCCGGAGGCGAACGCGCACGCCCCGATCATGACGGCGGCCGCGGCGGCCAGATAAGCCCTTCTTTTTTCCATGATGATCGCTTCCCTCCGCACTGGCAGGTATACGCTTGTGCATCCATCGTAGCATATTTTCGGGCCGCCGGAAAGACAATGCGGACAAGATTGCGGGGGCGGGCGGGCCCGGTGCCACAGCAAGTCCATTTTTGTTCGGATTTTTTCTGTTTTTGTTTCGCCCTCTCGCCCCATTAATAGGGTATAGATAAGTAAAACCGGAAAGGAGAAGACGGCATGGAGCAGGGACCGAAACACAACAAACCGGAGGCGGCGGACACCGGCGTTCCGGCCGGGCCGGACCCGCGCCTGAACGGCGTTACGCGCGGCGCAGGCGGTCCGCCGAAAAAATACAAAAAGGGGTTTGCCGCGCTCCTGGTCGCCTGCTGCCTCGCTTCGGGCGCCCTCGGCGGCGCCGCGGGCGCGCTCATCGCGGGCCCGCTGCCCCAAACCGCGCAGGACGCGGCGGACGCGGCCACGGCCGGTGCGGGTTCGCAACCGGAGGGGTCGGCGCAGGCGGTGGCGGCCAGCGACGGCCGGGCGCTGACGGTGGCGCAGATCCACGACAAGGTCGGCCCGAGCGTGGTCAGCATCTCGACGAAGCAGGCCAGGGCCGTCTTCGAGGGCGGAGGCGGGGGAACGGATAAGGCCACCGGCGCCGGATCGGGCATCATCGTAAGCGCCGACGGGTACATCGTGACCAACGGGCACGTGGTGTCGGGCGCCGATACCGTCACGGTGTACACGCAGGACGGGAAGGAATACGGCGCGAAAGTCGTCGGGAGCGATTCGCAAACGGACATCGCGCTTTTGAAAATCGACGCTTCGGGGCTGACGCCCGCGGCGCTGGGCGACTCGGACAAACTCGTGGTGGGCGAGACGGCGGTAGCGATTGGCAACCCGCTCGGCGAGCTGGCCAACACGGTGACCGTGGGCATCGTCAGCGCGCTGGACCGCGAAATCGACGTCGGCGGCCAGACCATGAACCTCCTGCAGACCGACGCCGCCATCAACCCGGGCAACTCGGGCGGCGCGCTTATCAACGTTTACGGCGAGGTAGTAGGCATCAACACCGCGAAGACGGCGGCCGTGGGCGTAGAGGGGCTGGGCTTCGCGATACCGGTCAACGACGCCAAGCCGGTCATCGAGGCGCTCAAGGCCGACGGGTACGTCTCCGGGCGGACGAAACTGGGCATCTACACGCGCGACATAGACGAAAACACCGCTTCGGTTTACGGCCTGCCCGAAGGCGTCTACGTCGTTTCCGTCGAGCCGTTCAGCGGCGCCGAGGTCGCCGGGATCAGGGCGGGGGACGTCATCGTAAGTTTCGACGGGCAGAGCGTGAAAACGACGGCCGAGATCAACCGGATAAAGCGCAGGCATGAAGTGGGCGACACGGTGCCGTTTGTCCTGGTGCGCGAAGGCAGTCAGGTCAGCGGGAGCGTGAAGCTCGGCGAGGACAGATAGACTTTCGGCCTGGCATTGTCCGGCTTGCGTCGTACCCCCGGATCATACCGGGCTGGGAAACCCAGGCGCAACCCCGGGCTTGTCCCCGCTTAAGAATTAAGGCTTGTAATCCGAATATTAAAGTGGTACACTCAGGTTAGTTTAAAACGAGGAAGCAATTTCCAAATGATGATCGCGCTCGCCACAATGTTTTTCCTGTTTACCAGCTTTAGCTATTACGGCTACGGCTATTTCTGGTTTAACGGAAAAACATCGTTGGCTTTAGCGGGAGATTGGCGTCTGTAGATCAGGCTATCACGGGAAATTACCGCGAAGGCTCACGGTGTGAGGCTTCGCGGTTTTTGTTTTATCCGAAAAAAGGAGGAGGAACGATGATCGTCATAATGAAGCCGGGGGCGGGTGAGGAACAGATCGCCCCTATTGTGGAGGAGCTGAACCGGCAGGGGATGCAGGTGCAAATGAATGAAGGGGTGGGATGCACGGTGTTGGGGGTATTGGGCGACACGATCGTGCTGGACAGGGAGAAGCTCGAGCTGCGCGAAGGCGTCGAACGGGTGATGCCGGTGCAGGAACCGTACAAAAAGGCCAACAGGAAGTTCCATCCGGACGACACTGTCGTGGACGTGGGCGGGTTTGCGGTCGGGTCGGAGGCGCTGGCAATCATCGCGGGGCCGTGTTCGGTGGAGAGCTTCGAGCAGCTCTCGAGCGTCGCGCGGTCCGTGAAGGCGTCGGGGGCCTTCGCGTTAAGGGGCGGGGCCTATAAGCCGCGTACCTCGCCCTACGCCTTCCAGGGCCTAGAAAAACGGGGCATCGACCTTCTCTACCGGGTGCGCACGGAGATGAAGATGCCCATCGTGAGCGAGATCATCGCCCCGCGGCAGGTCGAGACGTTCGAGCTGATGGTGGACGTGATACAGATCGGGACCAGGAACATGCAGAACTTCGACCTGCTCAAGGAAGTCGGCCGGACGGACAAACCGATCTTGCTAAAACGCGGAATGTCCTCTACGATAGAAGAATGGATCATGTCCGCCGAATATATCATGGCGCAGGGCAACCAGAACGTGATCCTTTGCGAGCGCGGGATCAGGACGTTCGAGACCTTCACGAGGAATTCCCTGGACCTGAGCTCCATACCGGTGGTCAAGCGCATGTCGCATCTGCCGGTGCTGGTCGACCCGTCCCACGCGACGGGCAAGGCGTGGCTGGTGCCGCCGATGGCCGCGGCCGCGGTGGCCGCCGGCGCCGACGGGCTGCTCGTCGAGGTGCACAACGACCCGCCCAACGCCCTGTGCGACGGCTCCCAGTCCCTCACGCCGGAGCAGTTCGACTCCCTGATGGCGCGCCTGAGGGCGCTGGCCCCGGTGGTCGGGCGGACGGTGGGGCAGAACAGGCGGCAGGAGGAAAAAGTAGGCGCATGAAGCATATTGTGACGGTGGAAGCGGCCGGGAGCCGCTACGACATCATCGTGGAAAACGGCGCGATCGCCGGGGCGCACGCGCATCTTTCGGCGTACGCGGGGCGGAGGGCGGCCGTGGTGACCGACACGAACGTGGCCGCGCTGTACGCGCCCGCGCTGGTCAATGCCCTCGAAAAGGCCGGGATGCGGGCCGAGGTGGTCGCGGTGCCGCCCGG
>DCTV01000062.1:10990-13596 GCA_002329665.1 Christensenella sp. UBA1431
CGGCGTCGTCGGCGACCTCGCGGGGTTCGCGGGGGCGACGTACCTGCGCGGCGTCGACGTGATACAGGTCCCGACCACGCTCCTCGCGCAGGTGGACAGCAGCGTCGGCGGGAAGGTGGCGGTCAACCTCGAGCAGGGCAAGAACCTCGTGGGCGTGTTCGCCCAGCCGAAGCTCGTGCTCTGCGACACCGGCGCGCTCAGGACGCTGGACCCGCGGCAGACAGGCGCCGGGCTGGGCGAGGTGGTCAAGTACGGCTGCATCGCCGACGAAGGGCTTTTTTCCCGGCTGGAACGGGCGGGTTCCAGGGCGGCGCTTGCCGGGGCGATGGACGGTATCGTCAGGGACTGCTGCGCGATAAAAGCCGGTTACGTGCGCCGGGACCCCTTCGACGGCGGCGCGCGGAAGGAACTGAATTTCGGGCACACGCTCGGGCACGCGCTCGAACAGGCCCTGGGGTACGGGAAACTGCTCCACGGCGAGGCGGTGTGCGTCGGGATGGTGCAGGCCGCCCGGTGGGGAGAGAGGATCGGGGTCACGCCCCGGGGCACGGCCCGGCGGATCGAGGCCCTGCTGGTGAAGCTGGACCTGCCGGCACGCGCGCCGGAGGCCGGCATGCAGAAGGTGTGCGACGCGGTAATGGTCGATAAGAAGGGCCGCGGGGACGAGATCGACGCCGTGTTGCTGGAACGGATAGGGAAAGCCTGCCTGAAACGGATGAAAAAGACCGAGCTCGCCGCGCTCATGGCCGGAGGTGGAGCCTAGATGGGGTGGATGGCGCTCTCGCCGCGAAAACTGAAAGGGAGCGTATCGGCGCAGCCTTCCAAGAGCGCCGCGCATCGCGCGCTCTGCTGCGCCGCGCTGGCGGACGGGGTCTCTACGCTCACGGACATCGCGCTTTCCGACGACGTGCGCGCGACGTTGGCGGGGATACAATCGCTCGGCCTGGCCGAGGCAAGGGCGGACGGTAACCGGATCATGGTGAGGGGAGGGCTAACCCCCCCCGGCGGACAGCGGAGCGTGGACTGCAACGAATCGGGGTCTACGCTGCGCTTTTTGCTGCCCATGGCCCTTATTTCGGGGGAAGGCGCGAGGTTCACGGGCAGGGGCCGGCTGATGCAAAGGCCCATGGACGTCTACCGCGACGTCTTTTCGAAAAGCGGCGTAACCTGGTCGGCGGGCGGGAAGGCCATCGCCGTATCGGGCAGGCTCAGGCCGGGCGACTACGCCATGCCGGGGAACGTGTCCTCGCAGTTTCTCACCGGCCTGCTGCTCGCGCTCCCGGTGCTCCATGGGGATTCGAACATATGTTTGACGTCGCCGCTCGAATCGCGCGGATACGTCGGGATGACACGCGAGATGCAGGCGCGCTTCGGCGTGCGTTCGGCGTTTTCCGGGGATTCGGCCCTTAATATCCCCGGGGGCCAGCGCTACGAGCCCGCCCGCGTGCGTATCGAGGGCGACTTTTCGCACGCGGCGTTCTTCCTGGTCGCCGGGGCACTCGGCGGGGACGTCACGGTGACGGGACTCCCCGAAATGACCCGGCAGGGCGATGGCGCGATCGCCGGCATACTGAGGGAGATGGGCGCTCATGTGGAGGAAGGCCCGTCTGGCGTGCGCGCGCGAGGAGGGAGCCTTCAAGGGGTCGAGATCGACGCGTCGCAGATACCCGACCTCGTGCCCGTGCTGTGCGCGGCGGCCTGCGCGGCCGAGGGAGAGACGCGCATCGTTAACGCGGCGCGCCTCAGGTTCAAGGAAAGCGACCGTCTCAGCGCCGCCGCGGGAGAACTGGGCGCGCTGGGCGCCGACATCCGGGAGGGCGCGGACGGGCTGGTGATCCGCGGGACGGGGACGCTCAGGGGCGGCGCGTGCTCGAGCCGCGGCGACCACCGCATGGCCATGGCGCTCGCCGTCGCGTCCTGCATCTGCGAAGAAGAGGTCGTAATAGACGGCTGGGAATGCGTGCGCAAGTCGGCGTCGGCATTCTGGGACGAATTCAGGAAGCTGGGAGGGAGCGCTGTTGAGCGGAACGTGGGGGAACAGGCTGAAGCTGAGCATCTTCGGTGAATCGCACGGCGAAGCGGTCGGGATCGTGGTGGACGGGCTGCCGCCCGGCCTCGCAGTCGACCCTGCTTATATCGAGAGGGACATGGCGCGGCGCGCGCCCGGGCAGGGCTGGATGTCCACCAAAAGGCGCGAGCCGGACAGGGTGCGCATCGTGAGCGGCGTGTATGAGGGGCGCACCACCGGGACGCCCGTTTGCGGGCTCATCGAGAACACCGACACCCGGCCTTCCGACTACGGCGGGCTCGAAGACCTCGCCCGGCCGGGGCACGCGGACTACACGGGCTTTATCAAATACGGGGGCTACAACGACAGGCGCGGCGGCGGGCATTTTTCGGGCAGGCTCACGGCGCCGCTGGTGTTCGCGGGGGCGCTCGCGCGCCGCTTCCTCTCGGACAGGGGCGTGACGGTGGCCGCGCGCGTCGCCCGGCTGGGCGGCGTGGACGACGCGCCCGTCGAAAGGGTCGACGAAGCGCTGCTGAGCGGCTGGATGAATAGCGGTTTCCCCGCCTGCGACGCCCGGCGCGCCGAGGCCATGCAGGAG
>DCTV01000017.1 GCA_002329665.1 Christensenella sp. UBA1431
GTCGTCACGAAGGTCATCGAATAAAAAGGCAGTCTAGGGCAGCGGGAGTGAAAAAACGCGCTCCCGCTTTTTGATTCGGGCGCTACATTGACAGAAAGACGGCGATGTGATACCTTATTCAAGGTATTCGAAAAACGGCTTACGGGGCCGAATATGACCTGGAGGTGCATCTGAGAGTGCGCGTTAAGATAACGCTGGCATGTACCGAATGCAAACAGCGCAATTACGATACGATGAAGAACAAGAAAAACGATCCCGACAGGCTGGAGTTGAGCAAGTACTGCAGGTTCTGCAGGAAGCACACGGTGCACCGCGAAACGA
Organism: Christensenella sp. UBA1431; assembly: GCA_002329665.1. Lineage (GTDB taxonomy): Bacteria > Bacillota > Clostridia > Christensenellales > UBA1431 > UBA1431. Next base: position 322 of record DCTV01000017.1, read on the forward strand.
AGTGACGGGCATCGCGAGAAGTGAACGAGCCGTAAGGATGTGAAGCGAAAGATGGCCAAGCAGACGCTTACCGAAGCGAAAGTCCCGAAGAAGCAGGCAAAGCCTTCGAAGAAGAAAAAGCGCAGGAGCCCCGCCCGCTATTTCAGGGAAATGGTGGCGGAGCTGAAAAAGGTGAACTGGCCTACCAGGAAGGCGCTAATTAACTACACGCTGGCCGTACTCGCTTTCATAACGCTCGCGGCGATCATCACCGGCGCGATGGACTTCATACTGGCCCAGGGCCTGAACCTTGTGATCGAATAACGAGGCGCGTAACGCGGCGGGGAAGGAGACCATGATCGAAAAATCGGAAAACGAAGCCCAGTGGTATGTCGTGCATACCTATTCCGGCTACGAGAACAAAGTCAAGGTAAACCTCGAAAAGATGGTCGAGAACCGTTCGCTTCAGGACGTGATCCTCGAAGTCAAGGTGCCCATGGAGGACACGATCGAGGTGAAGAACGGCAAGAAGAAGGTCGTTTCGAGGAAGGTTTTCCCCGGCTATGTCATGGTCAAGATGGTCCTGACGGACGAGGCGTGGTACGTCGTGCGCAACACCCGCGGCGTGACCGGGTTCGTGGGGCCGGGCTCGAAGCCTATTTCGCTCACCGACGACGAGGTGCGCGCGCTGGGCGTCGAGTACATCCCGGTGAAGCTCGACCTCGAAGTGGGCGAGTCGGTGCGCATCATCTCCGGCCCATTAGAAAGCTTCATCGGCGTGATCGAGGAGATACACACCGACCGCCAGAAAGTCAAGGTCGGCGTTTCGATGTTCGGGCGCGAGACGTCCGTGGAACTGGATTTCATCCAGATACAGAAACTGTGACTGCACGCGGCCAGGCCGCTTGTATACGGTGGGAGGGACCACACGTAAAAAGGTCCCGCAATACCACATCTTAGGGTAAGGAGGTGTACAGGATGGCAAAGAAAGTCCAGGGGCTCATAAAACTGCAGATCCCCGCCGGAAAGGCCACTCCTGCACCGCCGGTTGGCCCCGCCCTTGGCCAGCATGGCGTCAACATCATGGGTTTTTGCAAGGAATTCAACGAGCGGACGGCGAAACAGGCCGGCCTGATCATCCCGGTGGTCATCACGGTGTATCAGGACCGTTCTTTTTCCTTTATCACGAAGACGCCGCCGGCCGCGGTCCTCATCAAGAAGGCCTGCGGCATCGAGAGCGGCTCGGGCGTGCCCAACATCGAGAAGGTAGCCAAAATAACGCGCGCTCAGCTCAAGGAGATCGCTGAACTGAAGATGCCCGATCTCAACGCCGCCAGCGTCGACGCCGCGATACAAATCATCGCGGGCACGGCGCGCAGCATGGGCGTCACGGTCGAAGACTGAAGGCCCGAAGCCGAAACGGGCTTTTGTGGGAGGGAGGACGAAAAAGCGTCCTGCCGCTAATGACCACGAAGGAGGATGAATGCGTAAATGAAACACGGCAAGAACTATAGAGACAGCGCGAAACTCATCGACAGGCTCACGCTGTACGACCCCGGCGAAGGCGTGGAACTGTTAATGAAGACGGCCAAGGCGAAGTTTGACGAGACCGTCGAACTCTCGGTCCGCCTGGGCGTCGACCCGCGGCACGCGGACCAGCAGGTCAGGGGCGCGGTCGTGCTGCCGCACGGCACGGGCAAGGAACGCAGCGTGCTGGTGTTCGCCAAGGGCGACAAGGCGCGGGAGGCCGAGGAAGCCGGGGCGGATTTCGTGGGCGCGGAAGAACTTGTGGCGAAGATACAGGGCGAGAGCTGGTTCGGATTCGACGTCGCCGTCGCCACGCCGGACATGATGGGCGTCGTCGGCAAGATCGGGCGCCTGCTCGGGCCCAAGGGCCTCATGCCCAACCCCAAATCGGGCACGGTGACGATGGACATCGCGCGCGCGGTCAATGAGATCAAGGCCGGCAAGGTCGAATACCGCGTCGACAAGACCAGCATCGTGCACGTGCCGATCGGCAGGGCGTCGTTCGGCGCCGACAAGCTGCTGGAAAACCTTAACACGATGATGGATGCCGTCATAAAGGCGAAGCCCGCCGCCGCGAAAGGGACCTATATCAGGAGCATCGCGCTGGCTACGACCATGGGCCCGGGGATCAAGCTCAACCCTGCGCGTTTTTAAAGAGGGGTTTGACAGGGTCCGGGGCGTGTGGTATACTCCACACGGCAGAAAAAGTGAATCGCCAAAGACAGCTGGCGCGCTTTAAACGAGCGCTTAATGTTAGGCCCGCCGAGGCAAAGGAACGTTTGGCTTATACAGGCCCTTTGCATCCCTGTCCGAAGCGGTGTCAAAGGGCTTTGTTGTTTGCTTATTCGGAAAATGGGGAGGTGACGAAACCGAATGTCTGAAGAGACGATCCGCGTGAAAGAACAAAAGGTCGACGAGATCGTGGAAATGTTCAAGGACGCCAAAAGCGTCGTGCTGGTGGACTACCGGGGGATCACGGTAGAGGAAGCGAACCGTCTGAGGAACGAATTTCGCAATGAAGGCGTCGTGTACCGCGTGATGAAGAACGCGCTGGTGCAGCGCGCCGCCGCGAAACTGCAGATCGAAGGGATGGACGAGCACCTAAAAGGCCCGTCCGCGTTCGCGTTCGGATACAGCGATCCGGTGGCGCCGGCCAGGATCGTGAACGATTTTATCAAGAAGTACAAGAAGATGTCCGTCAAGGCCGGCCTCGTCGACAACAAGCTCATCGACGAAAACGGCGTGAAGGCCCTTGCGGCGCTGCCCGCGCGCGAAGTGATGGTGGCCAAGATGCTGGGCAGCATGAACGCCCCCGTTTCCAGGCTGGTCACGGCACTGGGCGGGCAGGTGCGCGCGCTGGTCTATACGCTGGGCGCAATACGGGAAAAGAAGGCGCAGGCCTGAATCCCGGAGTCATTTTATTAGGAGGAAACAACAATGGATAAAGATCAAATTATCGAAGCGATTGAAAACCTTACAGTGCTCGAACTGGCGGAACTGGTCAAGGCGCTCGAAGAGAAATTCGGCGTCAGCGCCGCCGTGCCCGTCGCCGCCGCCCCGGCCGGAAACGGAGCGCCCGCCGCAGCGGCCGCCGAAGAGGACAAGACGGAATTCGACGTGATACTCAAGGAGATCGGCGCCGAGAAGATCAAGGTCATCAAGGTCGTGCGCGAGCTTACGGGCCTCGGTCTCAAGGAAGCCAAGGAAGTGGTCGACAACGCGCCCAAGCCGATCAAAGAAGGCGTGAACAAGGAAGAGGCGGAAAAGGCCGCAGCCGCGCTGAAGGAAGTCGGCGCGACCGTCGAAATGAAATAAGTTTCGGCCGAGAAAAAGTATTGGGCAAGGGGGACTCCCTTGCCCTCGCTCATGCGCATCCAATAAGAAAAAGCCGCGGAACGTGATGGTTCCGCGGCTTTTGATCGTATGGTTTATAGGACTTCGTCGGCCTTGTTGTTGCAGCCGAGCACGTTTACCAGCTTGTTGCGCACGATCTCCTTGATGTTGGCGCGGGCCGGTCCGAGGTACTGCCTGGGGTCGAAATGCTCGGGATGCTCGTTGAAGTACTTGCGGATCGTGCCCGTCATGCCCAGGCGCAGGTCCGAGTCGATGTTGATCTTGCAGACCGCCATCGCGGCCGCCTTGCGCAGCATGTCTTCGGGGACGCCCCTGGCTCCCGGCATCTTGCCGCCGTTGGCGTTAATCATCTCCACGTACTCGGGCACGACAGAGGAGGCGCCGTGCAGCACGATGGGGTATCCGGGGAGGCGCTTTTGCACTTCTTCGAGGATGTCGAAACGCAGCCTCGGCTCGCCCTTGAACTTGAACGCGCCGTGGCTCGTGCCGATGGCGATGGCCAGGGAGTCGACCCCGGTCTTCGTAACGAATTCCTCGACTTCCTCGGGCCTCGTGAAGGCGGCGTCTTTATCGGCTACGTTCACGTCGTCCTCGATCCCGGCGAGGCGGCCGAGTTCCCCTTCGACCACGACCCCGTGGTCGTGCGCGTAGTCCACGACCTGCTTGGTCAGCCTTATGTTTTCTTCGAAAGGATGGTGGGAACCGTCGATCATGACCGAGGTGAAGCCTCCGTCGATGCAGCTCTTGCACAGTTCGAAAGTATCGCCGTGGTCCAGGTGCATGCAGATGGGCAGGCCCGTATCTTCGAGGGCAGCCTGGATCAAGTGCATGAGATAAACGTGCTTCGCATATTTGCGGGCACCGGAGGATACCTGGAGGATCAGGGGCGCGTTTTCCTCTTTGGCGGCTTCAGTGATCGCCTGGACGATCTCCATGTTGTTTACGTTGAAGGCGCCGATGGCGTAGTTGCCCGCGTATGCCTTCTCGAACATCTTGGTGCTGGTTACCAGTGGCATAAGATCACTCCTAAATAATCTGAAATCTCGTGTCCATTATACTGCAAGGCACGTCCTAAGACAAAGCCAATTTTGGGATGCACGGGTTTTCGGCCGGCAAACTTCGTTATAAATCATCGCTGTTGGTAAAAAATATGTTATAATGCACAGGAAAATCGGCAATGGAGGGACCCGTGGCGTGGAGAAAAAAGCTGCCGGTGCCATAATCTCCGTCGTGGTGCCAGCCTACAACGAAGAAGCCGTTATCCGTGAAAGCTACAGGCGCCTCAAGCAGGTGATGGACGGGATGGACCTTCGCTACGAGCTCGTCTTCGTCAACGACGGGAGCCGGGACGGCACGATGGAGATACTGAGGGAACTCGCGAAGGCGGACCCGCTGGTCAGGGCCGTCGGCTTTTCGCGCAATTTCGGCCACCAGGTCGCCGTGTCCGCCGGCCTGGACTACGCCAGGGGCGACGCGGTGGTCATCATCGACGGTGACCTGCAGGACCCGCCCGAAGTGATCCCCGAGATGGTCGCCAAATGGCGCGAGGGCTTCGACGTCGTTTACGGCAAACGCGTGAAGCGCGAAGGCGAGGGCCTTTTCAAGCGGCTGACCGCCTTTTTGTACTACAGGGTTCTCAGGTCCATGACCGGCCAGCCCATACCGCTGGATACGGGGGACTTCAGGCTCATGGACAGGAGCGTCGTCGACGTGATACGGTCCATGCCCGAAAAGAACCGGTTCCTCAGGGGCATGGTCAGCTGGGTGGGATTCAAACAGGCGCCGGTCGAGTTCGTGCGCGCGGAGCGGTTCGCAGGGGAGAGCAAGTACCCGCTCAGGGCCATGCTGAAGCTGGCGGGAGACGGCATCGCGTCGTTCTCGGTCAAGCCCATGAAGTTTGCGACCGTTTTGGGCGCGGCGCTCACCGCAGGCGCGTTCGTGTACCTTGTCGTTTCGCTGTGCCTTGCCCTGATCGCAAAGGCCATGGACCCGTGGCACATCGCCCTGGCCGGGCTTTTGCTGCTGGACGGATTGATCTTTTGCGTTCTGGGCATGATGGGAACGTACATCGGCAGGATCTACGAGGAAGCGAAGCGGCGGCCACTGTATATCGTAAGCGAAGAGGTCGGGTTCGGCTCCGGAGGAAACAAGACGGAAACGGAGGGTTTGGATGATTGACCCAAGGATGGAAACGCTCGCAAAGAACCTCGTAAACTATTCCTGCGCTGTCAAGCCGGGAGAAAAGGTGCTCGTCGAGGTCACCGGCGGCCACGAGGCGCTGGTGCTCGCGCTCATCCGGGAGATCTATAAGGCCGGCGGCGTGCCGTTCGTGAGCGTGAAGCTTTCGCGCATCGAACGCGAGCTGCTGCTGGGCACTACGGCGGAGATGGAACAGAGCCGCGCGGACTATGCCGTGGCGCGCATGCAGCAGATGCAGGCCTACATCGGCATCCGCGGAGGCGACAACGCCACCGAACTCTCGGACGTGCCGTCGGATAAAATGAAACTGCACAGCAGCTTGTACAGCAAGAGGGTCCACACCGAGTTGCGGGTGAAGAAGACGAAATGGGTGGTCCTTCGCTATCCGACGCCGTCTATCGCGCAGATGGCGGGCATGAGCACGGAGGCTTTCGAGGACTTCTATTTCAGGGTCTGCAACATTGACTATTCCAGGATGGACAGTGCCATGGAAAACCTGGTAGAATGGATGGAACGCACCGACCGGGTGCACATCCTCGGAAAGGGCACGGACCTTACTTTTTCGATCAAAGGGATCCCCGCGGTCAAATGCGCGGGCGAGATGAACATCCCCGACGGCGAAGTGTACACCGCGCCCGTGCGCGAGAGCGCAAACGGCGTCATCACCTACAACACGCCTTCGATCTACCAGGGCTTCACCTACGAAAACGTCGTGTTCCGTTTCGAAAACGGAAAGATCGTCGAGGCCGCGGCCAACGACAGCGCACGCGTGAACAGGCTCCTGGACACCGACGAAGGCGCGCGTTATCTCGGCGAGTTCGCGCTGGGCGTCCATCCGTACATCACCAGGCCGATGAAGGACATCCTCTTCGATGAAAAGATTAGCGGTTCGGTCCACATCACGCCCGGGAACTGCTACGAAGACGCCGAGAACGGGAACAGATCGGCCATCCACTGGGACCTCGTATACATCCAGACCCCGGAGTACGGCGGCGGGGAGATATGGTTCGACGACACCCTGATGCGGAAGGACGGGCGGTTCGTCCCCGATTCCCTGCAGCCGCTGAATCCCGAAAACTTAGTTTGAAGTTTTTTTTTGAGGCGCTTGCAAATTGCGCCGTATCGTTATATTATTAACGACATACGCGGTGTTATAAATGCGGGGCTATAGCAAAAATAGAAGAGATAATCCAAATGGTATTATTTTAATTCTGCGAATATCGCATAGGAGGGAATCAAATGGCAGTCAGGATTGGTATCAACGGTTTCGGACGCATAGGGCGCATGGTGTTCAGGGCCGCAATCGAAAACGGATACGATGTCGACATCGTCGGCATTAACGACCCTTTCATAGATCCGGATTATATGGTGTACATGGCGAAATACGACACCGTACACGGCCGTTTCCCCGGCGAACTGGACAGCGAGGACGGCAAACTGGTCGTCAACGGCAAGGCGATCAACGTGTACAGCGAAATGGACGCGGCCAACATCCCCTGGGGCGAATGCGGGGCCGAGTACATCGTCGAGTCGACCGGCGTCTACACGTCGACGGAGAAGGCGTCCTCACACCTCAAGGCCGGTGCGAAGAAGGTCTGCATCACGGCGCCCTCGCCCGACGCCCCCATGTTCGTCTGCGGCGTGAACCTCGACGCCTATTCGAAGGATATGAAGATCGTCAGCAACGCTTCCTGCACGACAAACTGCCTGGCGCCCCTGGCCAAGATCGTGCACGACGAGTTCGGAATCGTAGAGGGCCTGATGACCACCGTGCACGCGTCCACGGGCACGCAGAAGGTCGTCGACAGCCCGTCCAAGAAGGACTGGCGCGGCGGGCGCGGCGCGGCGTTCAACGTGATTCCCAGCTCGACCGGCGCGGCGAAGGCGGTCGGCAAGGTCATGCCCGCGCTTGCCGGGAAACTGACGGGCATGGCGTTCAGGGTGCCCACGGCCGACGTCTCGGTCGTCGACCTCACGTGCCGCCTCGAAAAGGCTACGGCTTACGACGATATCAAGGCCGCCGTGAAAAAGGCCGCCGACGGCCCGATGAAGGGCATCATGGGGTACACGGAGGACGCTGTGGTCTCCTCGGACTTCATTCACTGCCGCGAGACTTCGGTGTTCGACGCGAACGCGGGCATCATGCTCAACGAACACTTCGTTAAGCTCATCTCCTGGTACGACAACGAATGGGGCTACTCCAACAAGGTGCTTGACCTTATCCTCTACATGGCTGAGGCGGACGCGAAGTAAGGCGTGCCCGGACTTTTTCGGCGGGGGACGCGCGTCTCCCGCTTTTTGCTGTAATGGAAACGGCGCTTATGCGCCGTTTTTTCGTTGCCCGGTTTGCGGGGCGGGCACGCCCGGCCGTGGATAGTCATAAAAAAAGACCCAATCGCCGTACCAACATAGGTACGTCCATAAGCGTATACTCGCATTGAAAGCGGAGTTCTCCCGGGGGTGGGGGCGATGAAAATAGTATGGAAAGGCAAAGAGTTCCGAAGCCCCGAGGAGTTCTTCAGGTTCAGGGAACAAACGAAGACGCCCGGCGGCAAAGAAAAACGAACAGGTTTGAAGGAAGGGGGACCGGCGATGATGGAAAAATATATCACTGTGACGGGCGCAAGCTATTATTACGGGATGAAGCCGCTGTGTGCAGGCGTTGTTATAAAATGCGTAAAGGAGCCCGGAAACGAGTACGACGGCGAGGCTATACGCGTGGAGATGCCCTACCTCGGCCTGGTGGGGTACGTCGCCAACAGCCCGCGCACCTGCGCAAACGGAACGATGAGCGCCGGCAGGATCTACGACACCGTAGGCGATTCGTTTTTCGCGCGCGTCCTGTTCACCACGCAGACCAAGGTGATCGCCCGCGTCCTCGAAGCCGCGGCCGCCGACATCGAGGAGATGTTCGACGAGCTGTCGCGCACGTTCTACGCCTGCGGCACGTCGGGTGATGAGGCTTTACCGGAGGATGATGCATCTTCGCCGGAGGATGAAAGGTAAACATAATCGACAAAAAACTGCGGCCCACAGGCGCCATTGCCTGTGGGCCGTTTGTGTCCGGGCAGGCAGCGGCGCGTGGGCCGGGGAGAGAAAGCGGCAGCCTATGGAAAAAAACCGAAGGTTATGCTATAATGGCACACGGCACGCGAACACATGCGCTTGTAGCTCAGGGGATAGAGCGTTCGACTCCGACTCGAAAGGTCGCAGGTTCAATTCCTGCCAGGCGCGCCACTTCGTTGGAGCAAACTCCGCTCCTCTCACAACCCCTGAATTGTTACTCACTTCAGGGGTTGTTGTTTGTGTTCAATTCATGCAACAAAACAATGCTTCATTCTTTTTTGCAAACACTTCGCCCAATTCATCAATACCAAAACCTGCTGCTTTGCCGGGGGGAATTGTATGCAAAAGGCCGCAAACGCATGTCTGCGGGGCTTTTGCGTGTTAATGGAGGCCCTGTCTCGAACTAGTGAATCTCAAAATAGAGGGCCAGCACCTTAGGTATCGTGATCTGGGCGCCCATCGTGCTCGTATAGGTGAAGAGCCCCTTCGTTACGCCGTAAACGGTGACCGTGTCGTCTTCCAGAATGCGGTCTTCCTCCGTCATGCCTATGACATAGAGCATCTTGTCGTAGTCGTCGTTGACGGCCATGCGCATTTCGACGTAATTCCCGTCCTCGAGGACCTGCACGGCGGTCGCGGTGAAAACGACGTTTTTCTCGCCGTATTTGTCCGGGTTGCGCGCATAGGAATTGTAATCCAGTTTGACGCACGAATCCTTGTAGGTTTCGGCCGCGACGGCGGGATCGATCGTCGGCTCGGGCGTGGGCTCGGGCGTCGGTTTTTGCGTGGGCGCAGGCGCCGCAGGTTCGACCGCGGCCGCTGTCGCCGCTGGCACCGCCACGTTTGAGGCGGGAGCGCTGCATCCTGCGGCGGCCGCGAGCAGGCTGATTACGGCCAGTACTGATAAGAATCTTTTCATGGTTATTCCCTCCAATGAATCTTTGGTTTCCGAGGCCGGCCGGAAGACGAAAAAAGGATGCCGAACCTTTTTTGGGCCGCCGGCCATCTCTTCTGCCATATCCCTGTACTTGGATTATAGCCGCCGTGCTGTACCTTTCTGGGGACAGCCTTGCGGTGGACCGTCTATTTGTCCGGAAAGGATTCCATTTTATCGGGGGAAACGGTATACTTTGTACATCAGTTCGGAAAGGAATAAGGCGGATGATAAAGATACTCGGATTCACCGGAAGCCTGCGGCGGGGCTCGTACAACATGGCGGCCCTTCGCGCGGCGCGGGAACTGCTCCCCGAAGACGCTGCGCTGGAGATCGCCGACCTGTCCCCGATACCGTTTTTCAACGAGGACGTGGAAGCCGAGGGCATGCCCGGGGCGGTATTTAGTTTCAGGCAAAAGATTGCGGATGCGGACGCGCTGCTGATCTCGACGCCGGAATACAATTTCTCGATCCCTCCCGTATTGAAAAACGCACTGGACTGGGCCTCCCGCGGCACCGACACGCCTTTACCCGGTAAACCGCTGGCCATCATGAGTGCGTCGCCGGGGATGCTGGGCGGGGCGAGGGTGCAGTACCACCTGCGGCAGGTCTTGGTCGGGCTCGACTTGAAGGCCCTGAACAAACCCGAAGTGTTCATCGCCCGGGCGAACAGGAAATTCGACGAAGCCGGCGTCCTGACCGACGAGCGCACGCAAAAGGCCATCGCGCGGTTGCTGGTGGCGCTGGTGGAAAGCGTGCGGGAACAGCGCCTCATAAAGGCGCAAAAGGCGGCCCCGCCCGCAGAGACGTAAGAGAAGGCATAAGTTCATTGTATTGTAAAGGTTACTGAAACGCGCCATATGGCGCGTTTCAGTCTGCGGGCCATAAGAGCCCGTTATTTTTGATCGCCCGGACCTGCCGGTTCGATAGATTTCCGGGATTGGTCCATACTCATAGAAAAGGGTTGTATCATGGGAAACGAAAAGACGAATCAGGCGCATAAGGATACGAAGCGTACGGCCATACTCGCAGCGGCGTCGGCCGCGTTGTGCTTCGCGTTCATATTCGCCTTTTTCCTCGGCCGGGTTTTGCCCGTGCCGGCCGACGTCTCCGGCGTCAAGGCCGGTTTGTCTTCCGTACGCTGCAGCCTGGACGCGCAGACACCGGTCCATAAGCTGGGGGGCCTGTATTTCCCTGTATCCGGCTGGGCGGCGGCAGAAGGGCGCGACATCCGGATACAGGATTGCTCCGTGCTGCTTCACAATGCCTCGAAAGGCGCATACTACCGGCTGAATACCTGTCCGCAGCAGCGCGCGGACGCGTACCGTGCCGACGGCGACCAACACGATTACGAAAACGGCGGGTTCTATGCGCTCGTGGCCAACGGCGCGCTCGAAGAAGGCGCCTTGTACAGGGTATGCCTGCTCTACAGGAACGATGGGGAGAACGCGCTCATCGAGACGGACCTGGTCATCAGAAAACTGCCCTGAGGTAAATCCGCATGCGAAGGCTGGCGCGCGTGGCGAAAAGAGCATACGCGTCCGATTATTTCCCGTATTTTGTCCTGCTCGTTACGATGGCTGTACTGCACTGCTTCATCGGCCTGGGGCAGGGCGACGACGGATTCTTTTCGGGCGCGCTGGACAGGCAGGGGATCGCGGACTATCTGCAACTGAGGTACTCTCGGTGGACGTCGCGCATCCTCATCGAAGCTGTCATGGTGACGGTGCTGCGAAGCGCCCTGCTCTGGCGCGTGCTGGATGTCGCCGCGCTCCTTACCCTCGCCCTGTCCCTGTCCAGGCTGATAGGCGCGCGAAGGAGCCGGACGACGAACTACCTGGTCTGCCTGGGATTCATGATGTATCCCTTCGCCCATCTGAGCTCGGCGGGATGGGGCGCGACGACGGTCAACTACCTCTGGCCGGGCGCGGCCTGTGCCTTCGCGCTTATTCCCTATAAAAAGGCCGTTGAGGGCGAAAGGGTCGGCGCTAAGCTGGGCGCCGCAGCCCTGGCGGCGACGCTGTTCGCGGCCAACGCGGAGCAGTTCGCGTTCTTCCTCGTGTGCCTTATGGCGGCCCTGAACGCCTGCCTCATCAGTCGGGGGAAAACGCAGCCGGTCCTGCTCCTCCAGTTTTTTGCCGCCGCGGCCATGGCCGTGTTCGCCCTGACGTGCCCGGGGAACGCGAACAGGATCGCAGAGGAGACGGCGCGCTGGTTCCCGGGATTCGGGATGCTCGGGTTCTTAGACAGGGCGTATCTGGGAGCGGCGCAGACGGTTGCGTATATATTCGCAACGCCCAACCGCCTTTTTTTGCTGTTTTGCGGGGCCCTGTTTGTTTCGGCGTGGAGGAAGCATGAAAGTGTGACCGTACGCTGCGTAGCGGCGTTGCCGTTTGTGTATTCCGTTTTTGCCAATGTCCCGGCCAACCTTTACCGCGGCGTCCTGCCGGAGCTTCAAAGACTGACCACGTTCGGCCTTCCGTCGGGGGGCGAGGCCCTTTCCGCGACCCGGTACGCCGTGATGTTTATCGCGATGCTCAGCCTTTGCTTTGCGGGGATCTCCTTAATAAACGTGTACGGGAAGACGAAAAAGGGCGCGCTGTTCGTGTTTTTGCTGCTCATCGGCCTCGCCGCCGGGGCGATGACGGGTTTTTTGCCCACGGCCTACGCCTCCGGCCTTCGGACGTATTTCATCACGGACATGGTCTTCCTTTTCCTCGGGTGCAGCCTTGTGGAAGATTTCCTGTCCGGCCTGGCGCCCGTGCCGCGAAGGCTCCTTCTGGCGGCGGTCGCCGTGCTGGCCGCCCTGAGCCTGCACCAGACTTTCCTTGTGATCGCCGCCTGAGGACGGGCAACCCGAAGATGTTGCCCGTTATGCCCTGTTGCTGTATACTTAGGGACAGCCGGGGCTCTCGGGTTTCCTTTGGGCAAGGGGAGACCGCCCGAATCGTTTCGGGTGCTTGTGGCAGTATTTATATACAAGGAGGCTGCATTCATGGTACGAATAGTGACCGACAGCCTGAGCGACATACCGAAGGAGATGAACGCGGACGGACATATCTGCGTTATCCCGTTGACCGTGACTATCGAGGACGTTTCGTATTTGGACGGGGTGGATTTTACGCACGAGGAATTCTTCGAGATGCTCAAACAGGCAAAGAGCTTTCCCAAAACGTCGCACCCGTCCGCGGAGGCTTTCCTGAGTGTGTTCAAAAGCGCGGTCGACGCGGGAGATTCCGTCATATGTATCTGCGCGAGCCCGTATATCAGCGGCACGATCGACGCGGCGCGCACCGCGAGGGACATGCTGGGGTACGGCAAAATAGACATCATAGACAGCCGCTCGCTTTCGATGGGGGAGGGCCTTATCGTGCTGACGGCGTGCGAAATGGCAAAAAAAGGGTGCGGGCACGATGAGATCGTTAAGCGCGCTCTCCTGCACGCCGAAAACGGCGAGGGGCTGGTTTTCATGGACACGGTGGAGTACCTGCACAAGGGCGGCCGCCTGAGCACCTCGAAGGCCCTGATCGTGGAAAAACTGAGGATACGCCCGATTTTGAGGATCGATCCCAAGGGGAAGCTGGTGATGGCGGGCCGCGCCCTGGGGGTGAGGAAGGCCATCCGCTGGCTGACCGAGGCGGTCGGCCGGATTCGCACGGATTTTACGCAGACCACGGTGGCGATCGGGTATACCGTGAAAAAAGAAATCGCGGAAGAGATCGCAAGACGGCTGTGCGCGCTGTACAAAATGGGGAACATCATCTTCTACAAAGCCGGGAGCGCCATCGGGGCGCATACCGGGCCAGGCTGCAGCGCGGTTTTCTTCGAAGCCTGAAGCGGCGGCGAAATCCGGAAGAGACGGTGACGTGTTGGGCGATATGAAAACAATCGCATATTTTAAGGACCTGTTTGCGTCCGGCGGGATCGTACGGTCGCTGGCCCTGAACGATTTCAGGGCGCGGTATTCGGGCTCGTATTTCGGCGTTGCCTGGGGCTTCGTACAGCCGATCGTGACCATCCTCGTCTACTGGTTCGTGTTTTCCGTCGGCCTCAAGGCGTCGCGCCCCGCGGGCGAAGCGCCGTTCATACTCTGGATGACGGCGGGGATCGTGCCCTGGTTCTTCTTTTCCGAGGCGGTATCCGCCGCCACCAACTGCATGCAGGAATACGGCTATCTCGTGAAAAAAGTCGTCTTCCGCTACTCCGTTCTGCCGACGGTGAAAGTCATATCGGCGCTGATCGTGCACGCTTTCTTCATCCTGCTGCTCACGGTCCTGTTCGCCCTGTACGGGTATTATCCGACGGTGTACTTCGTCCAGATCCCGTATTACGTGCTCTGCGCCTGCGTGCTCTCCCTGGCCGTGTCGGTTATCACGTCTACCGTCAACGTCTTTTTCAAGGACACGAAACAGATCGTCGCCATCGCCCTGCAGCTTGGGTTCTGGGCGACGCCCATCGTGTGGGACATCTCCATTATCGACATACCGGCCGTTTCGACCATCCTCAGGCTCAACCCCGTCTTCTATGTCGTGCAAGGGTTCAGGAACGTGTTCGTAAACCACGCCTGGTTTTTCGAACAGCCGCTTTACACGCTGTATTTCTGGGGCGTGACGCTGCTGCTGCTCTGGACGGGCATCCGCCTGTTCGGGCGGCTCAAACCGCATTTTTCCGATGTGCTCTGAACGGCGGGAGAGGGAAATGAACGCGATCGAGGTAAAAAATCTCACTAAAGTGTACAAGCTCTACGAAAAGCCCGTCCACCGGCTGAAAGAGTCGCTCAGCCTCAGGAAACGCAGATACCACCGGGAGCATTTCGCGCTCTCTGGACTGAACCTGACGGTCAAAAAAGGCGAGTGCCTGGGGATCATGGGCAGGAACGGGGCCGGGAAGTCGACGCTGTTGAAACTCGTCACCGGCGTGCTCTCGCCCACGGGCGGCGAGATATCGGTGAAAGGCCGCATATCCGCGCTGCTCGAACTCGGGGCGGGCTTCAACGAGGACTATACGGGGATCGAGAATATCTACCTCAACGGCACGATCATGGGCTTTTCGCGCGAGGAGATGGACGCGCGCGTGGAGGATATCCTCGCCTTTGCCGACATAGGCGATTACGCCTACCAGCCCGTGCGCATGTACTCGAGCGGCATGTTCGTGCGCCTGGCCTTCGCGGTGGCCATCAGCGTTGAGCCCGACATCCTGATCGTGGACGAGGCGCTGGCGGTGGGGGACATCATGTTCCAGGTGAAGTGCTACAGGAAGTTTCGGGAACTGCGCGAAAAGGGAAAGACCATCCTCTTCGTCACCCACGCGCTGGACACGATTCTCAAGTACTGCGACCGCGCCGTCGTGATGGACGGAGGGAAGATCGTCGGGGAAGGGACGCCGGCCGAGATGGTGGACCTGTATAAGCAGGTCCTCGTGGGGCTGGCCCCGGACGACGACGCCCTGCCCGACCGGTCCGAGCAGCAGCGCGCGCATGACGCGGCCGCCGCCGCGCGCCGGGAGGACGCGCCGAAAGAGGCGCTCGACTACGGCACGAAACAGGCGACGATCGAATCCGCTGGCGTCTATGCCGGAGACGGGACCAGGACCGACACCGTGACGGCCGGCGAGGCGTTCACGGTGCGCATGCGGGTGCGGTTCTGCGAGGACATCGCAGAGCCGGTGTTCGCTTTTACTGTTAAGGACGTGAAAGGCTACGAGATAACGGGCACGAACACGATGTTCGAAGGCCTGAGCACGGGCGCGTACAGGAAGGGAGACGTGGCGGAGGTCGCATTCACGCAGCGGCTCAACCTCACGGGAGGCGGCTACGTGATCTCTCTGGGCTGCGTCGGGTTTGAAGGCGACGCCTTCAAGGCGTACCACAGGCTCTACGACTGCCTGCCGCTCCAGATCGTCAACCCGAAACAGGGGGTCGGCGTGGTGCATCCGATGTCCGAGATCGGCGTGTGCAGGAAGGACGGACGGGAGGGTTCATGATCCCGACGCGATGCGGATCATCTCCTCGTGCTCCGCGTCGGTGAGGCTGTATTCGCCCAGCGCGCTGTCCGTGAAGTAGATGCAGGCGTGCCCCGACATGCCGCTGGTGGATATGGTCCGGTAGCCGTGCGGCATCCCGAAGAGCGAGGCCGCCACGCGGGCGCCGCCCAGCGTGACCACGACCGGCCGTTTTTCCCAGCTCACCGCCCCGCCGAACACGGTCCTGAACCTGGCAAAGTCCGCCGCGGACGCGCATTCCACGTCGGCGTGGCCGTTTCCGCCGGTGCGCTTGACGGAAAAGGAGATCTGCGTGTAATAGTCGGTGACGGTATAGGTCTGGCCGATCCGCATCGCATCTTCGGCTTGTTCCCAGGCGAGGGGATGGCCGGTGACCCTCTCGCCGTCCGTGAGCTGTTCCTTCGGGCCCTGCGCCTGTGCGAGCTTCGAAGAAGCGGACGGGCGCCTCGCACCGTTGCCGAATATCAGGTTATAGGTCTCTTCGCCGACGGTCCCGTCCACGATGATGTCGTTGGCTTTCTGGAAGGCGACCACCGCGTTCCGGGTGATGGCGCCGTAGACGCCGGTCGCGCGGAACGTATAGAAACCGAGGTCCTCGAGGCGCTTTTGCAGCAGGAACACCCGCGGCCCCTCCGAGCCTACGACCAAGAGCTCGAACGAATCGGCTGCGGCCGTGGTCGCGGTGGCGGGCAAAAGCGCCGGGCATAAAAGCGCCGCCGCGAAGCAAAGCAGAAACGCCGCCCTTTTCAACCTGCGCAATAAGGCCACCTCCCCGGTATCTGCAGATAAGCGTTTATATTATAACAGGTAGGGCAGGCGGATGCAAAAAAGGCGCCGGCAAAAAGCTTTTTTGCGGCTTTGGGCTGTAGACTGATTTCACCGGCAGGCTGCCTTTCAGGGCGTTAAAACTTCGCCGAGCCCTCCCGGAAAAACTCCCTGCGCAGCAAAGGCTTTGCGGGGAGAGTAGGACAAACCGGGGCCCCCGCGCGGCTTGCCGCGTGGGGTGGAACGGAGCGGGGCGAAGAATCCCCCTATCGCAAGGCGATTGGGGGATTATGAGCAGAAGCGCGGTTTGCTCCGACGAGTCAGTGAAGCTGGTTCTTCATCTGCGTGAATTTCTGCTTGACGGTGTTCACCTCGTTGTCCTGCGCGTCTTTCGGGCAGTAATAGCCCTTCTTGCGCATCAGGTCGAAGATCATGTACTGGTCTTCGCAGGACTGATCGAAATTGGTCATCAGGATGTGCCTGAGGTTCGGGCAGGAAGCCTCGGTGATATAGGTCGAGTAAGCCGAGATAAACTGCTTTTCCTGCGTCAGGAGATCCTCGAGCATGTCCTGTTCGCTCATGTTCAACTGGATGTTCATTCTTGCATTTTCCTCCTACTTATGGGATTCGAGATACTGCAGCAGGTTCTCGAAGCGCTGGCGGTGGTGCTGTGCGATCTGCATGACGACGTTTTTGATGTTCGCATCGTTGAAAAGGTTGGAATACACGTCGCATTTTTTGTTCCCCAGCGCTTCGTGGTTGAGCTGGTCTTCGAGGATGGTCAGGTTTTTGGACTCCAGTTCCGGTTTGTTTGCTGTTGCCATGTCGCTCCTCCTTCACATAGTGGTCAAACCTTATTCTGGGACAAAACGGGAAATCTATTCGCCGACGGCCGGATTTTGGTATAATTGAAGCGTAACGGAAGCGAAAAGGCGGTTGTGACGGAAAGCATACCCCTACCGGGAGGAAAGAAGAATGCCCAAAATCACGGGGCTCGTCGCCCTCCGCGGCGTGAAAGGCCGCGTGCGCGTCTATATCGACGGGGAGCACGCCGTCACCGTCGCGCAGAAAAACGCCGCGCGCATGGGCCTTAGAGTCGGACAGGACGCGGACAGGGAGGCCGTCATGCAGGTGGTGAGCGAGGACGAAAAAACCCGGGCCCAGCGTTCGGCGCTGTATTACCTCGGCAGGGCGGAACGCAGCCGCGCACAGGTCGTAAGGTATCTCGAGGCGCGCGAATACGCGCCGGAGATCGTGAACAGCGTCATGGACAAGGTCGACGCCTATGGATACGTCGACGACGCGCGGTACGCGCGCATGCTCGTCGAGGACAGGGCCCGGCTCAGGGGCAAGAGCAGGCGCGCCGTCCGGCAGGAGATGCGGGAAAAGGGGCTCGACGCCGCGACGATCGAGGAAGCGATGGCCCTGTACGGCGACAGGGAGGAGATGGAGAACGCGATGCGAATCGCGCGAAAATATTATCAGAGGAACCGCGGGGACAGGGAAGGCTTCGAGAGGAAGGCCGGCGCCGCGCTCTACCGGCGGGGCTACGACTGGGAGGTCATACGCGACGCCCTTAGGGCGGTGGAGGAAGGCGGGGAGGATGACTGACATGACAGTACGCGGCATCTGCGGCGTGGACGGCATCGAAGTCGGGCACGCGCAGGACGAAAAGGCGCGCACCGGCTGCACGGTCGTGCTGTGCAAAGGCGGGGCCGTCGCCGGTGTGGACGTGCGCGGCGGCGCGCCGGGGACGCGCGAAACGGACCTTTTACGGCCCGGATTCCTCGTCGAGCGGGTGCACGCCGTGCTGCTCGCGGGGGGGAGCGCGTTCGGGCTGGACGCCGCGGGCGGCGTGATGCGCTATCTGGAGGAAAACGGCGCGGGGTTCGACGCGGGAGCGGCGAAGGTCCCCATCGTGCCCGCCGCCGTGATATTCGACCTGGGCGTGGGCGACCCGTCCGTGCGCCCCGACGCCGCGATGGGCTACGCTGCTTGCAGGAACGCTTCGGCCCATGATGTAAAACAGGGCGCGGTCGGGGCCGGCTGCGGCGCTACGGTGGGGAAGGCGCTCGGGCCCGAAAACGCCATGGACGGCGGCGTGGGCACGGCCAGCGTCGTGCTGCCCGGCGGCGCGGTGGTAGGCGCCATCGTGGCGGTCAACGCGCTGGGGGACGTGATCGACCCGGATACGCAGGCCGTCGTCGCGGGGGCGAAGCACCCGGACGGCACGGGTTTTGCAAACAGTGCCTCTCTCATCAAGGCGGGCGCCGTTCGGGCAGCCGCCGGCGCGAACACGACCATAGGCGTCGTGGCCACCGACGCCGCGCTCGACTGTGCCAAGGTTAACCGGCTCGCGTCCGCGGCGCACGACGGGCTCGCGCGGTGCATACGCCCCTGCCACACGATGCTGGACGGGGACACGCTCTTCGCGCTGTCCGCGGGCGAAAAAAAAGCCGAGATCAACGCGGTGATGGAAGCGGCGGCGGAAGCCGTCTCGATGGCGGTGCTAAATGCCGTGGCGCGGCACCGTGCGTGAGTTATAGGAGGGAAGAAGATGCCCCAGAAGATCGTATCGGCCGGCGAAATGCGTGGGATCGAAACCGCCCTGGCGGACGGACTGGGCGTTCCCGCGCTGCTGCTGATGGAGAACGCGGCGTTCGGGGTCACAAAAGCGCTTAGCGAATCGGGCTGTTGCGACGGGCGCGCGCTCGTCGTCTGCGGGACGGGGAACAACGGGGGCGACGGCCTGGCGGTGCTGCGCCAGCGCATCGCAAGCGGGGGCAAGGGCGACGCGCTCCTCATCGGGAGCCCCGACAGGCTCAGGGGGGACGCGCGTGTCCAGTGGGAAATGCTCGAAAAGGCCGGCGTCCCTGTCCGCCCGGTCGAAAAACCCGGGGACCTCGAGGCGGCAGCCGGCCTTTTCGACAAAGCCGGCTGCATCGTGGACGCCCTGTTCGGCACCGGCCTTTCGCGTCCCGTGGAGGGCCTGCACAGGGCGGCGATCGAGATGATGAACGCGAGCGGCAAACCCGTCGTGGCCGTGGACGTCCCCTCGGGCGTGGAGAGCGATACGGGGCGCGTCCGGGGCGCCGCCGTGCGCGCCGAAGTGACGGTGACGTTCCAGTATCCCAAGCCCGGCCACTTCCTCTTCCCGGGCAAGACCCACACGGGCCGCCTTATTGTGCACGCGATCGCGATCGTGCCGCCCCGGCTCCACGACGCGATCGAACTCGAACGCCTCGTGGAGTCCGACGTCAGGGCGCTCCTTCCGCCCAGGCCCGCCGACGCGCACAAGGGGTCATTCGGCCGCGCGGGCATCGTCGCGGGCAGCATGGGCATGGCGGGCGCGGGCGTCATGTGTGCGCGCGCGGCCCTTAAGGCGGGCGCTGGGCTGGTCACGCTCTGTTCGTCGGAGGAACTCGGGCCCGTGTACCAGGCCGCGCTCCCCGAAGCGATGTTTCTCCCACTGCTGTCGTTTTTCGACGAACCCGAGTTCCTCGATTTCGTCAGGAAATGCACAGCGGTGGCGATAGGCCCCGGGCTCGGGCGCGCGCCCCACGTGCTGCGGGCGGTCGAAGCCGTGCTCACCACCGACGACCTCCCGGCGGTGGTGGACGCCGACGCGCTCAACGCGCTGAGCGAGGCCGGGCGCATCCCCCCGGTCAGGGCCAAGGCGGTGTTTACGCCGCACGTGGGGGAGATGGCCCGGCTGTGCGGGCTGTCGGCCGCGGAAGTCCTCCAGGACCCCATCGGCTGCGCGAAGAAGTACGCGTGCGAATGGAACGCCGTGGTCGTGCTCAAATCGGCCGCGACCGTGGTGGCGCATCCGGACGGGCGCGCGTGCATCAACGCCACCGGCACGCCCGCCATGGCCAAGGGCGGGACGGGGGACGTGCTCTGCGGCCTCATCACGGCGCTGATGGCGCAGGGGCTCAGGCCGTATGCCGCCGCGTCGCTGGGCTGCCACCTGCTGGGCCTCGCGGGCGTGCGCGCGGAAAATTCGGTCGGCGCCTACGGCGTGCTTTCCTCCGAGATCGCCGACGCGCTGTCTCTCATCATGCAAAGGTAGACAGGTAAGGCTACGTCCCTTTTCAGATCATCCGCATAAAATATACGGTGAGGCCGTGTTGGAGCGTGATGCTGATGATCAAGAGGGGAGACATATACTTTGCTGACCTGAGCCCGGTGGTGGGCAGCGAACAGGGCGGCGTGCGGCCAGTGCTCATCCTGCAAAACGATACGGGAAACCGGTTCAGTCCAACCGTGATCGTTGCGGCGATAACGTCGCAAACGGAAAAAGTGCGTATGCCCACGCACATCAAACTAGAGGAAAAAGAAAACGGCCTCCCGCGTAAATCCGTCGTTTTGCTCGAGCAGATAAGGACCATCGACAAGACCCGCCTGCAGCAGTATATCGGGCACCTCGCGCCGGAAGCGATGCGGCGGGTGGACGACGCGCTGCGCGTGAGCTTCGGCTTCCTGGCGAACACGAAAGAATAATTGTCATCGAATATGATAATACCTTATTTAACGGTAAGGTTTCCGGCCGTCGGCAGATCCCATACGGGGTTTGCCGACGGGCCGTTCATAGGGCGGATCTTCGAAGCTTTCGCCGGCTGCGGCGAATGGCGGCCGCTTCGGCGCCCGGCGCGCACAGGACGGGGGAAGTGAATGCCGCGCCGGATNNGGATGCATCGGGGCTTTGGTCCGGCGCCTGCCTTGCCGGGAGAAGGCATTTATTATGCAAAACGGGTGATCCGCATGCGGAAATTCCGGCCTGTCCTGACAGATTACCTGCTGATCACCGGCGGGGTGGTGCTGGTCGCGGCGTCCTTCAACCTCTTCCTCATCCCAAACCGCATCACGCCGGGCGGGTTCAGCGGGCTGGCCACGCTGTTGCACTATGCGCTGGGCGTGCCGGTCGGCACGACGATGGCCGCGCTGAACGTGCCGCTCTTCATCCTGGGCTTTAAGAAGCTGGGGATGGCCTTTGTGGTCAGGTCCGCGNNTCCTTTTGTCCGTCCTCATCGACGTGTTCGCCGTCCCCCCCGCGACCGACGACCTGCTCCTCTGTCTGCTTTACGGCGGGATGCTGATGGGGATCGGCCTGGGGCTGGCGCTGCGCGGCGGCGGCTCGACCGGCGGGAGCGACATGCTCGCGCGCGTGTTGCACGCCTACAAGTCCACGATCGGCGTGGGAACGTTCATCGTCATCGTCGACTTCCTCGTCATCGTGGGCGCCGGAGTGCTTTTTTCGCCGCAGCTCGCCATGTACGCCCTCGTCATCCTCTACGGCTCGGCCAAGGTGGTGGACCTTGTGCTGGAAGGGTCCGTGTCGTCGCGCGCGTGCGTGATCATCTCCGAGAGGGCGAACGAGGTCGCCGACGAGATCCTGCACACCCTGGAACGCGGCGTGACGCTCTTTGCCGCAAAGGGCATGTACACGGGCGAACCGCGCAACGTACTTTTATGCGTCGTCCAGTCGGCGGGCGAGATACACAGGCTCCGCGAGACGGTCAGGGCGCTGGACCCCGACGCGTTCATGTTCGTCGTCGCGGCGGGCGAAGTGCTGGGGCAGGGCTTCGGCAGGCTGACGGATTGACACCGGGGCGCTGGCGCTGGTACACTGACCATACGGGGGGATAGCCATGCTCATAATCAAAAACGCGAGGCTGCTCACGATGGAGGACCAGGCGTTCGATTTCGGGGACATCGCCATAGAGGGGCAATCGATAAAAGAAGTTGCCGAACACATCGCCTCCGGGTCCGGGGACGGGGTGTTGGATGCAACGGGCCTCTGGGCAATGCCCGGCATGGTGGACGCGCACTGCCACCTCGGGATGTGGGAGG
>DCTV01000003.1 GCA_002329665.1 Christensenella sp. UBA1431
CGGACAGCGTCCCTGCCGAGGGGATAGAAGACGATCTTCTGGTCGATGCGGTTGAGGAGTTCGGGCCTGAGCGCCGAGCTCACCGCGGCGAAGGCGCCGGCTTCGTATTCCGACCGGTCCTGTTCGGCCTTTTGGGTCTCTGCGTCGCCGCCCCCGCCTCTCTCCTGCCCGAAACCGATGTGGCGCTGCCGGTGCCGCACGGCCTTCCCGGTGCCCAGGTTGGACGTGAGGATGATAATCGTCTCGGTGAAATTGATCCGCCGCCCGTGCGAGTCGGTGAGCCTTCCCTCGTCGAATATCTGGAGGAAGATGTCGAAAATGGCGGGGTGGGCCTTCTCCACTTCGTCGAACACGACCACCGAATACGGGTTGGCCCTTATCTTCTGCGACAGGATCCCCTCCTGCTCGTGCCCGACGTACCCCGGAGGCGCCCCGAGCAGCTTGGATACGGTATGCTTTTCCTGATACTCCGACATGTCTATGGCGACGAGCNNGGCCTTGGCAAGCTCGGTCTTCCCTATCCCCGTCGAGCCGAGGAACAAAAAGACCCCTATCGGCTTTTGCGGGTCCTTCAGCCCTGCCTTCGCCCTGCGGATCGTCTCCGAAACGGCCTTCACGGCGTGGTCCTGGCCGACTATCCGCTCCCTGAGGAAGTCTTCCATGGCAAGGAGTCTCTCGCTTTCCTCCGCCGTGAGTTCCTCCACCGGGATGCGGCAGCGCACCGACACGACCGCGGCGACGTCGCCTGCTTTTAGCGTCCGGTCCTCTTTGGCCTCCGCCGCCTTCTCGCCGGATACCGTGCCCAGCAGGATCGCCGAGCAGGCCTGGTCGATCAGGTCGATCGCCTTGTCGGGGAGCCTGAAATCGGGCAGGTACCTTACGGAAAGCGATACCGCGGCTTCTATGGCCTCGTCGGGGATGGAGATGCCGTAGTATTCCTCGTACTTCGGCCTGATGCCCGTGAGTATCTGCACGGCCTCCTTTGGCGTCGGCTCGTCCACCCAGACGATCTGGAACCGCCGCTCGAGCGCCGCGTCCTTTTCGATGAATTTGTGGTATTCCGCCGTCGTCGTCGCCCCGATGCACTTGATCTCGCCCCTCGCCAGCGCCGGCTTGAGGATGTTGGCCGCGTCCATGCCCCCCTCGCCCGAAGCGCCCGCCCCGACCATCAGGTGCACCTCGTCGAAAAACAGGACGATGTTCGGGTCCGAGGACGCCTCCTTGAGCAGCATGTCCAGCCTTTCCTCGAAGTCCCCCCTGTACTTCGTCCCGGCGACCAGCGCGCCCATGCCCAGTTCTATGATCTTCAGGCTGCGGATGGATTCTGGGGCGTCCGGCTGTACGATATGGTGCGCGAGGCCTTCGACGATGCAGGTCTTGCCAACGCCCGCGTCGCCTACGAGAATAGGGTTGTTCTTCTTCCTCTGCACCAGTATCTGCGCGACCTTCCTGATCTCGCCGCGCCTGCCGATCGCCGTCTCCAGCCTGCCCTCGCGGGCCAGCTTCGTGTAGTCCTTGCCGAACTTGTCCAGATACGGGGTACGGCTCCGCTTCGGCGCTTTTCCGGCGCCTTCCGCAGCCGGCTGCCCGTCGTCCGCCGGAGGTTCGGCGGGCTGCGAGGGCGGGAGCACGGCGCTTAACAGGGCCTCTTTGTCCCAGCGCATCTGGCTGAAGAAGGCGTCCATCCCGTCAGACCCCAGCCGTATGACCGCGGTGCACAGCTGCGCCGGGCCGATGCGCGGCTCGACCGTTTCCAGGCAGAGCTTCTCGGCAAGCGCGAAGGCTTCCCTGCCCCTCTGCGTCCGGTGCCCCGAAAAGACGCCTTTTTCGTAGCCTCCCGCCCCGTGCAACACGCCGCGGAACCGGCGCCTGGCGGCCTTGCAGTCCACGCCCGCCTTTTGCAGCCGGCCCGTGAATTCGCGGATCTCGGCGCAGGCCTCCCGCCACTGGGCTTCGCCGATGCCTTTGACATCGCCCGGATCGAGGGTGAGCGCGTCCTCGGCCTTCAACAGGCCCAGCAGCAGGTGGTCGATGTCGATATAGACGCTGTTAAGGGCCTTCGCTTCTTCCGCCGCGAGGTTGAAGGCTATGACGGACGCCGTAGACAGATTCGCCATTTCGCTCTCTCCTTTGTATTGCGTTCGGGCCCCGTCACTTCGCGGGGACCGTCAGTTCCATGCCCGTTTCGAGGCTGCCGGGCACCGCGAGGAGCCCCCTGTTGGCTTCGTAGATGCGCGTCCAGCCGTTCCCGTCGCCGTAAAACCGCCGGGCGATCGAATAGAGCGTGTCGCCCGCTTTCACTGTGTAGGCCGCGGCGCCCCTGCCGTACGTCACGTCGGCGATGACCGCGACGCCGGCGTTCCCGGCCTCCAGCGCTATGCGCGCGGCCAGCGCGTCCCGGCTCCCTTCGGGCGCCGTCCCGGACAGCACGACGGCGCCGCCCGACGCCGCGGCGGTCACGTCCGATCCGGCCAGCGCCGGGTCGCCCGCGATGCCCGTTTCGATCCTTTCGGCGATCTCGCCGGGCGAGGGCGTGCTCACCTTCAGCTCCCCGAGGTCGACCCGCCTTCCGCCCGCCCCGTTTTCCACGACGTCCTTGACAAACTCCCTCGTCCTCTCGTCGGGGACCACGCCGCGCACCTTCAGCGCGCCGCCTTCCGATTCGACGGCGATGTCCGCGCCTTCGAGAGAAGCGCAGCGCGCCAGCGACGCTTCGATTTCGGCCGGGGGCATGACCGCCGCAGCGCCGCCTTTTCCGGGGCCGGTCAGGCCGGCGGCGGGGGCGAAAAGCAATCCGATAATAAAGGCGGCGGCCGGGACGAGGACAATGAGCGCCTTATGCCGGACGCGCTTTTTGTCCCTTTCGGCCGCCGTCCTCTTCGCCGCTTCCTGCGCCTTTGCCCGCGCGTCCCGGACGCCTTCGTCGCCGGGGTCCAGCCCGAGCGCCTCGTCGTAGAGGCGAAGCGCCCTTTCATGCTCTCCCCTTTCGGCGTAGGCTTCAGCGAGCGCGCGCCGGAGAGCCGCGGAAGCCGGGTCCAGGGCGGCGGCCGTTTCCAGCGCGCGCACGGCTTCCTCCGTCCGCCCCGCGCGCAACAGCTTTTCGCCCCTTCGGACATAACTCCCGGGCAGCGCCCCGATCTTTTTAAGAAGGGAAAGGTCCGTGCCGCAGTAGGGGCATGTCGCCTGCCCGTCGGGCAGGCCCTTGCCGAACCCGCAGATGCAGTCTGTCATCGATTTTTCTCCTTGGCCCAATAATGTCACGTCAATTTGAACCAGCGATCATGTCGCGCACGCTCTGCAGGTTTTTCCTGATCTGCTCGTTGGCCGGGTCGTACCCCTGCGCCCGCTGCAGGTCGTCCCTCGCGGCATTGAGAAGCGCCTTTAGGTCCCGGTCGAGTTTCATACGGCTTTGCACGATGTTCTTGATCCGGTTGGAGTGCCTGGCGCACACCTCCACCCGGCCGTGTCCCGGGATGGTATGGGCGAATTTCGCCGGGGCGGCGCAGAGTTTCACCCCGCAGACGGACCGGCCCCGCCTGCGCACGCAGGCGGAGATGAAGACCGCGAACAAGACGGCCATGACCCCGATCGTGATGAGGATTCCCGGCGTCGACGAGTGTTGGATGTCGAGGGCCGTCAACAGGAGCCAGGCGGCGCTATAGTGCAGCAGCATGACGTAAAAGATGCTTCCGAAGTATCCGAACCCCGTGAACGCGAACCGGAAGAGCCCGATGATCCACAGGTCCGGCTTGCCCCGGCCCGTGAGGAGTTTTTTCAGTTTTGCCGCCGCGTAGCCCGACCGGCCGCCTATGGCGTCGTTCACCCTGTTGGCCTTCTGCACGCCGCGCTGGTTGAGCATCTGTGCCAGAAACGCCCTGAGGGCGGCCTTGTCGCCGGCGGCGGCGCTTTTGAGCGCGGTTTCGAGGATGGCGACTGCCCTGTCGGTATCGTTGCCTTTGGCGGCCAGGGTGGCCAGCTCGATGGCGTCCGCCGTGCCGGCGCTGATGCCCAGCATCCCCCGCTTCGCCTGTGCGAGCAGGTTCCTCGCGCCTTCGAGGTTCCTTTGCGCGTTCCTGCAGCCCAGCGCCACCGCCCTTTCGAGGTCTTTTGCCGCCGCTTCCAGCACATCGGCGGGGTTCTTGCCCGCGCCGGACGTTTCCATGACCGCGTTGATGGCCTTGACGCTCTGTACGTTCAGGATCTCGCCGAGCAGCAGCTCGAGTTCGGTGCTGTGCACGATCCTGACGGCCTTGTCCAGTATGTCAAGGGCGGTCTTCGGGTCGTTGTGCTGCAGGGCCGCGGCCTTGGCTTTCACCAGTTCCGTCACCGTTTTTTGCAGGGTATCGGCGAGATAGTTCTTTTCGGCGCGACTCAGACCTGCCATGTTCATCCTTCCTTTACATCCGCTCTATCCCTGTACGGGGCCTTAACGCACCCCCAGGTCCTTCATCATCCTATTGCGCACCGCGTCCGACGGTATCCGGCGCACGATCGCGGCCTGATCCTCCTTTTTCAGCTTCTCGAGGATCGACCGGGACATGAGCGCGACGAACTCCTCCTCGGCGCTGCCCACGCTGCTCATAATGAACAGCACGTTTATGAATACCCGTTCGTTGGGGTCGCTGATCAGCCGCGCGATCAGCGCCTCGTCCGACCGTTCCGGCTTCGGGGCGGGTATTTGCGCCTCCGGCGCAGGCGGGGCCTTCGTTTTGGGCGCGGACGGCCTGGCTTTCCTCGCACCGAGCCCGCAGGATTTTGCCGCACGCTTCCAGAGGGCGAACGCTTCGTCGAAGTCGTTGGCCTCGAAATGCATGCGTCCCTTTTCGAGGCAGGCGCCGACGGCGAGGCGTACGGCCCCGCCCTCCTTCTTCTGCTCTTCTGAAAGGGCGTCCAGCAATTCGAGCGCGGCGCCGTAGTCCTTGTTCTGCATCATCAGCGCGATAGGGCCGAATTCCGAAAGGCTCAGGGCGAGCGATTTCAGGCCCTCGTCCTTCGGGTCGGCTTCAAGGGCCCTGCCGACCTCGTCGACGGCGGCGTCCAGCAGCCCGATGCTTTCCAGGAACACCTTGCCGCCGCACAGGTACACGCTTTCGATCCCCACATTGACCTTGAGCCGCTGCTTAATAAGGCTCCGTCCCGTATCCACCTCGGTCACGAACCGCAGCAGGCGGTCCTTGAAAAGCTCCGCCCTCTCCTCCCGGCCGGCTTCCCGGTTCCGCTTCGCGAGGTTTTCGAACAGGTTCTTGAAATGCATTTCGAGCTTCGACGACAGCCTGCCGGCGTTCACGCCCTCGCGGCCGGCGGCCCAGGCCCTCAAAAAATCCGTGTTGCCGATGATGTTGGCCCAGTTGCCGATCACCCTGGTCCACAGGTCGCCGGGCGCTTTTGGCATCCCCTCCGTCGCTTCGCCGTTTAACTCCCGTTCCTCGTTGTCAAGCGCCCACCAGTAGCTGAGGACCGCGACGCTGTGCATCGAGGGGGCGTGCGGGAAGAGCCTCTTCTGGATGTTGCTCCAGGCTTCGAGGGTGTTCGCCCGCCTGTAAACGAGCGCGGCGGGGNNTGATCAAGATACGCGTCGGAATAGAGGAAGACGTTTAAAAACGCCCTGTCCTCCGGCTCGCACAGCGTCTGCCTGGCTTCCTTCATCTCGTCGGTCACGCCGGCGAGCATCATTTTCTTGAAAGCCCGGTTGATCTCCGCCAGCCCCGCCTCTTCCCCGATCTGCAGGATCTCGTAGGGCGTGGGGCTTCTCTGCAAGGGATCCTTCATGTCCTACCTCCACGGATTTTCGCTGGACGTGATGCTCCGAATCCCGCCGAACCCCAGCACATCCAGCGTCGCCCCGCAGCTCGCGCAGACGGTGGCGCCGGGTCTGTTCGGCGCGTTGCACACGTGGCATATCCTCTCCTTGTTGCCTTCCTTCTCGATCCTGTTGAGTATCCCGACCAGCTTGTCGGAATAGGCCTGGAACCGCGCGGATGCGTCCGGCTCGTTGTTTTTGATCGCGTTGGCCAGGACGCCGAGTTCCTCGATGAGGTCGTTGGCCAGCACGGGATCCGCCGGGCTGACCGTGCCGAATATGCTCAGCGTCATGGCTACGAACACCTGGAGCGTCGGGTTCGCGTTGCACAGTTCGTCGATGGCCCGTTCCAGTTTGTGCATCCCGGCCTCGATCGCGGCTGCGTCGCCCTTCGCGATGGCGCCCTCCAGTTCGGCGGCCATGCTGTTGAGCGTGTACGCGGCCTGGCCGATCAGCCAGCCGTACTGATCCGCGATGTGTTTCGCGAACCCCAGCACCCCTCTGGCCGCCTGCGCAACGTCCGTCGCCTCCCCGGCGGAAATGTCGGACACGGACCGCTGGAGCCGTTCGGCGTCCCTGTTCGCGTCCTCGATCTCGCCCGCTTCGAACTTGCGGATCAGCTCGTCGTACTGCCTGTCGATCTCCTTTTTCCTCTCGGGCGCCATACGCTGCTGGTTCTGCGCGATCTCGTTGCCGATGTCCCTGATCCTCTGGGCCGCCCGCTTGTCGGTGCCCGTGTCGTGGACCACGCGCGGATTCAGGTCCTGACCGTTGCCCATCTGCGCCGAGATATCGAACCGCCCGTTCTCGTCCAGCCAGATCTTGACCCGTATGATCGACCCCTCCGGCAGCACGGGCGGCAGGATGGCGAACGCCTCGCCCTGTTTCTCGTTGGCGCTTGCCTTTTCGAGGTTGTCGCCGCCGTAGACCGGTATGCTCACCGTCCGCTGGTTGGGGTAGATCGTCCGAAACTCCTGGAACTCGCGCCTGTTCTCGGGGGTGGGGTAGCGGTCGTTCTTCTTTACGAAGACCGTGAACGTGTCCCCCGCGGTCTGGATACCATAGGAAAAAGGCGCGTTGCCGCCGTCCACGCTCCCCTTCTTTATGAAGACCGCCCCGCACGCCGCGCAGGTTTCGGCGTTTTGCGCGTTCGATTCGCCGCAGTTCGGGCAGGTCTTCTTCTGCTCGGCGCCGGTGAACGGGAAGCCGCATTTCTCGCAGCTAATAGCGTCCAAATCGCCCGTGACCGCGCCGCATTTGGGGCAGTCGATGCCGCGAAGCACCACCGCCGCCATGGCCGCGCCCATGGCGACGCAGTTTTTGGGGTGGATGTTCCTGAGGATCTTATCGGGGCCGAAAAGCTCCTCCATCGCCTCCTGCACCATGGGCATGCAGGTGGAGTTCCCCGCCATGAGCACGTAGTCGATGTCCTCCATCGTAAGGTGGGCGTTTTTTAGCGCCTTCTTCGAGAGCGCCACGGTTTTGGCCACCAGCGGCCGGGACTTCTCGACGAAGTAGTCGCGCGTGATGTCCAAATCGACGTCGAGTATATCGTTGTCCTCGTCGCGCAGCAGGCCCGGGATCAGTATCGTCGCCATCGGCGCGGAGCTGAGCGCCTCCTTGGCCTTTTTCGTCTCCATCCTGAGCGTCGCCATGAACCGGTGGTTTTCCGTGGGGTCGACGCCGAACTCGCTTTTCACGCAGTCAATAACGTAATCCGCGATGATCTGGTCGAAGTTGTCGCCGCCCAGCCACATGTCCCCTTCCCGGTCAAGGATCGCGTAGGCCCCGGCCGACATCATCAGCACGGAGATGTCGAAGGTGCCTCCGCCCAGGTCGTACACCAGGATGGTCTTGGCCTCCTGCTCCCGCGAATCGATCCCGTAGGCCACGGCGGCGGCGGTCGGCTCGTCGATGATCTTCATCACCGTCAGGCCGGCCTTGATGCCCGCTTCCCGNNAGGCGGGCACCGTGATGACGGCGTGCGTCACAGGATCGCCCAGCGCGAATTCAGCGTCCGTTTTGAGCTTTTTGAGGATCATCGCGGAGATTTCCACCGGCGTGTACTCCTCCCCGGCCATCTTCACGCAGATGGCCTCCCGCGAGCCGTCGGACGGCTCCGTGATCTCGTAAAGGTGGCTCTTTTTCACGCTCTCGATCTCCGGGTCCGACGCGGAGCGCCCCATGAGACGCTTGATGGAGATGACGGTGTCCCTGGGCGCAAGCGGCCAGCGGTTCAGGGCCGGCGTCCCGATCAGGAAGTCGTTCTTGTACGCGCCGACGACGGAGCGCGTCATCTGCTCCGCTTCCTTGTTCTGTATGATCTTGCAGCCGCCCGCACCCACGGTCGCCACCACGGAATTGGTCGTCCCCAGATCGATGCCGATGATCCTGCCCATGGCTTTTCCCCCTCAAAAAATAAACTATGTCCCGCGGGGGAGCGCACTCCCCCGTATTTACGTCACTACGCCCTAGGCCTGCCCTACTGATTGTTGACCGCCCGCACTTCCGCGCTGCGCAGCAGCCTGCCCTTCCACAGGTACCCCTTTTTGATCTCTTCGAGGATGGCCCCGTTTTCGCGCCCCGGATCCTCCTCGGCTTCCAGCACCTTATGCCACAGCGGGTCCGCTTTTTCCCCGACCATCGTTTCGATCGGGACGACGTCCCACCCGGACAGCGCCCTAATTAGCATCCTGTACACCGTTTTGAAGCTCGCCGCCCACTTCTTCGCCTGCGGGTCGGCCCCGTTAAGCTTCGGGTTGATGTTTCTCCATACGTTTTCGAACGCGTCCGCCACCTCGATGAAGCTCAGGAGCAGCTTTTTGAAGTCCGATTCGGTCTTTTCCCTGTATTCGTCCGTCTCCTGCCTAAGCACGCTGTAGTCTTTGAGCAGGCGCCTGACGTCCTGTTCTATCTCAAAAAGGGGGTCGAACTCGGCCCTGCCGGGGGTTTCGCATGCGTCCCCCGCCGACGGATTCGCGGCGCGCGGCCTCTTCACCGGCCATCTCCTTCGCCTCCTTTGCCCTTCTGGTGCGAAAGCGTGCCGATGAGTATTTTAGCGTAGCGTTCCAGGCCCGCCTCCAGCCCGCAGTCCAGCGCCTTCCTCAGCGACTTGAGCGCGAGGGCGTTGTTCTTCTTCTTCTGGTACGCCATCGCGAGCCCCCAGTGCAGGATCGCTCTTTCGGGGTCTATTTCCAGGCCTTTTTTGAACGTATCGACGGCCTTGACGTAGCTCCCGCATTTGTTGTAGAACTCGCCGAGGTTGAGATAGACGCGCGCGTTGTCCGGGTGTTTCCCGAGCAACTCCTTAAACCCCGCTTCGGCGGTTTCGATCTCCCCCGCCTCATACAGGAGCTGTATCTCGCTGATGGCCTTGTCGATCTCTTCGTCTTCGGCCTTCGTGAGCTTCGTCAGATCGCCGAGCATCTCGTCCACGTTCGCGTAGCGCTCCCGCGGGCACCTTTCGAGTGCTTTTTTTAGCACATTTTTCAGCTTCGCGGCTGCCTGCTTCGGGAAGTCGAGGACCCTTTCCCTGTCGACGATGACCCTGACGATGCGGGCGCGTGCGCCTACCGGATTCTTCGAACCGGTGGGATTGGGCGGCATGCGCCGCAACCGGAAACTTTTTGCGGTGCCCGAATAAGATGTTCTTACCGGTGGCAGAAAATGGCTGATGTTCCCGTCGATATTTGGGCGGCTACAGGCGGCGCAATCATTGACAACGCCGCGCGGATGCACTAGAATAAAGTTGCGCTCCCTCTTGCCGGGAGCAAGACTACGATAAAATCCTGGGGTGTTGGTTACGCTTAGGTTTAATTCCCACATTGTGACTTTGGGAGCAACTGTCCTGTAAAGGAAGTCAGGCCCTGTTTTTAGGGGGAAGGCTGAGGGCGCAGGCGGAGCACCCACCTGCCTTGAGGCGGGTAATTAAATCAAGTGAACGGCACCGTGGGATTTTTTGTTTATTATTGACAGGGCAGCCGGGGATTTGTTAAAATACCAGTTGTCCTTCATAATGTAGCGGAATAGTGTAACGGTAGCACCTACGACTCTGACTCGTATTGTCTAGGTTCGAATCCTAGTTCCGCTGCCAGATAAAAAGCCCTAATCATCAGTGTTTAGGGCTTTCCTTATGCAATAAATTAATGGCTGACCCTTTAATTTACCCTTTACAGCTTTTGATGCGGTTAATGAAGGTGTCCATGCGTGCCGCGCTATCCTTTTTCATTTGATCCGTTACGTGTCCATAGACATCAAGCGTAAAGGCCGCTGTATGATGCCCCAGATTCTCCTGGACGGTCTTCACGTCATCCCCGGCCTGTAAGGATGTGACCGCATAAGTATGGCGCAGATCGTGAAAACGCGCCTCCGGAATCCCGATGCTTCTGGCAATGGACTTGAAGCGATTATAAACTGTCTGCTTGCGCAAGTGCCCCCTAACTGGTTCGTAAATACAAAGTTGCCCTCCTGCCATGCCGGGCCTGCAAGTAAGCGCCACTCTGCTTGTAAACGTCGTTGTTCCTGTAAGGTCTTTATTACGAATTGCGCTGGTGTGATGATGCGGGGCTTATCATTTTTTAAGCTCGTTAGCTTGTACTCGCCTCTTATGATCTGAAGCTGATGATACAAATGAATTGTACCACGCTGAAAATCTATGCAATCCCATGTAAGGCCGAGAATCTCCGCCTGGCGCATGCCGGTAAATAGCGCTGTAACGAACTCACGTTCATACTCCTTGCCTTTGATAGCGTCAAGAAAACGCGCGATTTCGGCTTCATCCAAAGGCTTTATCGGGGGTCTTTCCACGCGTGGAAACTTGCAAACGTCAGCTGGATTAAAGCGAATTAGGCTTAGTTCAACGGCCTGTTGAAGAGCCCTGTGAAGAACACCGTGTATGTTCTTTATGCTTTTCGGAGATTTCGGTTTAGTGCTGGAATCACCTCGCTGCAAGCTGTTGCAAAAAGCTTGAATTGAAGGTCCTGTAAGCGCAGTAAGTTTGACGGAGCCGAGAGCAGGTTTTATGATCTTATCAATATGAAGCCTGTACAAGGTCAGCGTGCTTTCCTTCAGGTGTCCGCAATACTCACCTATCCAGGTATCAAGCTAAGCCCCCAATGTCAGTTTTGAAGGCTCCACGTAAGCCCCTTCATTAATAGCAACAGACACCCTGTTGGAGCTTTTGCCGCACTTCCTTCTGCGTTTGACCATAAATGGACTTTTGTATCTGTTTCCCTGTACCCGGGTCGCGCCCCGCTGTATAGCGTGCCTCCCAACGGCCGTTAGGTCTTTTCGTATACTACCGGAACCCTGTGCGTTACGCTTTGCCATGGGACTACTCCCCTTTATATTTGCTTGTTACTCTATTTATTATTGATTGAAGGATTATATTTGCCGGTGTTCGTCCCTCGCGTGCATAACGATCCATATTACAACCTCGGCATCCTTACCCGCTGCATAGGTAATAGTCTGGCCAAGATGTTTATGGTCGGTTTCTTCTAACTGATTCTCAATGACTATCTTACGGTTTGTCCCGACTTCGCTCGCATAGATATCCACACTAAACGGTCCGACCGACGACTCCAACTCATCAGGATTAATGTCCATCCCAATTTCCGCACTCAGTTTTGCGATATTTTCTTCTTCCGCCAACCATTTCGAAAAACCGGAAGCCTCATGCTTCCATACCGTACGCAAATCGTCAATCTTGTCCAGCTTTCCGAGGTTTGCCATAAGATTGTCTCCTCCCATAAAAACGACTTCCTGTAGATCTTGACCCACCTATTTAAATTTTCAAATAGCCCCTCATCAACAAATCATAGTGTAAAAACCGTCCTTACATTTCACGTTTTCAAGCAATTCCCGGACCCGAAGTACTCTTCACTCATATTCTTCAACATAACTTACGTTTTCCCTTCTTAGCACGGATGGGCTTCCCATACGCCCTGAATAAGGTATTGTGAAACCCCGGTGAAGTCACAATCTTTGATGCTATGCATTTGAGCATGGTACAGCTAATTGCCTTTTCACCGCCTTGACATCCACTCTGGCCTTCCTCCGACTCTTTCCCTTGCCGCTTTCAGCCCTTCAACAGCCCGCTGAACCGTAAGGTCCCTCTCGAATTGGCTTATCGCAGACAGAACCGGTGTCAAAAGCTTCCTGTCTGTGTCGCCGTATCGATGTTCCCCTTCAGGCTGACAAGCTGTACTCCACGGTTTTCAAAGCCGTCCGGAAGATTAAGAAGGTCTTTCGTACTCCTCCCTAACTTCGAAAGGCTTCCCACAACTGGGACATCGCCCTTACGCGCCGCAGTTTCCTTTTAGGTGCAGCCCTATGAGCCTTTGTTCAGTCATTTCCCCAGTTAAACTTTATCTGCCCCCGCGATTGTTTAACGGCATCGATTCGCCCGTCAAGGTTCGGCTGCCCGCGAACTGATTTCTATCTGCCTTCAATTTCCTTTAGGCTCCTTCCGTTCGTATCTTTCCATGTTTGCGGGCCGCTAGCACTGTAACCAAGAACAAAGCCTGCCGCTGCTGAAGAACTCGAAAACAGAATATCTTCCTGAACAACCGAATCTATCACTTTTCCATCTTGCTTATACTTTTCAATGGTCTTTAGCATACCCGGGGTTAATGATTTCAGCGCCGGGCTCTTATGTATGGTCGACCCCTTGAGGACAACAAATCCCTCGGATGTAACTAAGCCTGTTGCTATTAAGCCAGCAACTTTAATATAGAAGTACTGAGATTGATCCTGCCCGGAATCATCGGCAACTATAGCCTCAAACACCTTATGTCCTAAGGTGTTGACCATAATCTTGGCGTTGTAAATGAACTCTTCTAATTGTGCTTGTTCCGCTTCAGAAATGGTTGACCGCGTCGGCGTAGCCGCGTTTTTCACGGTGTATCTATTGCTCTGGGTCGCAATAGCATGAAAACGATTCTCAAGGTATTTGATGTGAGCCTTATTCAGATTGTCGTCCTTGCTGATGAAAACTATTGCTTCATTCCAATAGTCTTTGCCATCCAAATGCTGTTTTAGCCTTGCAATAATGCTTTCCGCTTCACCAATGTAAACTACGGGGCGACTTTCGGAATCATCCTTGCCAAAGAGGAAATATATCCCCGGCGAAGAAAGCTCTTGCCT
Source organism: Christensenella sp. UBA1431 (assembly GCA_002329665.1). Lineage (GTDB taxonomy): Bacteria > Bacillota > Clostridia > Christensenellales > UBA1431 > UBA1431. The sequence continues at coordinate 12,944 of DCTV01000003.1, forward strand.
CTTCTCGCTTTCTTTTATATGGTTGCGTGGCAGTTTATAGGCGATCCCCGTCCAATTCGAGAGTTCGCAAATCCATCTTCCGTTAGGCGTCCCGTCGACAAGGAACAACTGAATTATCTTACCAAACCGCTCCATATGAACCTCCTGATGTAATCGCCCTATCTCTCAAGGCTTTCATCCGCCTTTTCTATCAAAACCCCGTTCATCCTATCATACAGGTTGAAGTATTCGGTTTTGATCATCCCGTTTGCGCATTCGACCAGAGCTTCTCTCACATTCCTGTCCAACACCTCAAGGGTAATGCCCGTCTTCTCTTTTATCATCGGCGCGGTTATCGTCTCGAGCTCGTGCGCCGCAGGGTTGCGCACCTTTTCTTCCACATCGCGTATTTGGGCGAGCTTGTTTATGAAGCGTTTGCATGCATCCGCCTTTCCCTGTGCCGATGCGCAGGCCGAAACCAGGTCGAGAATCTGCCTTAGATTGACATACACGGGGTCGCGGCACTCTTCCTCGATATACTTACGGATCTCCTTCGGTATATCTCGCATGATCAGCCTGCCTTGGCGATCAAGGTGATCCCGAAGATTGAAATCGAGTTTCTGATACGCATACTTCTTGCCGATCTCCGCCGAGATTGGGGAGAGCCGGAGGACGTAGTCGGCAACCATATCCTTTTTCCTGTTGACGTCCATGATGAGGTAGTACTCAAGGAGACGGGCATAATCGTTGTTTGGCAGCGGAAAACAACCATCGCCGAACCTCTTTTTCATCTCGCTGTAAGTTTTAACACGGAAAAGGCTCCTGTCGGCCGCCATTTTGAGCATGGATATAAATTCCTCTTCAAACAGGCCGGGATTTTCCCGTGCTACTTCCCAGGCCGCCAGGTAATCGTAGTCGGATATGAAGCGCTTTATCTGGGAAACGGCAAACGCATAGACGTGGTTACGGATAGCCGGCTCGATGCACCGGTTCTTCGCCCCCGGTTCCTGTGCATGCCCGTCTTNNACCTGTACCGGTTTGACCCGCACCGGGCCCGCCGCGGCCAGGATGCACAGGGTAGTCTGCATCTGGGCTGTCCCGGACGAAACGTTGACGAGTATCTCGGAATCCGGATGTTCCCGCTTCATACGCTTAAGGATGGCGCTGAACCGGTTAAGGAACGCATCGAAATCATGTGCATCCTCGATGTCGGTTTCCTCCACGACAACCCGGGTCTCCGGCGCGACGTGGGCGATCGCCTTCCCGTACCGCCCGTCCTTTCTGTGGTAACCGGTTATTTCCCCGCTCATGAAGAGGACCGCCGTATGCGGACGGTAGTGCCGGATGATGTGCAGCATCGGCCCGTCGTGCTTTTCGTTGATCGGGTCGGAATTGCCCACTGGTGAAAACAGTACGTATCTCTTTCCCTTCACAATGCTACCTCCCCTGATCTCAATCCTTGTTTTAGTGGAAGGTCTTTTCAGACATCACTATCTGCGGGCTGGACTATGTACCACCGTGGGAGAGCAAGTCTCAATCCTTGTTTTAGTGGAAGG
>DCTV01000066.1 GCA_002329665.1 Christensenella sp. UBA1431
CGGCAGCCCGCCCTGAAAGCGGGCGGTACGGTCTCGACCTCGGGCGCGGGGGACACGGCGGTCGCGGGCTTCCTGGGCGCCGTTTTGCGGGGATACGGCCCGGGCGAAGCGCTCGGATGCGCTGCGATGGCTGGGGCGCTGGCCGTGAGCAGCCTGATAAGCCACGACCGCCTCCCGGGTTCTGTCCGGGAACTGGCCCTGATGGCATCGGGCGCCGAGGGGCTTCCGGACCCGTCCCGGTAACGCCTGAATATGGGCTGTCTCTCCCGTTTTCGACAAACCTAGCGGTTGACATGGAAAAATCTGGCGTGTACTGTATAGGTAGAACACCGAACGCTTTCGGGGACGGGGAGCGGTATGATGAAGGTGGAATTCGACAAGCGGAGCCCGATATATTTGCAGATCGTGAACGAATTGAAGGCCAAAATCGCGGTAGGGCGCATCGGCTGCAGGGAACGGCTCCCGTCGGTGCGCGAAATGGCGAAGCTGTACGGGGTGAACCCCAACACGATGCAGCGGGTGTACCACCGGCTCGAACGCGACGGGGTCTGTCATGCCAACCGAGGGACCGGCACTTTCGTGCGCGACGACAAGAGCCTGGTGACCAGGCTGCGGCAGGAGATGGCCGACAGGCTGGTCGAAAACTTCTTGCACGATATGGACAAGATCGGGCTTTCCGGCGAAGAGATCGAGCACGTGGTCAGGACGGCGCTGAGGCGCACGTCCATGATCAGGCCCGTGCGTCCGCTGCGGCGGGAAACGGTCGACGAAGCGCGCGTCTGAACGCAACCGATGCACACGCGTCGGCGGGCCTTGACAGGCGGGCCGGACACGTGACGGCCGTGCTGCCGTTTGCCGCCCCTTTTTCCGGCCGTACAGGGTGAAGCATGGTTTCGGGATCGAACGACACGGTTTTTAGGAAGCGGACCCTCATAACAAGGATCGCCGGGGTTTTTTTCTTATGTGCCGGGGTCGCCCTCATATTGCTGGGCCTGCTCGAAACGCGGTGTTTTTCGCTTTTCTCGGAGGGCGGCCGGTTCCATTGCGAAGGCTTCCGTTTCGGTTCGTTCATGTTCGGCAACATTGCCGCCCAGGTCATCGCATACTGTCTGACCGGCGCGGTTCTCATCTTTCTCGGCTACGGGCACCTTAGCCTTCGCAGATGGGCCGCCAAACTCGCGTGCTGCCTGATGTGGGCCTGGCTGCTGATCGGTCTGCCCGTGATCGCCGTGGTCTTCTTTTTGTTGTTGGCAAGCAAGGAGCTGACGACGGGCGCAGCGGTGATCGCGCTGGCCGCGCTCGCCCTGTCCTATTTCGTTTTGCCTTGGCTTGTCATCCGGTATTTCGGCGGACCGAAGGCCGGGCCATTTTACGAGGCGGCGGACCCGGGCATCGGTGGGCTGACCGTATCCCGGCGCGCATCGCCGTTTTAAGCATCCTGTATGCCTTCTTTATCGCGGGCTTGCAGGTGTTGTTGTTTTTCGGGGGGATATTCCCGTTGTTCGGGTCGTTTGTTCGCGGGACCGGCGGGACCGTGANNGCTCATCGCCGTCACGACGCTTTTGTTCGTCCTCCTTATTCGGGGGACGCTTTCGCGGCGCCTGTGGGCGTGGCGGGGGGCGTGCGTCCATCTGGGCCTGCTTGCGGTTTCGGCCGTGTTGGCTTCCCTGTGCACCGGTTATTCCGCCCTGCTGAGCGTGCTTTCGTTCCCGTCGGCGGAAATGCGGTTCCTGGCCGGGGTGCCCGTGCAGGGCTGGCATCTGGCCGTGCTTTCGGGGATACCGCTGCTTGCCGGCCTTTTGGCGGCGGCGACGTCCCGGCGGTGTTTCAAAGACCCTCGGCGACCGGCGTGGAACCAATAGTGCGGCCTCGCACGGACGGGGGCGCGGACAAAATGTTCGGCTTGCAGCCGAATATTTTTTTGCCGAAATGGCAATAACAACAACGAGTGAACGATCATACTTTGGCGAAATACAAATGCTGGAGGAGAACCGCGTATGAAGAAACTATTTCCCCTTTTTGTCCTCTTGTTGCTGTTCGGCGGGCTTATTTTGGGCGGTTGTGCCGCGGACGACACGGCGGTGCCCTCGCCCGAAATGACCCCGGATGTCGTGCCCGAAATCACGGATGGCGACGTCCCCGGCACGTTCCCGCCGACCGGCGTGGAACCGACCGGGCCGGCCGTCACCGGAGAGAACGGGTCACCCACGCCAGGCGCGACGCCTTAACGCGTCACGCCGGAACCAGTCAACGTTTCATTCCCGAAAAGACCGGCCCGAATACTTGGCCGGCCTTTTTGCGCCGTCACTGCCCTGACGATTTATTTTAGGCGAGATGCGAACCGGCGCGCAGGGCGTCAGCCCCCGGCACGAACGCATAGACGGCCGGGGGTGGTCCTTTGGATTCATGCCGCCGGTCTGCCATCCAGACCGATGCAGGTTAATACACGTTGCCCGTACCGGCCGCAATAAGCTATAATAAACCATATATTCTTTTGGAGGCTTGCGATATGGGAACCAGACGTAGATTAAGCCGGCGGCGCAGAAGGGTGCGGATCAGCAACGTATTCCGGTTCATTATCGTGCTGCTGGTGATCGGCGGACTGATCGCCGCGGCGGTGTTTCTGCTTTTCCCCGGAGGGAAAACCGGCGGGGACCAGCCGCGGACACAGGGTCCTGAGGCCACTCCCACCGCCACGCCCGGGCTTCCTGAATCGCTCAGGCCCCGGGCCGATGAAAGCGCTAAGCCGTCCAACTTCGGTTTCAATACCGACGTCATGGTCGACGGCTCCGTCGTGAGCCGGTACGAACGCACGGAAAAGATAAGCTTCCCCGGGGCGGACGCATATACGGCCCTCGAAGGCGTGGCGACGTTCAGGGGCAACAACTACCGGACGACGTCGAGCTACGGCACGGCCGACGTCAGCGAGGGGAAACTCACCAAGGTATGGGAAAAGACCAACGCTTCGCTCAAGGGCGACGCCGGCGTCTGGACGGGCGTGGGCTGGACGGGCCAGCCGCTCATAATACGCTGGCCGGACCAAACGAGAAGCATCATGAACCTCTATCCCGAAAAAAAGCGGAAGACCGGCCTCGTCGAAGTGATCTACCCCACGCTCGACGGGCACATCTATTTCTTCGACCTGGAAGACGGATCGAAGACGCGTGAAGCGATCAACCTGGGCGTTCCTTTCAAGGGCACGGCAAGCGTCGACCCGCGCGGGTACCCGCTGCTCTATGTCGGGCAGGGCGATACCGTACGGGGCGGGGCGATGAAGTACCGGATCATCAGCCTGATCGACCAGACCGTGCTTTTTGAGATGAACGGCAAAGACCCGTTCTCGTACCGCAGATGGACGGCGTTCGATTCGAGCGCCCTCGTCGACGCGGCGAGCGATACGCTCGTGGAGCCCGGCGAGAACGGCGTGCTCTACACGATAAAGCTCAACACCAGTTTCGACCCCGAAGCCGGCACCATCTCCGTCGACCCCGACGAGCCGGTCAAATACCGTTATAAGGCCGACGGCCTCGCGGACAACTCGGGCAGCAGGTGGTGGGGCACCGAGAACTCCATGGCCGGCTGGCGCAACTACGGTTTCTTCACCGACAACGGCGGATACATGCAGTGCGTCGACCTCAACACGATGGAGCCGGTGTGGGTCCAGGACGTCATCGACGATTCGGACTCGACCATCGCGCTCGAGGAAAGCCTAAGCGACCAGACCGTCTACCTCTATACCGCTACGCAGGTGGACAAGCAGCCCAACGCGCAGACGGACGGCCATGCGTATATCCGTAAGGTCGACGGGATGACGGGGAGGATCGTGTGGGAGAAAAAATACCCCTGCACCTACAATTCCCACGTCGCCGGCGGCGTGCTTTCCTCGCCCGTGCTGGGCAGGGAGGGAAGCGACATCGAAGGCGTCGTCATATACAACATCGCCAAGGAAAAGGGCGGAGGGAGCCTCCTTGTCGCCCTGGACAAGCAGACGGGCGAGGAGAAATGGACGCTCAGGATCAGGAACTACTGCTGGCCGTCGCCGCTGGCCGTGTACGACGAGCAGGGGAAGAGTTATATCGCGCAGTGCGATTCGCGGGGCAGGATGCTGCTGATCGCCGGCGCCACCGGGGAGGTCCTGGACACGATCTCTATCCAGGACGAGACCACGATCGAGGCGTCCCCGGCGGCGTTCGGGGACATGATCGTCATTGGCACGCGCGGGCAGCGCATCGTCGGCGTGCGCATCGGCTGAAAGCATCGTGCCTTAATGCGGTTATAAAAACCAGTAAGCGAAGAATCCGATGGAGCCTTCTAATGGCTGCCATCGGATTCCTGCGTCTGCGCCGGGTTCCTGAAAGAAGCGAGCATATTGAGCATCTGGGCCGTCTGCGGAGGCATCATCCCCTGCAAGAGATTGAGCATGGTCTCGTTTGCGTTGGCGCCGCCGCCGGACACGGACCCCAGTACGGAGTTCAGGTTGGGGGGCATCCCGCCCAGCATGGCGAGCAGGGGCAATATGTTCTGTATGCCCATACCCCCGGACGCCCCGCCGCGCATCGCCTGCATGAGGGTCAGCAGGCGCAGCAGATCGGGCGGCGCGCCTTCCTTCGCGTCGCCGGCCTTCCCGCCGCGCATGGCCTCCATCATCGCCATGAGCCCGGCAATGTCCAGGGCTGACCCCGGATCGGGGGCGTTTCTGTTTCCGGTCGCGTCGCCGGCTTTTGTGCCGCGCATGGCTTCCATCATGGCCATGAGCCGTGCGATGTCGGGGGCCGTCCCCAAATCGGGGGCGTTGCCGTTTTCGGACGCGTTGGCGGGGATATCGCCGCCGCGCGGATCCCGGGTTTTCGACTCGAGCATGAGCCGGTTGTAAGGATAGGGGTGCATGCGGTGTCCACCTTTCCTGGCGTTTGTTTATGAAGCATTGTATGCGTCCCTCATGGAAAGGGTGAACGCATCGGAGGCGCAGTGCATAGACTTACAGGGACCATCGCAAATGGAGGTGCACTCACCGATGCCGAAAAGGAAGGACCTGAGATCGTTCAAGCCCAAAAAGAAAGGATCCGCCGCCGATGATCTGTTGAAAAAAGCGCAGGAGATGGGCGCGGCCGGGGAACAGGCGGACCAGGTACAAAAGCTCAAGGAGCAGGTGGGCCGGTACGAGGGCAAGCGCGAGGACGAGCTGATGCAGGACCTTCTGCGCATGACCAGTGAGCAGAAGCAGAAGGGCCAGTTCGACACGGAAAGAATCGCGAAATTCAAAAACTCCCTCTGGCCGATGCTCAGCGAGCAGCAGCGACAAAAGCTCGTGTCCATCCTCGGAAAGATGGAGAACCAGTGAGCCCGCTGCAAAGGCGGCGGGGGCGGCATTGACCCGCAGCGGTTGCTAAGAAGCGGGCAATAAGATTATAATATACTATCCGGTTTTGCGAAGGGGAAAGCATGGAGAAGGCCGACAAAGGGAAGAGGGCGCAAAAAAGGCTCCCCAGGGCGCGGGCGCGCGAGATGCTGGACGTGCTGGAAAAGACGTACCCGAACGCGCGCTCGGGCCTGCGTTACGACAACGCGTTCCAGTTGCTCGTCGCCGCGATCCTTTCCGCGCAGACGACGGACAAGCAGGTCAACAGGATCACAAAGGACCTCTTTACGCGGTTTCCGGCGCCGGAGGATTTTGCGGCCGCAGAGCCGGAAGAACTGGAACCGTACATCAAAAGCTGCGGTGTCTACAGGAACAAGGCGAAAAACATCGTGGGCGCGGCCAGGATGCTCGTGGAACGGTTCGGATCAGAGGTGCCCAACGACATGGACGCGCTGATGCAGCTGCCCGGCGTCGGCCGCAAGACCGCGAACGTGGTTCGCGCCAACGCTTTCGGGGAGGACGCCATCGCGGTGGACACGCACGTGTTCCGCGTGGCCAACAGGCTCGGCCTCGCCGACGCGAAGGACGTGCTTCATACGGAACATGACCTGATGAAGAGCATACCGAGGGAAAAATGGTCTTGCGCGCACCACTGGCTAATCTGGCACGGGCGCATGGTCTGCAGGGCGCAAAACCCGAAATGCGGCGGCTGCCCGCTGCGCTCGCTCTGCAGGCATTACGCGGGCACACATAAGAGCGGTTGAGCGATAAGGAAGATGATATGTTCGTCGATGAAGTGCGGATAAGGATAAAAGCCGGCGACGGCGGGAACGGGTGCGTCTCGTTCCGCCGGGAGAAGTACGTCCCGCGCGGCGGCCCTGACGGGGGTGACGGCGGGCGCGGCGGCGACGTCGTGCTCGTCGCCGACCCGAANNCGGCGGCGACGGCGGCAGGGGGGGCGACGTCGCGTTCAGGGCCGATCCTTCGATGCGCACGCTGCTGGACTTCCGTTACAGGCGTAGCTACAGGGCGGGCGCAGGGGGGAACGGGGCAGCCAGGCAGATGCGGGGCAAAGACGGCGATACGCTTACCATCGATGTGCCGCCGGGCACGCTGGTCAGGGACGCGGACACGGGGCGCGTCATCGCGGACCTGTACCATGCGGGCGAAGTGAAGACGGTGCTCACCGGCGGACACGGCGGCAAGGGCAACGCCCGGTTTGCGACCAGCACGCGCCGGGCGCCGCGGTTCGCGCAGATGGGGCAGAAGCGGCGGGAATACGAAGTGGTGCTCGAGCTCAAAACCATCGCGGACGTCGGGCTCGTCGGCTTCCCGAACGCG
>DCTV01000064.1 GCA_002329665.1 Christensenella sp. UBA1431
CGGGGGAGCCGGTGGAAGCCGTGATGCGGCAGGTATGCATGCTCACCGAATACTACGGGGCGAAGCTCTGCCTCGCGCCGCACACGGGGCCGGACATTTCATCGACCATGATCAAAAAAATGGCGGCAAAGGGGGAGGACCTCGCCCGCTGGGTGCCCGCGGCGGTCGCCGGGTATATCGACGCGCACGGGCTCTACCGGGGCAGGAAAAGATGGACCAAAGGGAATTACTGCTAGAAAGGCTGAAAAGCCGCCTGAGCAAGGCGCGCCTCGCCCACAGCCTGGGCGTCGAGGCGTGCGCCGTCGAAATGGCGGACCGCTTCGGGGCGGACCGGGAGAAGGCTTCTACGGCCGGCCTGATCCACGATTGCGCGAAGGAACTCACGCACCGGCAGGCCGAGGAACTCGGCAATCGGCTGGGCATCTTCGGGGACGAATGGATGAAAGCCGAGCCGAAGCTCTGGCACGCGCCGCTGGGGGCGTATATCGCCGGAAGGGATTACGGCGTCACCGATCCGGAGGTGCTCGGCGCCATCGCGTGTCACACGACCGGCAAGCCGGGGATGTCCGCGCTGGAGAAGATCATCTACCTGGCCGACTTCGTAGAACCCCGAAGGGACTTTTATGGGGTGGAGGAACTGCGCGCATGCGCACGGCGCGACCTTGACGAGGCGCTGATTATGGCGCTGGAAGCGACGATCCGTTATCTTCTGAACCACGGCAGGACGATACATCCGCATACGATTCTGGCTAGAAATGAAACAATCGCCAAAAAAATGGTAAAATAATCTTAAAAGGAGGGGATTTTTTGACGAGCGAACAGCAGGCCGGGCTGGTGTGTGACGTGATGCTGCACAAAAAAGGAGAGGATATCGTCAGGCTGGATATCCGTGGGCTGAGTATCCTTGCGGATTATTTCCTGATCTGCAGCGGGAATTCCACCCTGCAGGTACAAGCGATCAGCGACGCGGTCGACGAAGCGCTGGAAAAAGCGGGCGTGAAGGTGCGCAGGCGGGAAGGATACGACCAGGGCCGGTGGATCGTGCTGGACACCGGCGACGTGATGGTTCATCTGTTCAACCGGGAAGAACGCGATTTCTACAAGCTCGAGCGCCTCTGGATCAACGGGGACAACATAGAGTACATCAACCCCCCCGCGAAGGCGCCGGCCTCAACATAATACGGCTGCATCCGCAGGAAACGGACCGGGAATAGCTCAAAAAACCCGGGCAGGCGCGCATACGCCTGCCCTCACTTACGCCGTTTATCCCGATAGAAAAACCGAGGCAGACCGTTGGTTTGCCTCGGTAACGTTTCGGACGCTTTGCATTTTCAGAAATTGTAGTAGGTCGTGCGCCGGCGGCTCACGCGCTTGCGCCTGCGGCGGACGGAGCGCCTTTTAAGCATGATCCGAAGCAGGATGATCAACAGCAGGGCGGCCGGGATGACGACCCAGAGGATGTTGAAGCCGCCTCCCTCGGGTTCTACGAGGTAACCCGGCTGAGAGGCCTGCGCGCCTGCGGTCACGCCGCCCGTCGCCGCGACGGAGCGGGACGCGCTGACCTGGCCGGTGAACAGTTCCTGGCCGTCGAGCGAGTAGGTCGCGGTGCCCACCACCTGGCCCTTCGCGACCGGCGCCGTGAACTCGTTGGGCGAGAGGTTCAGTTCGATGGAGTTGGGATTGGCCTTGACGGCCGCGATCGTCTCGGCGCTCAGGGCGCTGACCTGCGCGTCGTCGAGCGTCACTTCAAGCTCGAGCATCCCGTTGTGCGGGTCGTCCGCGTCGGCGTCCTTCACCTGCACCTTGAGCGGCTGCGATTCGATGATGCTGTAGATTTCGGGGTCGCCGCTAAGGATGGCGCCGGTGTCGATACCGAGGTCCTGGAGCGAGAAACCGTATTCGAACAGGGTTTTGGCGATCTCCCAGCGCGCGGCGCCCTCCTTGGTCGGATCGTTAAAGATGGCGGCGATAAGGGTCGCGCCGTCCTTCTCGGCCGATGCGACCAGGCAGTTGCCCGCCTTCGGCGTGGAACCGGTCTTGAGGCCGGTCGCGTATTCGTAAAGGAATTTTTCGTCGTTTTCCGTCTTGCTTTCAATCAGGCGGTTCGTGTTGATGAATTCGCGCTCCCCGGAAAGGTTGGTGGCCGGCATCGTATATTCCTTCGTTCCGGCGACCTGTATGATCGTTTCGTTTTTAATGACGGTGCGCGCAAGGCTGGCCATGTCCCGCGCCGTCGAATAATGCGTCTCTTTCTGCAAGCCGTGCGCGTTCTCGAAGTGCGTATTCTCGAGGCCGAGCGCCGCGGCTTTTTCGTTCATCTTCTCAACGAACGCGCTCTCCGACCCCGCGACGTGGACGGCGGCCGCAGCGGCCGCGTCGTTGCCGGAGGCCAGCAGGCAGGCGTAGACCATATCTTTTACCGTGACTTTTTCGTTCTGGTCCAACCCCACAAGGCTGCTGCTGGAATGGAACTGGTCCACTTCGCGCCCGCATTTTATCTCATCGTCCAGCGCGCTGTTTTCAAGCAGCAAAAGCACCGTCATGAGCTTTGTCGTGCTCGCCGGAAAAATCTGCTCGTCGGGTTTTTTTGAAAAAAGGATTTTGCCGTTGGAGGCGTCCATCAGCACAGCGCTCGTGCAGTTGAGGGAATCCGCGTCGGGCGCTCCGGACGCGGCCGGTGTTGCCGGTGTCGGGGTGGGGGCGGCGCTCGCCGCCTGAAGCGGGACCATGAGGAATATAAGGCAAAGAAATACGGCAAAGTATGTGCATAGTTTTTTCAAACTGAATCATCCCTTCGGGCCAAAACTGCGTACGGCTATAAACCGCTCTGGCCGCCTAAACGCATATAGTATAACAATTCCGTAACAAATTGTACAGGGTGGAACGCGGGAAAAATTGCTGAGGTTCACACAGAATCGGGCCTTTTCTGTCGGCAGCATCGGTTTTGCAGCGTATTTCGCAGATTATAAATATTGAGGAATTGTCACAGTTTGAGTACATGTCCGTAATTCCTTGAACATATCATGCTTTCGGTATGATATAATATTGCTACCGTGGAAATAGGAGGAGAATTGCGATGCCGAAGACCATATTAGTGGTGGATGACGAGCCGTCCATCATAAAAGGCCTGCGCTACAGCCTGGAACAGGACGGGTATAACGTGGACGAGGCGCTCGACGGGGAAGAGGCGCTCAATAAGATACTGTCGAATTCGTATGATCTGGTGCTGCTAGACGTCATGCTTCCGGCCCTCAGCGGCATCGAGGTCTGCCAGCGCGTGCGCGAGAAATCGGATGTGCCCATCATCATGCTCACGGCCAAGGGGGACGACATCGACAAGATTCTCGGGCTCGAATACGGCGCGGACGATTATATGACCAAGCCCTTCAACATCCTCGAAGTGAAGGCGCGTATAAAGACCATCCTCCGGCGTACCTCGGGCAAGGCGTCCGGCCCCAGGAAGGAGATCATCACGGCCGGCGGCATCACCATCAACGTCGCCAACCGTTCGGCCACCGTCGACGGCAGGGACGTGAACCTCACGGCAAAGGAATTCAACCTCGTCAAACTCTTCATGACCAACCGCGGCAAGGTTTTCACGCGGGAGATGCTGCTTGAAAACATCAGGAAATACAACCAAATGGGTGACCTGCGCACCGTCGACGTCCACATCCGCAGGCTCCGCGAAAAAATAGAAAAAGACCCCGCAAAACCGGAGTACATCCTGACCAAATGGGGAGTGGGCTATTATTTTTCGGATAAATAAGGAGCTGTTCTCTTCCATACGCCTGCGGATCGCGCTCGCGTACCTCGTCCTGCTTTCCGTGGCGCTCGTTTTTGTGGGGTTTTTGGTGAATTCCATCGTGCAGGGTTTCCTCGTCGACCAACGCGTGGGCGAACAGGAGAAGATCGCGGACGATATCGCCGTCGCGATCGCGCCCAACTTCGCCGATGCGAACGCGGTGGCTGTCTACGATATAGCGGTGGAATACGGCCAGGATCTCGGGGGCCGTGTTTTGGTTTTGGACACCGGCGGCGTGGTGCAGGTGGACAGCTTCTCCAAGCTCAACGGCGTGCGGCTGACGCAGGACGAGATAGAACAGGTCCGCGTCGGCAACAAGGGCGCGGCGCACGGCCTGCATAAGCTCGACATCCCGCAGGACGGCTCGCTGGCGTCGGGAGGGGAGACCCGGTCCGTCTTCGTGATGTATTACGCGTCCTCGATCGTGTTCGACGGGAGCATGCTCGGCGTCGTGGTCCTGTCCGTCCCCATCCAGGACATCATCGACCAGGTGGGCCGGGCGAACGCCCAGATGCGGCTCGTGTTCATCATCACCTGCGTCATCGTGGTCGTGGTCAGTTTCTGGGTGGCGCACGTCATCGCCAAGCCCATCGGGGAACTGACCAAGGTGATCGGGAAGATGAGCGAGGGAGAGGTGCACCAGCGCGTGCGGGTCACCGGGAGTTCAGAACTCTCCCGGCTCGGGGCGGCGTTCAACGAGATGAGCGAACAGCTCGAACGCATCGAAAAAAACCGGAACGAATTCGTTTCCGACGTTTCGCACGAACTCAAGACGCCCCTGAGTTCCATGAAGATACTCATCGAGTCGATCATCTACGATGAAAACGTCGACCATGCGCGGCAACGGGAGTTTTTGCAGGACGTTAACCGGGAGATCGACCGCCTGAGCAGCATCATCGACGACCTGCTGCTTTTGGTGAGCCTCGACCATTCCCAGTCGCCGATGCATACGGGCGTCATCCGGCTCGACCAGCTGGGGGAGAGCGTGGTCAAACGCATGCAGATGCTGGCCGAGAGAAGGGGCGTGGCGCTTTCCTACGAGGCCGGGGACGAGGTGACCGTGCGCGCCGACGAACTGAAGATCCAGCAGGCGCTCACCAACCTCATAGACAACGCGATCAAGTACACGCCGGAAGGCGGCAGCGTTGTCGTTACGGTGGTCCGCAGGGAGGACAGGGCCGTCGTGTGCGTGACGGACACGGGCTTTGGCATACCCGAGGAGGATATCAAGCACATCGTAGAAAGGTTCTACCGCGTGGAAAAGGCGCGCACGCGCAGCGCGGGGGGAACGGGCCTAGGCCTGAGCATCGTGCAGAGGATCATCAAAATGCACAACGGCACGCTGGAGATCCGCAGCAAAGAAGGGGAGGGCACGAGTGTGGTGTTCGAACTCCCGCTCTTCACGCTACCGCAAAAGGAGGAATGACGTTTGACACGAAAGGAACCGGCCCCGAAAACAGTGATATACTATCTTCAGATAATCGGTATCTGCCTGCCCGTCATCCTGCTCGTCTTTCTCAGCCTGTCGTCACCCAGGGCGGAGCGGAAAGTGCCCGGATACGACATCAACCCGGTGGTGGACGCGAAGATAGACCCGGGCACGGTCACGCTGTATTTCAGGTACGCCTACAGCCCGTTCGGGGAACCCCTCCTGTGCGGCGAGGAACAGCAGATCGAGGTCGCCGCCAACGAGACGCACGAGACCGCGATCGTGAAGGCGCTGGTCATGGGGCCCAAGGGGGCGGACGCGAGGTCCGTCATCAACCCTGAGACCAGGGTCTATAGCGTGACCAGGAACAAGGATTGCTATTTCGTGCTGCTCAGCAGGGAATTCATGGAGCCGTACGGGCTCACCAAGGACCGGCAGAGCGACCCGGAGACAGTCGAGGAGGCGAGGGCCAACCAGCGGCTCGCCGTGTATTCCGTCGTGAACTCCCTCACGGAACTCGGAATCTGCTCGAGGGTGCAGATACTCATCGACGCCGACGGCAGAGGAAACGGGCAGCGCGTCCCCCGCAGGGAACTCGGGTTTACCGGCGGCAACGCGGACCAGCCCATAGAGCCCCTGGGCAGGGACGGGAGCCTGATACGCACCCCGGCAAGGAGCCTCGAGGAACTGATAAAGCTCATCATGAATGGTGACTTGTCCTCGGCGTACAAGGGCGTTGCCGAAAACTCGGACGAGAACGGCGAGACCCCGAGCCAGGACGAACTGGCGGCCCTGATAAGCGGGAAGAAATCCACTATCAGCACGTACGGGATACTCAACGAAACGGTGGCGCCCAACGGCCGCACCGCGGTCGTCACCATCAACGTCAGCGTCAAGTACGGCGCGGGAACGGGCATGGAACTGCGGCGGACGCTCCTGCCCGTGAAAATGATCCGGGAAAACGAGGTGTGGAAGGTTGCGTACATGTCGCTGCAAAACATATTCGAATAGCTGCAGCAAACGCTTCTGCCTCCTTCTGGCCATCCTGCTGTGCGTTTTGGTGCCCGGGACGGGCTGCGAGCCGAAACGGCCTGAAGTGTCGGGCTCCGTGTCGCAGGCAACGGACTATTCGAAGCTCTCGGACACGCAGACGCTGCACCTGCAGCTTTATTTCCTCTCCTCCAAGGGGTACTACCTGACCACCGAGATGCGGACCGTCCGGGTGGAGCAGGGGATGTCCTGGGCCGAAAAAGCCGTCCGCGAACTCCTGCGCGGCCCGAAGAAGGGCGACGCTAAACACTGCCTGCCCCCGGGCACGAAGATAGAGAAGGTCGTGGTCGCCAACCGCCTCGCAAACGTTTACCTTGGCGGCGCGTTCGACGCGCTTTCCCTCGAGGACGAGTTCGCGGCGCGCGCCGCCATCACCAACACGCTCTGCGCCTTCCAGGACATCGACTACGTAGGCGTGTACGGCGGGTCGGGCTACCCGGAACTGGCGGTGCCGGCGGCGATGAGCCGCAGCACGGACACGCTCGGCGAACGGCTGTCCTCTCTCCAGGCGAAGCATAAAGATGGCGGGGGCGTGAACGAATGGCTTGACCTTCCGCTCTATTTCATGGATACCCGCGGGATGCTGCTGCTTCCCGAGGTCCGAAGGTGCCGGACGGCCTCTTCGAACCTGGCCGACGTGGTCGTGCAGGAACTCATGAAAGGCCCGTCGGACCCGGCCAGGCAACAGCCGGTGCTGTCCGAGACCGTCAAGCTGCTGTCCCGCCCCGTGGAAACGGTGAACGCCGACGGTACGAGGACCGTCACGCTCGACTTCTCGGGCGTGCCTTACCGCGACCTGTATACCGTAAAAGGCTATGAAGCCCTGCCCTACGCAGCTATCGTATACAGCATAACGAGCTGCATGCCCGGCGTGGACAGCGTCGTGTTCAGGATAAACGGCAAGCCCGTGACGAATCTGGGGAAAACGGACGCCGGCCAAGCGGGGCGCGCGGCGCGCAGCCTGTTCGGGGACTACGAGGGAACGAGCGTGACGCTCTACTTCCCGAACGAAGAGATGGACGCGCTCCTGCCCGTAGAGCGCGCGTTGAGGGCCCCGGAAGCGAACCCGGGGATGGAGTGCATGCGCGGCCTCATCATAGGGCCGCTGGAGCCGGAGGACGACCGGGCCTGGCCGGTTATCCCGTCGTCGGTCACCGAAAGCGACGTGCTGAGCGTGAGGCTCCACGACGACCTGGCCATCGTCGACGTCACCTCGCGTTTTGCGAAAGCCTGCCGGGACGCTGCGCCTTCGCTGGAAGAGGAATCCGTCCTCGTCTATTCGATCGTGAACACGATGACGGACCTGCCCGGCGTGAAAAGGGTCCGCTTCCTTGTCGAAGGCAAGACGGTGGACACGCTCGGCGGGGCCATCAGCACACGGGGCGCATTGATGCGTAACGCCGGGGTCATCGAAAAACGCCCGGAATAATATAAAAATCGAGAGATGAAAAGGGGTACGATTCAATGGAAGCCAACAGGCAATGGCAGAAGAAGCTGGTGGTGGGCGGACTGTTCGCCGCGATCATCTGCCTGCTCACATTTCTGATCCGCGTCCCGATACCCTGGGCGCAGGGGTACGTCCATCCCGGCGACGCGGCGATCTATCTGGGAGCTTTCATACTCGGCCCGCTCTTCGGCGCGCTGGCCGCGGGCTTGGGGAGCGCGCTCGCCGATTTGATCTCCGGTTTTCCTGTTTATGCGCCGGTCACGTTCATCATCAAGGCGCTCATGGCCGTGATCGTCGCGCTGTGGGTCAGGCGCCTGTCCGACACGACGTCAGCAAAGGCCCTGATCCTGCCGCTTTTCATCGCGGCGGCCTGGATGGTGGCGGGGTATTTCATCTACGAGATACCGGCGTTCGGGTTCGGCAACGCCCTTGCGGCCCTGCCGTTCAACCTGCTGCAGGGCGCGGTGGGCGTGCTCGTCGCGATCCCGCTCATCAACATCGGCGGAAAATACAGGCTCTAAAACAGACGCAAAACAGGCGGTGAATAAGATGAAGCTGCATATACTGGGGCGCTATGGCCCCTATCCCGCGCCGGGAGGGGCCTGCTCGGGCTATCTGCTCGAACAGGGGGAAACGCGCCTTGTCGTCGATTGCGGCAGCGGCACGTTCTCGAGGCTCCTGCAAAAAACCGATTTCGATTCGGTCGGCGCGGCCTTCCTTTCGCATCTGCACGCCGACCATATGGCCGACCTGCTCATCATGCGCTACGCGAAGGACATCCGCAAAAAACCGCTGGTCATATACGCGCCCGCGTCGCCCGCCGGCATGTACGGCCTGCTCGAGGGGGACGCGCTCTTCGACCTGCGCCCCGTATCCGACGGGATGCGCGTGCGTTTCGGCGAGGTCGACGTCGCGTTCCGCGAAATGACCCACCCCGTGGAAAGCTACGCGATGCGGTTTTCGTGCGGCGGCGAAACGCTGGTGTTCTCGGGGGACACGAACTACAACGAGCGGCTCGGGCCGTTTGCAAAAGGCGCGTCGCTTTTCCTCTGCGACGCCGCGCTGCTCGAACGGGACAGGACGCCGGGGCAGGCCTATCCCCACCTGAGCGCGCGTGAAGCGGGGCGGATCGCGGCGGAGGCCGGCGTGGGGCGCCTCGCGCTCACGCACCTGCGTGCCGCCCACACCCCGGATGAATACGTTGCGGAAGCTAAAGCCGAATTCCCGGGCGCCTTCGCCGTCGAGGAGGGGAAAACCTACACGGTCCGGGGTTGAAGACGCTTCACGCCCCGTGAACAGGTTCGCGTAATGTAAACCGGGTGACCTGCCGTACGTGTGGTCGAATGCCGTGAAACGTTTTGAGGAGGCAATAGAAGGCCTGAAGACAGCGGGCGGCGCGTTATTGAAACGCCCGCTTTTCCCGGCGGGGATCTGTTTCGCGCTGGGCGTTTCGCTGGCCGTGGCCGCGACTCCGCCATTATGGGCGTGGCTGCCGGGGCTCGCGGCCGGGGCGTTTTTCGGTTTCAGGCACAGGCGCGGCGGCAAACACGTGTTCGCCGCCGCGCTGTGCCTGATGGCGCTCTGCGCGGGAGGGCTGCGCGCGGGATTGGACTACCCCGCCCGCTATGCGTGGGTCCCACAGGGCAGGGCTGAAGCGGAGCTTAGTGGGCGCGTCGCCGCCGCGCCCGTTTTCGACGGGGACGGCGCGGTGCTCGTGCTGGACTTTGCCGTGGTCCGGACGGACGGCCGCGAAATACCGCTCGATGGCCGCGTGCGCCTGCGGCTCGCCGGGCGCGCGGACCGGGCCGCATACGGCAGGAGCGTCGCGGTGCGGGCCGTCGTTTCGGTCCCCGACGGCGCGCGCTACCCGGGCGACTTCGATTACCGGATGTACCTGCTGGGGCAGGGCGTAAGGTACACGGCGTACGCAGAGGCCGGGGCGGCGCGCTTCACGGGGGAAGCCGCGTGGTACGACCCGATGGCGTGGGGGGCCTTCGTGCGGTCGGCGGCCGAAACGGCCATCGCCGACATGTATCCGGAGCAGGCGCGCGGCGTGATGACGGGCATACTGCTCGGCGGGCACGCCGGCATAGCGGACCGCGACTACCGGGCGTTCAGGGACGCGGGCATCGCGCACGTGCTGGCGGTGTCCGGCCTGCACGTCGGGTTCGTGGTGGCGGCCTTGGTGGCGCTCATGCACCTGTTGCGCGTGAAAAAGCGGGCACAGTGGTGGATAACGGCCGGAATACTCGCGTTCTATTCGCTGGTGGTGGGGTTTGTGCCCTCGGTGCTCCGCGCGTCGGTGATGGCGCTCGTCCTGCTCTACGCCCGGTCGGGCGGCCAGAGGCCGGACAGCCTGAGCGCGCTGTCTTTCGCCCTGGTATTGGTGCTTATTATCAACCCGCTGGACTGGTTTGGCGCGGGGCTCCGGCTTTCGTTTTGCGCGGCGCTGGGCATCATCCTTCTTTATCCGTCGCTGGTGCGCGCGCTGAAAAGGCTCCCCCGGTTTTTGAGGGAAGGCGTTTCGGTCTGCCTTGCCGCACAGCTGGGGATGCTCCCGGTGATGGTCAACGCGTTCAACGGCTTTTCGGTGATCGCCGTCTTCGCCAACCTACTGTTCGTCCCCCTCTTCGGCGTACTGATGGCGGCGGGCGCGCTGAGCCTGCTGCTCAGTGCGGTGTCCGCGGCCGTGGCGGGGCCGGTCGCTTTTGTGGGGGCCAAGCTGGTCGAAGGAATGATGCTTGGCGTGCGGGAGCTTTCGGGCCTCGGGTTCGCGGCGTACCGCATGGTGTCCTGGCCGGCCTGGCTCTGCCTGATGTGGATGGCGGCGCTGTGGCTCGGCTCGCGCGCGGGCGGCCTTACGCCGAAACGCCGCGTAAAGGCGGTGGCGGCGCTCGCGGCCGCGGCTTTGCTCCTGCTTGCGGCCGGGCTATTTTGGCCGCAGCCGCTCAGGATCGTGATGCTGGACGTGGGTCAGGCCGAGTGCATCGTTATAAAAACCCCGGACAGGCGGACGTACCTGGTAGACTGCGGCGCGCCGGTGACGGCCGACCCGGCCCGGAGCGAAATCACGGAGTACCTGCTCAAAAACGGCGTCGTATCGCTGGAGGGCGTCATGGTCACGCACGGGCACAGCGACCATACGGCCGGGCTCGACGCGGTGGCGCAGGTGTTTTTGCCGCGGTGGGTGGCTTTCTCCGGGGGGATGCGGAAGGCCCTTGACCTGCACGG
Source organism: Christensenella sp. UBA1431 (assembly GCA_002329665.1). Taxonomy (GTDB): domain Bacteria; phylum Bacillota; class Clostridia; order Christensenellales; family UBA1431; genus UBA1431. Next base: position 10,960 of record DCTV01000064.1, read on the forward strand.
CGCGCAGCGCGTCCGTCTGCCGGAGCCGGGGGCCGTGCTGGACCTGGGCGGCGGGGCCGCCGTCGAAACGGTCAGTGCGGGCGCCAAAGAGGACGCGTCGGCGATGTTCGTGCTGCGCTACGGCGGGTTCTCCATGTTGTTTACGGGGGACGCCTACAGCAATCAGGAGATCGAAGCCCTCCCTTTGATCGGGAGAATAGACGTGCTCAAGGTGGGGCACCACGGCAGCGCTTGGTCCACGTCGCGGCAACTGCTGGAGCGTGCGCGGCCGTTAGCGGCGCTGATTTCGGTCGGGGCCAACGCGTATGGCCTGCCGGCGCAGGCGGCGTTAAACAGGCTAAAAGCCGCCGGTGCAGACGTGTACCGCACGGACGAAGACGGCTGCATAGAGGTGGTTACGGACGGGGACCGGTTTACCGTGCGGGGGCTGGCCGGCCCCCTTGTGGAACGGAGAGGGAACGAATGAACCAGAACGACCTGTTCAGTGAAATACGCACTGGAAGGATAGCGCCGGTGTACGCTTTCCTCGGGGGAGAAATGTGGCTCAAACGCCGCGCGCTCGCGGCGCTCAAAGACGCGCTGGTACCGGAGGGGCTCGGGCTTTTCAACTATGACTTCCCGGAAAAGCAGGCGACCCTGGCGGAGCTGAAGGCAGCCTGCGACACGCTCCCCTACCTGTGCGAAAAACGGCTGGTCGCCTGCTTCTGCGACGAGATCATGAGGGAGGAACAGGAGGGGCTCGCGGAATACCTCGGGGACTTCCCGCCCGCCTGCTGCCTCGTGCTATTGGCCGAGGAAGAAAAGACGAAGCTCCCCGACGGGCTAAAGGACCTGGTCACGGCCGTCGTTTTCAAGCCGATGGACGAGGCGATGATGGCCAGGTACCTCAGCCGGGAAGCGAAAAGGGCAGGGGTTAACCTGCCCGTGAAGCTGGCGGCCCGGCTGTGCCGAATGGCGGGCATGGACATCGCCCGCGCCGAAAACGAGATGGAGAAGTTCTGCGCATACGTGCGCGCCGGCCACGCCCCGGACGAAGACGCGCTCAGGCGGGTGGTGACGCCGGTGCCCGAATACAACGTGTTCAGGATGACGGACCTGTTCTTCGTAGGGAAGAAGGCGGAAGGGATGCGCCTGTTATGCGAGATGCTCGACGCGGGCGAATCGCCGCTGGGGCTCTGCGGCCTGCTCGCGTCGCGGTTCAGGGCGATGGTCCGCGCCAAGGCGATGCTCTCTGGCGGCGCGTCCGCGGAAGCGGTGGCGCGGAGCCTGGGCGGGAACCGGTACGCCGCGCGCAAGGCCGTCGAGGGATGCAAAAAGTTCACCTATGAATACCTGCGCCGCGCGTATTCCGTCCTGCACGAGAGCGACGTGCGCATGAAAACGGGGCGGATGCCCGAGCGCACCGCGCTCGAACAGGCGGTCGCGAAGCTCTTCGCGGATGAAGCCGATGTATGAGATCCGTTATGCGAATACCGGCGACGCCGGGACGCTGGGGCGTATCCTCTTGCGCTCGTGGAGAGCCGCCTATAAGGGCATCGTACCCGGTTCTGTGCTAAACGGCATGACCCCCGAAAAAACCGGCGATCGCCTTCGAGAATCGTTTTTACAGGGCTTTGAGGGCGCCGCGCTCATCTTCGCGGACGGCGAAGCGGCCGGCCTGATGTGCTTCGGAGGATGCAGAGACGAAGACATGGACGGGAGCGTCGGTGAAATCTGGGGCATGTACCTGCTTCCGGAGTACTGGAAAAAAGGGATCGGTTCGTATTTCATGGACTGGGCGTTGGGCGAACTGAAGGCGAGGCGCTATGAAAAAGCTGTCCTGTGGGTGCTCAGCGACAACCTGAACGCGAGGAGGTTCTACGAAAAGCGCGGATTCAGGCATGACGGGACGGTGAAACGGGTGACCATCGGCAGGGAACTGGAGGAATGCCGTTACGAAAAGCGCCTGAAATGACGGCGCCCGGCATGAAAACCGGCGAATAGAATCAATAAAAAAAGCTTCCGAACAAGGAAGCTTATCGTTTCGCTATACGGGTTCAGCCCCTGGCTTTGTTCAGCGCGACCGCGAGCTGCGCCTTCTTCCGGTCGGCGGCGTTGCGATGCAGCGTGCCCTTGAGCGCGGCCCTGTCCAGCAGGCCCGCCGTGGTCCGGTAAAGCGTCTCGGCCGTTTCGAGGTCGCCCGCTTCGATTGCGGTGTTCAGCTTCTTGACGTTGGTCTTCAGCCGGCTTTTCAGCATGCGGTTGCGAAGGTTCCTCTCGTTAGCGATACGGGCCCTTTTTTCGGCCGATTTTATGTTTGGCAATCCGGTTCACCTTCCGTTTCATAGTCAACAAACTGCATTTTAGCACAGTTTGGTATATAGTGCAAGTGGTGTGGGGGGAAAAATATCAAGAGAAACGGAATAGCCCCGGCAGGCGCCAACCACACTAAGGGAAAACGACTGCGAAAGAAGGTGCGGTGCATTTTGGACATACGGACGGACATGGCGATGGAGTCCGTGCAGATGGTACGGGAAAGGCAGAAGACGGAGATCGAGGGCGTGGCGCAGGACAAGACAATGCCCGTGGAGGGGATGGAGGTCTACCGCGTGCGCGTCTCCAACGAACAGGGCGCGAAGGCGGTGGGCAAACCGGTCGGGCGCTACGTTTCGATGGACCTCGACAAGCCGTTCGACAGGGGGACGGCGTTCCTCGAAAACGCGAGCAGGGAGTTTTCCGTGCACGTCAGGGCGCTGGTGAACACGTTCAAGCAGGGCGACGCGCCGGTGCTGGTGATCGGCCTGGGGAACCGCGACGTCACGCCGGACTCGCTCGGGCCGCGGGTCGTGGAGCGGGTGCTGGTCACGCGGCACCTCAAGGGGGTCGTGCCCGACGAACTCGTCAGCCGCCTGCACGGGGTCTGCTCACTCGCGCCGGGAGTGCTGGGCGTCACGGGCATGGAGACGGCGGAGATCGTGCGCGGCGTCGTGGAGACGATAAAGCCCTGCGCGATCATCGCGATCGACTCGCTCGCCGCCAGGAGCCTCGGGCGCATCGCCTCGTCGATGCAGGTGAGCGACACGGGGATCAGCCCCGGCTCCGGGCTGGGGAACAGGCGCAAGGGCATCGACAGGGAAACGGTCGGCGTGCCCGTCGTCGCCATCGGCGTCCCGATGGTAGTCTACGCCGCGACGATCGTGCACGACACGGTCGGCCAGGTGCTCTCCAACATGAGGGTCGGGAACGCTGACGCTTCGAAGACGCTAGAGCACGCGCACCAGAAAGCCATGAACGATATGGGCGACATGGTGGTAACGCCCAAGGAGATCGACGAGCTGGTCGAGGACTGCGCGGACCTCGTCGCCGATTCGATCAACATGGCGCTGCACGAGAGCGTTTCGCTCGAGGACGTGCG
>DCTV01000058.1 GCA_002329665.1 Christensenella sp. UBA1431
GATGTCCGCCGGCCAGGTACTCCTGCGCCCGGTCCCAGGTCTCGCGGCCGATCAGGGGCGGGTGGAGGCCGTCCACCACGATGCAGCCGCCGTTGCGGGGCCGGCTGACCGCCGCGCCGCCGTCTTTTGCTCTCTTTACCGCCGGGCGGCCCATGTAGCGTATCTTCCCGGCGTAGACGGGGTTTTTGAGGAGCGGCTGGAGCATGGACGGCGTCCAGCGCGCGGCCCGCCGCGGCCTGATGCCCAGGTCGTTGAGCCTGCGGGCGAGGCGGGCGACGCCCAGCCGCCCTTCGGCCCCGTCGCCCTTTGTATACAGCTCGAAGATGAGCTTCACGGCCGGGGCGGAGGCCGGGTCCGGGGCGAGCGTGTAGCCTTTCTGGCCGTCGAGCTTCACGCGGACGTAGCCGAACGGCGCGACGCTGCCGGTGTACTTCCCCTCCAGGGCGGAGGCGCGCCGGCCGCGCTGGAGCCGGCGGTTGATCGCCCTGTACTCGCGGCGGCTCATGAACAGGCCGAACTCGAAATACTCCTCGTCGAACTCGTCGTCGGGGTCGTAGGTCTTCGCGGGCGTGACGATCTTCGTGTGGGAGAGGGAGAACGCGCGCGCGATGACGCCCTGGTCGATCGTGTCGCCGCGCGCGAGACGCTCGATCTCCATCACGAGCACGCCGTCCCACAGGCCGCCTTCCACCTCGGAAAGGAGCCGACGCATCACGGGCCGCGCTGCGATGGTCTCGCCGGAGACGATCTCGCGGTAGGTTTTGGACACGGGCAACCCCATGCGTTCGGCGAGGGAAACGAGCGCGGCCCGGTGGCGCGCGAGGGTCTCGCCTTCGCCGCGCGCCTCGGCCTCGGCGTCCGCCCTGGATTTTCGAAGGTAGATGCAGTAGTTTGCCATCGTTTCACCGCCCGCTAAGCTTTGTATATTTGTATTTCGCGGGGGCGGCGGATATGGCGGGTACGATGCCGACAAACCTGTGGTTTGTCGGCAGTTTTCCGGCAGGTTGAAACGCGCTTTAAGGCGCGTTTCTTTGCCGATCCTGACGCACATGTCGCCAGGATCGGATTGAAGCTCAGGGGGCTTCGGCCCCCCTGAACCCCCAGGGGAAGTTACCGTTTGCCGTGTTGCCCGGGGTGAAAGGCTGACGATTACCGGTCGGACACATTTGAATAAACCTTCCGTTGCATAAAAACGCACACCTACAAATAGCGTTTCAATACTTCAACAAGGTCATCTTTATAATTTTCCAACTCATAAATATTGCTGATCGATATCTTTGTATCTTTTTTGTTCTCGTCGGGAATTATGAGGATTCGTTGTTTTTCTTTAATCATAAGCCGGCATATCCATTTCCGGACATTGTTCTTGTAATTTATTGCGATATAGGACGCGGTGTCCTTGTAGCCGATGTCATCCATGGGCACGAGTTCACGAAGAAGGTTTTTGATGATATAATACTACTTCACAACACAAAAAAACGATTGCCAGGTATTTCATGTGCGCATGGCATGGCGGAGGATATATAATTTAACGGTACGAATAAGAATGGATGGGTGGCCTCAGACGCAAGGAGCGCGGGCCTGACCGCGGCATGAGTCGGCTGCAACGATCGAACCGATGGCAAATACGGGCCATGCGTAGTGTTTAAACGCAGGTTAAGGATTGCATTAACGTTTTAACATATGGTATCCTGAATTAATATATTAACTCATAAGAGGGGATTTTATGAAAAAATCGATGGTGGTGGTCATTGCAGTGCTGATGCTGGCGCTTCTGCTGGCGGGCTGCAAACAGACTGAGGGCACGGACGAGGGGCAACAGACGCCCGAGAAAGTGACGATCGGCGGAGTGGAAGACCTTGAAGGCAGGAAGATCGCGGTGCAGGAAGGCACCACGGGCGACATCCTTGCGACCGACATCAAGGACGCGAAGATCTCGCGGTTCAAAAAGGCGGTCGACGCGGGCATCGAACTGAAGAACGGCAAAGCGGACGCGGTCATCCTCGACGAACAGCCTGCGAAGAAGATCGTCGAGAACAACCCCGAACTGATGATCCTCAAGGAGAACTTCGTCAAGGAGGACTACGCGATCGGCGTACGCAAGGGCGAGACGGAGCTGTTAGACAGCATCAATAAGACCCTCGAGCGCATCAAGGAGGACGGCACCTTCCAGACCTTCCTCGACGCCTACATCCCCGAGACCGGCGAGAGGAAGGCGCTCCCCGAAAGGACGGCCACGAACTATGACGAAACGATCGTGATGGGGACGAACGCCGAATTCGAGCCTTTCGAGTACATCGAAGGCGACCAGATCGTCGGTTTCGACGTCGAGGTCGCAAAAGAGATCGCCGCGGACCTGAAGCAGAACCTCAAGATCGAGAACATGAACTTCGACAGCCTCATCAACGCGCTGGGCTCCGGGAAGATCGACATGATCATCGCCGGAATGACGGTAACGGAAGAGCGCAAGCAGAGCATCGATTTCTCCGAACCGTACTATACGTCAACGCAGGTCATCATCATCAGGAAGGAAAGCCTGAAGCAATAGCATACGATAGTACCGATGCGGGACAGCGTAAGACTGTCCCGCTTTTTCGGTGCCGGCCAGGGGGGATGCGGCTTGTTCGACGAAATATACAGGAACATCATTTACCAGGACAGGTGGCTGTACCTGCTCAAGGGGCTGTGGGTCACCGTCGAGGTCACGTTGTTCGCGATCCTTTTGGGGACCATACTCGGCATGATCCTGGCGCTAATGCGGATATCGAACTTCAAACTCTTTCGAATAAGGATCCTCGAAAAGATTTCGTCCTTCTACATAACGATCATCCGGGGGACGCCGCTGATGGTCCAGCTGCTGATCATCTATTTCGTGGTGTTCGCGTCGGTGGACATCGACAAGGTGATCGTCGCGGTCATCGCGTTCGGCCTCAACAGCGCGGCCTACGTCGCGGAGATCATCCGCGGAGGCATCCTTTCGGTGGACAAGGGGCAGACGGAGGCCGGGCGCTCGCTGGGCCTGAGCTACACGCAGACGATGCGCCACATCGTCATGCCGCAGGCCATAAAGAACGCGCTGCCCGCGTACACGAGCGAGTTCATCGTCCTCATCAAGGAGACGGCCATCGTCGGCTACATCGCGCTCGAGGATTTGACCAAGGTGGGGGACACCATACGCAGCAGGACGTTCTCCGCGCTTGTCCCCCTGCTGACCGTCGCGCTCATCTATCTGCTTCTGACGGGAGTGCTCGCGAAACTGTTCATGAGGCTGGAGAGGAGACTGAGAAGAAGTGATAACCGTTAAGCACCTGAGCAAGGCATTCGACGGCCAGCTCGCGGTCGACGACGTTTCCATGGAAATAAACAAAGGGGACAAGATCGTCATCGTCGGGCCGTCGGGGTCGGGGAAGAGCACGTTCCTGCGCTGCCTCAACCTGCTCGAGGTCCCGACGGGCGGGGAAATCTTCTTCGAGGGACAGCGTATCACGGACCCCAAAACGGACATCAACGAGGTCCGCGCGAAGATGGGGATGGTGTTCCAGCAGTTCAACCT
>DCTV01000029.1 GCA_002329665.1 Christensenella sp. UBA1431
CGTACGCCACCGCGTAGTATAACGGTTCGTACTGCGCCTGAATCGTGCGGTTTTCCGTGACGTTTTCATAGTCCCCGTCCCAGCCGGTGAACGTGTGGCCGGTCCTTTCCGGGTCGGCGGGCGGGGTCGCGTCGCCGCCGTAGTCGACCGTATCCGTTTTGAGTACGCTGCCGTCCCAGTCTTTAAACGTCACCGTATATGAGTTGATCGTATATTCCGCCGTTACAGTCAGATTGCTCTGCACGTTGGTGAACGACTTGTCCCAGCCGGTGAACGTGTAGCCTGTCCTTTCCGGGTCGGCGGGCGGGNNGCCGTAGTCGACCGTATCCGTTTTAAGTACGCTGCCGTCCCAGTCTTTAAACGTCACCGTATATGAGTTGATCGTATATTCCGCATTTACCGTGAGATTGCACTGCACGTTTGTGAACGACTTGTCCCAGCCGGTGAACGTGTAGCCTGTCCTCGTCGGGTCGGCGGGCGGGGTCGCGTCGTCGCCCTTTTTCACTGTATCCGTCTTGAGCACGGTGCCGTCCCAGTCTTTGAACGTTACCGTGTACTGCTCTACGTACTGGGCGTAAAGCTTTACGTTTTTGTTGAGGGTAATCGAATCTCCCGGATCGTAGCTCGTTCCCGTGCCGTTCGACCTCGTGTTCCAGTGGTCGAACACGTAACCGCCGTATTTGGTCAGATGGCTGCCGTCCGCCACCTGCACGGACGTGCCTGCGCGGGCCCTTTGGGTAGACGGGGTGCTGCCCGAGCCGCCGTTATTGTCGTACTCGAGCTCATAACCCCTTTCGGTGAACTGGGCGTAGAGGTGAACATCGCCATAGATTGTTATTATGTCGCCCGGATCATATCTTGTTCCATAGCGGCCGGACGAATTTGTGTGCCAATACCCGAAGAAGTATAGGTTGCCCTCAATATAATTATACAGGTTTTGCGCATCGGCTACTGTTACCTCATCGCCCCGATCTAAACCGGTCACATCGGCCGGGCAATCGCCGCCGTCGGCGCCGTTTTCGTGGTAATCCACTTTATACGTCGAGCCGCCGCCGTACCCAAACACCGTGCCCGCCGGCAGCATCGTGGCCACCATCAGCACGGCCACAAGCACCGCCAGTAACTTCCCCTTCTTTGTGAATTTCATATGGACCCTCCTTTTAAAAACCTTTCTATCCTTCGCCGTACCCTTCGTCATTCTTACTCGTGTCCGCCCTTTGCTGCTCTTGCTTCCCTTCCTCCAACTCTCCAACAAAAAACGCCCGGCTGCCGCCCCCTTTCAGAGATTGGCAGCCGGACGGCCGTAGCGCTTTAGCGCTTTAGGCTCCGTGCTTTGCGCCCCCGCTTTTCAGACGGGTTTGCCTTTTGTATCTTCACGATGCCTGATTTATAATGGATATGATAGCATACAAGCCGGTGTTTGTATAGGCTTTTCACGTTTTGCCAAGCAAAAAAAACCTCGTTTTCCTCCGGTTTTCCGGCCGCTGTCCCGTTTTGCGGCCTGCCAACCGTTCTATCCATCATTATCCGGCATATTTCGCGCCCTTGGCGCGGCCGGGCAAAAAAAACGGCCCGCGGTTTTTGCGCGGGCCGTTTTTTGGGGGGTCGGCCGTTTTTTTCTATATGAACAACGTGGTGTCCGAAAGCTCCGCGGCCCCCAGGAACGTGGCCACCCCGCCGACTTCCACGCCGTCGATGAGCTCTTCGCGCGATATGCCCATCACGTCCATCGACATCTGGCAGGCCACCAGACGCACGCCGTTTTCCATGGCGGTTTTCATGAGGCCCTCGAGCGACTGCACGTTCTTCCCCTTCATGACGCGGCGGATCATTTTCGCGCCCATGCCGGCCATGTTCATGCGCGAGAGCCCGAGCTTCCCGCTGCCCCTTGGCATCATCGCGCCGAACATCCGCTGGACGAAGGGTTTTTTCACCCTTACCTTCTTTGCCCTGCGCAGGATGTTGAGCCCCCAGAACGTGAAGAACATCGTGACGCTGCGCCCCATGGCCGCGGCGCCGTTTGCGATGATGAACGACGCGATCGCCCTGTCGAGGTCGCCGCTGAAGACCACCATCGTCTTGTCGTTTTGCGCCGACGGGGCGGTTTCGCCCCCGCGCCCCGCGCCCGCGCCCTTCCGCAGCGTGACGGTGTACACGCCCCTGTCCTGCGCGACGCTTTCGAGCACGTTGCCCGTGCGCTCGCTCCACACTTCGGCGTCGGAGGCGAAACCGGCGTCGGTGGCGGCGACCACCAGCCTTTCGCCTTCTTCTAGCTGTTTCATCGCCTCGGCGGTCCTTAGTATCGGCCCCGGGCACTGGAGGCCGGTGGCGTCCACGCTGACCTCTTTTTGGGGCGCGGCGGTATCCGCCGGCTTTGGCGGGCCGCCGCCCGCCGGTTGCCCGCTATTCTCTTTTTGCCCCTCGTCCGAAAGGGCCCGCCTGTCCCTTTTTACGATGTTGTAGGTCGTGTAGCCGCCGCTGAGATTGTAGGCGTCGAACCCGTGCTGCTCCAGCAGCCGCGCCGCGATGTACCCCCTGAGGCCGACCTTGCAGTAGACGTACACGGGCTTTGTGCTGTCGAGCTTTTCGAGGCTGTCGCGCAGCGCCGCCAGCGGGATGTTGACCGCGTCGCCGATCACGTTCATCACGTGTTCCTCCGGCGTCCCCACGTGGACGAACTGCGCCCCTTCCCCGGCCAGGGCGTCCACGTCGTGCCAGTGAACGGCCTTCACGTCGCCTTTCAGGATGTTCGCGGCCGTCATGCCCAGCATGTTCACCGGGTCCTTGGCCGAGGAGTAGGACGGCGCGTAGCAGAGTTCGAGCCGCTCCAGGTCGTAGACCGTGCCGCCCAGCCGCTGCGCCGTCGCGATCACGTCGATGCGTTTTTCCACGCCCTCGAAACCGGCCGCCTGCGCGCCGAGGATCCTGCCTTCCTTATCGAAGAGCAGCTTCATGTGGACGGGCTTCGCGCCGGGGTAGTAGCCCGCGTGGCTGCCCGGGTGCACGTAGGTCTTGTGGTAATCGACGCCCTGTGCTTTCAGCTGTTTCTCGTTCATGCCGGTGCAGGCCGCCGTCATGTCGAAGACCTTGACGACCGAACTCCCCTGCACAGATAGCGGGGCGGCGCTTCGCCCGGCGATGACCTCGGCCACGGCCCGGCCCTGCTTGTTCGCCGGACCGGCCAGCGGCACGACCGAAGGCGCCTGCGTCACGAAATGCTTCACCTGTATGGCGTCGCCGACCGCGTAGATGTCCGGGTCGGAGGTCGCAAACGCGTCGTCGACCAGTATGGCGCCGCCCGCGCCGAGTTCGAGCCCGGCGTCTTTGGCGAGGCCGCTCTCGGGCACGACGCCGATGCTGATCACGACCATGTCCGTATCGAGGCCGGTCCCGTCGGTGAGCGACACCCGAAGGCCCGATTCCGTCGGTTCGATCCCGTCTACGCCCGCGCCGAACCTGAGCCGCAGCCCGTTTTCGCGCATGTGGTTGTGCAGTATGGCGGCCATTTCCCGGTCAAAAGGCGGCACGGCCTGGTCGAGGAATTCCGCGACCGTCACGTCCAGGCCGCGCGCTTTCAGGTTTTCCGCCATCTCCACGCCGATGAACCCCGCGCCCACCACCACCGCGCGCCCGGGCGCGCGTTCTTGGATGTAGTCGCTGATGCGGTAGGTGTCGGGCACGGTCCTGAGCGTGAACACGCCGGGGTAGGCGAGCCATTGCCTGTTTGGCACCTTCGGCTCCGCCCCCGGCGAAAGGATGAGCTTGTCGTAGCCCTCGCGGTAGGTCTCCCCGCTCCTGTGGTCCTTCACGACGGCTTCCTTTTTCGCCCGGTCGATGGATACGACCTCGGACAGCGTGCGCACGTCCACGTCGAAAAAGCCGCGCATCTTCTCCTCGGACGTCACGATGAGCCGCGATTTGTCCTTGATCACGCCGCCGATGTAATACGGAAGGCCGCAGTTGGCGTAGGAGATGTATTCGCCTTTTTCGAAAAGGACGATCTCGGCGTCCTCGTCGAGCCTCCTCAGCCTCGCCGCGGCGGAGGCGCCGCCCGCGACGCCGCCGACTATCAGTACCTTCATTGCTTTTCACCCCGCTTGTCTTTGTGAATATGATACGGCAAATTGCGGGGATGCTTCGGTAACAAAGTCACATTGGCGTTTTATTTCACAATGTTTTTTTTTGCGGATCGGTGAAACGGCCGAAGGGACCCTTTAAAAGGTTTGCCGATGCTTTATACAATTATCCCGGGCGCTGTCATAAGAGGTCCTCCAGCGCGCCCCGGTCGGCGATGGTGACGCGCTTCCTCCCCATCTCCAGCCAGCCCTGGTGGCGCATCTCCCCCAGCATACGCGAGACGACCTCGCGCGCCGTCCCCAGCTCGGCGGCGATCTGCTCGTGCGTGACGCGCAGCGTCGCGCTCCCCACCTGCGCCGCGCGCTCGAGCAGCCATGCGGCCAGGCGCCTGTCCACCCGCTCGAACGTCACGCTCTCGAGCACCTGAAGCGATTCGGCCAGGCGCCTGTACAGCGTCATGATGACGAAGTCCTTCCACGGCAAGTGGCCCTCCAGCGTCCGCTGGTAGACGCCGCCCGGTATGAGGAACATCTCGGCGTCCTCCTCCACCTGCGCGATGGCCGGGAAGTCCTCGCCGGTGAGCTTACAGGCCACCGAGACGAGGCAGGTGTCTCCGGCTTCGGCGCGGTAGAGCGTCATCTCCCGCCCGCCGGGCGAGAGCTTGTACACGCGCAGCACCCCCGAGAGGACGAGCGGCACGTGCGGGCAGGTCTCGCCCCTGCGCATGAGGATGGCCCCGGCCTCGCGCCTGACCAGGCTCCCTTCGCCTATCAGCGCTTTCAGCGCCTTTTCCCCGAGCGTTTGAAGCACGGGGAAAAGCTTGGTCAGCGATGCCGCGTCCATGGCTTTCCTCCTCCTTTCTTCATCCGCCGGCCGCCAGCAGCGTTTCCAGGCTTTCGACCAAGAGGTCCGCAACGGCTTTGCACGCCTGCGCCTCCGCCTTCCTCTCCGGCGGACAGAGGGCGCAGACCGCCATCCCCGCCGCTTTCGCCGATTTCATGGCGTAGAGGCTGTCCTCGAACACGACGCAGGATTCCGGCGGCACGTCCAGCAGGCGGGCGGTGTGCAGGAAGAGTTCCGGTCCGTCCTTATGAAGGCCCGCTTCGTCCTCGGTGACGATTGCCTCAAACGCCCCGGCGATGCCGGTCCTTTTCAGCGCGGCCCCGGCGAGCGCGGCGTCCGACGCCGTGACCACGGCGAGGCGCAGCCCTTTTCCCAGAAGACGGCCGACGAGCGCGCCGGCGCCCGGCATCAGCGCGACCTCGTTTGCGTAGGCGGGCAACGCCTTTTCGACCCAGCCGGCGACGATTTTTTCGGGCGTCGTTTGGAGCCCGAAACGCTTAACGAGGTAGCAGGCGCTCTGCATGAAGCCCATCCCCCGGATGTCCCGCACCGCCTGCCGGTCCACCGGAACGTCGTTCTCGGCGAAGAAATCAAGGCCCACCCTGTGCCAGACCCATAACGAATCGAGCAGCACGCCGTCCATGTCGAAAAGCGCCGCGCGCTTCCCCCCGATCACCGGGCCCAACCCGTTGTTTCCCATGTTTTCCCCCAGTTTTCCCGGCGTTTTTATACCCGAACGCCCCTTTTTTTGTCTATTATATAAGGCCGGCGCCTTCCCGTCCACCGGCGGCTCAGACGCGGGCGCAAATAACGGGCGTTTCCGGCTGATCCGCGCGCAGAAAAAAAACGGCGCTTAAAGCGCCGTTTTAACCGGGAAACGAAGCCATGCCTCTAAAGATCAATACGAATTCACCCTTCGTTCGGGAGAGAGGATGTCGGTGATGCGCACGCCGTAGTTCTCGTCCACCACCACGATCTCGCCCTGCGCGATGAGTTTTCCGTTCACCTTCACGTCCACCAGGTCGTCGGCCATGCGGTCGAGTTCGATGATCGAACCGATGTTGAAAGCCAGTATCTCCCTGATGCTCATGCGGACCCTGCCGAGTTCCACGGACACCTGAAGCGGCATGTCGATGATCAGCCCGATATTGTCGGGCGTGCCCTTCCGGTACTGTTCCGGCTGCTTTTCGAAAGACTGGTACATGACGTTCTGCACGGTTTTTTGCTGTTCCTTCGCCTTCATGCTGCGTATCTCCCCCATGCTTTTCGACGGTTTTTGCGGCTCCACCGCCGCCTCTTGTATGTTTGAAGCCTCGTTAGGACCGGGCTCTTTTGCCTGGGGCCGGCCGTCTTCGACCGCGGCTTCCACTCCCTCCTTCGGTCCGAGCACGGCCTCGAGCGAACGCAGCGTGTCGCGGTGCATAAGCTCGACGATCCTGAACTGCATCGCGCCTTCCACGGCGATTTCGAGGTGCACCGCCGCCATCGGCTCGGGGTCGCCCACCCACCGGAGCATTCCCGGGCTTTCGGGCGAGAACGGGACCAGTTCGCCCGTGACGGTCTCGATCTCCGTCCCCGTCATACCGGAAAGGACCATGTCCTGCACGGCAAACACGCCTTTGAGCGCTGCGGCAAGCGGCCCGCCATCCTCCGCTTTTGCACCGTCCCCGCCCGCGGCCTCGATGATCCCCTTAAGCAGCGGCGCGTCCTGCTCCTTTAACAAGAGCAGCGCCCCTCCTTCAAGCCCGGACGTATAGGTCCCCTCCATCAGCAGCATCGTTTCCTGGTACTCGGCGACCACGTTCGCGAGGATCTCCATGCCCGTGCGTTCCGCGGTCGCGGACACGGGCATCTTGAACGAGGCCTGCAGGGCCTCCCCCGCAGCCTCCGCCATCCGGGCGCCTATGTCAAAGAGGACATCCGGCCCGCCGTGACCGCCTGCGTCCCGGGACGGCTCCGCCGGCGCGGCGTTCTCCGTTCCTGCATGCAGCATCCTGTCTATTTCATCCTGCGAAAGATTACTCATGCTCGCGCTCCTCCTTAATGATATCGGTCACGCGCACGGCGAAACGCCCGCCGCCCACCATCCCGACCTTTCCCTTGAACTTCGGGATGTGTTCAGCCATAACCGTAATATCCCTGTTGACGCCGTGGTTCAGGCACACGACGTCGCCTACCTGCAGGTTGATGAGATCGTTGACGGAGGCCACCGTCTCGTCCAGCACCGCGTGCAGCGTCACTTCCGTGTTGGCCAGCCGCTGCGTGATGGTCCCCTCGTGCGACTCGTACTTCCTGCGCATGTGCCCCTCGAAGCGGACCTTCGAATTGAGTTCCTTGGCCACCGGCTCCATTGCCATGTGCGGGATGCAGATGTTTATAAGGTCGACCATTTCCCTTATGATCACCTTGATGGTGATGATCGCGACGGTCTCGTTGGGAGGAACGATCTGCGCGAACTGGGGGCTGGTCTCCAGGCGGTCCAGCGACGGCTCGGCGTGCATGATCTTTTCCCAGGCTTCGGAGAGGAGCCTAAGCACCTGGCGGAGCAGCCTTTCTACGGTCACCAGTTCGATCTCGGTGAACGCTTTGTTCCTTTCGGTGCTTATCGCCTTGCCCCCGAACACGCGGCTGATGATCGCGTCGACGATGCCGGACGGAACCTGCATCATCAACTGGCCGTAAAGCGGCTCGAAGTTGAAGATCGCGAGGATCACCGGCGAGATGAGCGAATTGTTGAATTCGCTGAAAGCCTGCTCCTCCACCGAAACGACCTCGGCCTCGCAAACGGTGCGCATCACGCCCGAGAGATGCGTGGCCATCGAACGCGCGAACCCCTCGAACACGACGCGAAGCGTGCGCATCTGTTCCTTGGGGAACTTGTTCGCCATCCTGAAATCGAAGTCCCTGACGCGCCCCTTCTTCTCGTCCTCCTTGGACAGAGCGAGCGAAGACTGGTCGCCGGTCAGGGTATTGAGGAGCTCGTCAATCTCGTTTTGCGATAAGATCTGTGACAACGTTCATCCCCCTGCTTTTCAAAATTGTCGGGCCTCACTGAAGGACGAGGTCGTTGAAATAGAGGGTGACAAGATAGTTCATGTCGAGCTTCGCCCTGATGTTGTTAACGATCTCGACGCGGAGCTTGTCCTGGATGTCCATGCTCCGAAGCTCGTCTTCCGTTTTTTCCCTCAGTGTCGATATGATGATGTCCCTGATGATCTGTTTGTGTTCGTCCATGTATTCCGTTTTGTTCGGATCGTCCACGGCAAGCACGATGGTCGTTTTAAGTAAGCGCGTGCTGTCCTTTATGTTCGTGACGAAATAATCCCCGGGCTCATAAGAATACATCTGTTTTTCCTGGGCTTCCGCCGGCTGCTGCGGGTTCAGAAGGAATATGTAGGCCGCGACGCCCGCGACGAGCACCAAAACAACCGTTATGATTATTTTCACCAGTTTGCTCATGATGTGAACCACCTTTTTCACGTATCTTGAAAAAATATGTTATTTCCTTACGATGACGAAATCGACACGCCGGTTTTTCGCTTTCCCCTCTTCCGTCTTGTTGCTGGCGATGGGGTGCTGCTCACCATAGGCGGTATAGCTCAGTTTGTCCTGATTCACCATCTCGTTGTCCTTTAAGAAGCAGAGCACGGTGTAGGCGCGGGCTGAGGAAAGCTGCCAGTTGTCCGCATAGAGGCTGTTGCTTATCGGCCGGTTGTCCGTATGCCCTTCGATGCGCACTATGCCTATGCTGTCCTGGGCTTCTTTCAACAGCCCCCCGATATGGTGCATCAGCGGCACCGCGGACTCGACGAGCCTCGCGCTCCCCGACGCAAAGAGTATGCTGTCGCTCAGCCGCATCAATATCTCCCCATCTTTCATTTCAACAGAGAGTTTGGTGGATAATCCTTTCTCCTCGATGTGCTTCTTGATTTTTTCATATAATTCCTTAAACTGCTCCTTCGTTCTTTCCTCCACCCTCTGTTTTGTGCCCGCGTCGTTCACGACGCTGACCTCGGATTCCTGCGCCGTGTCCAGCGTGGATGTGACCTCTACGGGCGAACCGGTGAAGGCATCGACCAGCGCCTTCCATTTTTCCGCGTCTACATTGGAAAAAGAGAAAAGCAGGACAAAAAAAGTGAGCAGCAGCGTCACCATGTCCCCGTATGTGTCCATCCATGAGCTGCCGCCCTCTTTCTCAGGAGGTGGCTTGCGTCGCACCGACATCTACTCCGTCTCCTTGACCTCTTCGGTTTGCTCTTCCTTGGGGCGCATTTCGCCGGGCGTAAGGAACGCCGAAAGCTTGTCCCTGATGATCCTCGGGTTTTCGCCGTCCTGTATGGACAGCAGGCCCTCGAGGAACATCTGCTTTTGGTAATATTCCTTGGCGCTCCTGGTCTTGAGCTTTTTCGCTATCGGCATGAAGACCAGGTTGGCCAGCATGACCCCGTAAAAAGTCGTGACCAGCGCGACGGCCATGTTCGGCCCCAGCACATCCGTGTCGGTCAGGTTCTTGAGCATGTTTATCAGCCCGATCAGCGTACCGATCATGCCGTACGCCGGGGAAAACGCCGCCATGGTTTCCAGCATGGCCCGTCCCTGGGTGTGCCTCTCCTGCAGGAAATCCAGTTCGGCTTCCATGATCGACTTGATCAGTTCCGGGTCACAGCCGTCGACCAGGAGCCTGCCGCCCTTTTTCAGGAAATTGTTGTCGATCTGGTCGACCGCGTCCTCCAGGGCGAGCAGGCCCTCTCGCCGCGCTTTCTGCGCAAGGTCTATTATCAATTCTATATCTCTATTTAAATCAATATCGTTCTTCTTAAACGCTTTTCCTATTACCTTTATGAGATTCTTGATTTGCGAAACGGGAAAAGAGATCACCGTCGAGGCGAAGGTACCTCCGAACACGATCATGATGGAAGGGAGGTCTATAAAGTTGCTAACGCTCCCGCTAAGCGTGATCCCGACTACGATCAGTCCGATCCCGGCAGCGATTCCGCTTAAGGTTGTAATCTCCATTGCCCATTCCTCACTTGATTGATAGTAGGCGTGGCCCCTGTCTCAGATACCTGCGCCTGAATACGACGATCTTTCTTTCGATGTCCTTTGCGCTCTCGGCGACGACTACCTTCCTGCCCGATGCCAGAGACACGACCGTATCCGGTGTTTCCTCCAGGAACTCGATCGCATCCGGATTGATATAGAACCTCTCGCCGTTGATCCGTGTGACCTGGATCATTTCCTCCCACCCTCCCGATTTCTCGCCAGACGGCTAATGCTTAACGCCGTGCTAACGCTTCATGTTCACGAGCTCTTCGAGGATCTGGTCCGTCGTCGTGATGATGCGCGAACAGGCCTGGAATCCTCTCTGCGTGACGATCATCTCCGTAAACTCCTGCGCGAGGTCCACGTTGGACATCTCCAGCGCGTTCACGCTCAAAAGGCCCGCGCCCGACTGCCCCGGGTTCGCGTAGGTCGCCGTGCCCGAGTTCGCGCCGGCCACGTACAGCGACCCTCCGACCTTGTCCAGGCCGCTGGAGTTGGAAAACGTCGCGAGCTGCAACTGGCCGATCTGTACCTTTTCGTTGGTGCTCACGTCCAGCCCCCAGATTGCGCCGTTCTGGTCGACGGCTATGTCGTAATAGGCGTTGCTGAGCCGTATGTTGCCCATCGTGCCGTAGTCGATGGACGGAGGGATGGTCGGCGGGTCCGCCAGGGAGTATCCCTGCACGAAGTACCCTTCCGCGTTGACCAGGTTGTATTCGTCGTCCAGTGCGAAGTTGCCCGCGCGCGTGAAATACTCCGATCCGCCGGCCGAGACGATGAAGTACCCGTCCCCCTCAATAGAGAGGTCGAGCGGCGCGCCGGTGTACTGTGTGGCGCCGCGCGTGTGCAGCACGTCGATGGCCGACAGGGACGATCCCAGCCCGACCTGGCTCGAGTTTTCGCCGCCTATGGCCGCGCCGTTGGCCCCGGACCCGGAGCCGATCGTCTGGCTGTAGAGGTCCTGGAAGACGACGCGGCTGCTCTTGAATCCCACCGTGTTCACGTTCGCGATGTTGTTGCCGATAACGTCCAACCGGGTCTGATGGTTTTTCAGCCCGGATACTCCCGAATACAATGCGCGCATCATAATGCACTTACCTCCTCGATATGAATGGTCTTTTCGTTCAGGGTTCCCGTATCGATGTGATGTCGGCGATCGCCACCTCGTGCGCGCCGACGTCCGCATAAACGGTGCCGCCCGACACGCTCAGGCTCTCGACCACGCCCTCCACGGCGACTATTCCCCCGTCTTCCACCGCGGCTCCGGTCACGTATTTGCCAATCAGCCCCGAACCCTGCAGGAGCGTATCTTTTATGTCGCTTTTCTCCAACGCGCCGCTGTCGTATACTTCCGTCACCTTGTCGGCGGGCACGCTCGTGTCGCCGACGCAGAGGCGCGCCTTGCCCTTAACCATGGTCACGCCGTCGACCTTCCCGAATACCGGGACCTTCTGCCCGTTTTCGTCCGCGATCTCGGCATAGACGTACTTCCCGATCATCCCCGTCGCCTGGCTCGCCATAAAACTCGTGTTGAGCGACTGCATCTGTTCCAGCGCCGAGAACTGCGCCATCTGCGCGATGAAATCCGTATTCTCCATCGGGGTCAGCGGGTCCTGGTGCTGGAGCTGGGAAACCAGTATGGACAAAAAAGCGTCTTTCCCCAGCTCGCTCCCCGTCATGCGGTCCGCTCCTATATCCGCGTACTGCGACGTACCGACACCGGATACGTTCATCTTCTTTCCTCCTATGCCCGGAATTCGACCGTGTTGCCGTATATGTATTCCTGCAGGGCGATGAGCGTCTCGCGGCCCGCCGTCCCCGCGTCCCCGTCGTCCTGCGGGGTATACTCCCGCCGGTTTTGCCTGGGGTCGTTCGGGTGGCCGGGCTGCCCGGCGCCGTCCTGCAGGCTTTCTTGCACTTCCATGCGCACTACAGTGATCCCTCGGTCCTTGAGTGCCTGTTCGAGTTGCGCGACCTCGCCCGATATCGCACTCTTTGCGGTTTCGTTCTCCGCGTGAATCTTCACGACCATGCCTTCTGCGTCCATCGTCACCTTCACCGAGACCTTTCCGAGGTGTTCGGGACGGAGCTGTATGCTCATCTGGTACTTGCCTTGCTTTATCCCCGCCGCGGCCTTGCCGGCCACCTGCTCCAGGATGCCGGCCTTTGCGGCCGCTTTCCCGCTTTCGAAAAAGGACGCGCCGGGCTGCACCCCTTCGGCCTCCGTGTCCTGTCCGGCCAGGGGCTGCACGGCCGTTTCCTTGCGCACCGGATGCATTGTCTCCGCCGGCGCTTGCCGCCCGCCGTCGCTCGTTCTGCCTGCGTCCGGCCGCTCCCCGGCGTCCTTCGCCGGCGCCGCCTGTATATTGGCGTCCTTCGCCGGCGCCCCGTTCCCAGGCTTCGCTTTTTCGCCCGGCTCCGCCTTCACATCCGCCTGCGGTGCCGGCGTTCCGCCGTCCTTGGTTGCGGCGGGCGTCCCGGCCGGCGGGCCCTGTTCTCCGGTCGATGCCGTAATCTGTTCGACAACCGTTTCCGGCGCGTTTGCCGCGGCCTCTTTGGGCGCGGCTTCCACCGGGGCGGACGCGCCCTTTGGCGCCGGCGCCTGCGCGTCGCCTCCGTGCCGCACGCGTGCGTCCGGCTCTTGCGGCGTCTGCTGCGGGATTTCAATCAGGCCGTTTGATCCCGCGCCGGTTTCTTCCGTCTCCTTTTTGGCGTTCCCTTCCATGCCGGAGAGAACCTCAACGAGGGCAGCCGGCACGGCCCTGGCCGCTTCCTGCTCCGCCGCCGGAATCCCTGTCGCCCCGCCGCCTGCCTTTGCCGCCTCATGGCCCTCTTCGGGCGCCTGCGCCTGCAAGGCCAGCAGCATCATTAAGAGCGCCGCTCCCGCTTCGGGAAGCCCGCTCTCGGTGTCCTCGGACGCTTTTGGGGTTTTGGCGGCTTCTCTTGCCGCCATGCCGTTTGTCACCGCGTTCAACAGACTGAAAAACCCGTTATCGTCCCGTTCCTTTGTTTTCCCGGCCTGCCCCGGCGCTGCGGCCGCGGCGGGCAGGGCGTAATCCGCTTGCATTACGGGCTGCAATCCTTCACCTCCTATTCGGTAGTGGCCGGCGCCGATGTCGGCACGACGGCTTGGGCGGCCTTCATTTGCACCGTAAGCTCCGAAGCCAGTTCGGGCGTCATCGCGGCCAGTATGTCCGCTACCTTGTTTTGTTTCATCTGCCTTAGTATATCGGTCACATCCGCTGTGTTCTTAATCTGCGAGAGTATCTGCGCCGCGTTTATAGGCTCCATCCGCGAATAGACCTCGGCGAGCTGCTCAAGGGCCGCCGCCTCGTCCGCCGCTTCCTGTTCCGACTGGACAACGATCACTTCGCGCGACCTCAGTTCGTTCTCCTTCTTGTTAAGCGCGCTCTCCCGGGAATTCGCCGTCTTTTCCCGCTTGGCGACGTCCTCTTCCTTCTTGGCGAGGTCCTTTTCCCTGGCCATGAGCTCGAGTTCCTTCTCGGTTTTGGCCACGTCCTCCCCGCCCTGCAAAAGCGAGCTAACGGCCGCGCGGCAACCGCCCACGTCCAGTATCACGGCGCCGGCGGCCCCTCCGATGAGCAGCAGGAAAGCGAGCGCCGTTATGAGGGCGGCCTTTCCGGCCGAAAGCGGTTTCTTCTCCCTGTCCGCCTTTTCCCTCTTCGGCTTCTCTTTTTTCCGCTTCTCTTTCTTCGGTTTGGGTTCCTTCTTCTTCTTTTCTTTGGGAGGTTTTTCTTTCCCGAATTTCTTTTTGGCTTTCCCTTCGGGCTTTTCCTCTCCCGCCTCTTGCACCGCGCCGTTGTCGTCTTCTAACATATCCATATCGTCCCTGCCTCCTCAGGCGCTGGTCACCTGGTACGAAACGAAATCGCCGATGCTCTTTTCCTCCTCGCGCCGGAGTTCTTCGAGGTACTTCCCGTACTGCCGGGCGCGCAGTTTGTTTAGCGCCTGCAGCTCCCTCATGGTCTGAAGCAGCGCCGCGCGCTTCGCGTCCCTCTAGGCGGTGGCCTGCGCTATCCGCTTATTTAGCTGTTCCATGGTTTCGCGCAGATATGTCGCGTAGTTATCGTAGACGCAGGCTTTCATGCCGCTCAGGCCCCTGTCCATCTGCCTGCCCAGTTCCCGTTGGTGGTCAGTAAGGCCGGCTTTTAGACGTGCCATCTGATCCAACAGCGTGTCGAGGGCCTTCTGCGTCCTTGCGAGTTCGGCCTCCTGTTGCTCCCTCTCGGCCTCTTTTGCGCGTTCGAGGGTTTCCAGCGTAAACTGAAATTTTCTCATGCCAACTCGTCACTCCCCCGGATAAGTTCCATCAATTGCGATTTGGTCGCGTCGTACGCGCAGGGTTCGTCCGTGGACTGCCGCAAAAACGCGTTGATCGGGCCGATCATGTCGATAGCCCGGTCGATCACCGCATCCGTCCCCTTCTTGTACGCGCCGATGTTGATCAGGTCCTGGGCCCGCCTGTATACGGCCATGTTGTTCTTCACGCAGTCGGCCGCGCGCATGTGCTCCTTATCGACGATGTCGGGCATCACGCGGCTCACGCTCGATAGCACGTCTATAGCCGGGTAATGGCCGGCGTTGGCGAGTTCGCGCGAGAGTACGATGTGTCCGTCGAGGATGCCGCGAACGGTGTCCGAAACCGGTTCGTTCATGTCGTCGCCCTCCACGAGCACGGTGTAAAGGCCGGTGATCGCGCCTTTCTCCGAAGTGCCCGTCCGCTCGAGGAGCTTGGGCAGCAGCGCGTACACCGACGGCGTGTACCCCCGCGCAACGGGCGGTTCGCCGATCGCCATGCCGATCTCGCGCTGCGCCATCGCAAACCGCGTCAGCGAGTCCATCATC
>DCTV01000071.1 GCA_002329665.1 Christensenella sp. UBA1431
AGCGCCGTCGTGATGGGATGGGTCCAGACGCGCAGGAACCTCGGGTCCCTGCTTTTCATCGACCTTCGCGACCGCACGGGCGTCGTGCAGGTGGTCTTCGACGAGTCGGAGGACGGGGAACTGTTCGACAGGGCGGAGTCGGTGCGGAACGAATTCGTGCTGGCCGTAGCGGGCAAAGTAGTAAAAAGGAGCGAGGACACCGTCAACCCCAAAATCGCCACGGGGCACGTCGAGNNTGCGTGCGCAGGGGCTGAAGGTGCTCAACCGCTCGCAGACGCCGCCTTTCGAGATCGAGGACGACATCAGGACGCAGGAGAGCGTCCGCCTCAGATACAGGTACTTAGACCTTCGCCGGCCGTGCATGCTTAATAACCTCGTGTCGAGGCACCGCGCCGCGAAAATAGTGCGCGATTTCATGGACGAGCGCGGGTTTTACGAGATCGAAACGCCCATGCTCACCAAGAGCACGNNGAGGGCGCGCGCGACTACCTCGTGCCCAGCCGCGTGCATCCGGGGGAGTTCTACGCGCTGCCCCAGTCCCCGCAGCTGTTGAAGCAGCTTTTGATGGTTTCCGGCTTCGACAGGTACTTCCAGATCGTGAGGTGTTTCAGGGACGAGGACCTGCGCGCCGACCGCCAGCCCGAGTTCACGCAGATCGACTTCGAGATGTCGTTCGCGGCGCCGGACGACGTGATGGAAGTGACGGAAGGGCTCATAAAACGGGTGTTTAACCAGATGCTGGACATCGACCTGCCCGAAACTTTCAAGCGCCTCTCGTACCGCGAGGCGATGGACAGGTTTGGCACGGATAGGCCTGACACCCGGTTCGGGCTCGAAATCGTGGACCTGAGCGACCTTTTAAGGGACTGCGGTTTCAAGGTGTTCGCGGACCCGATAAAAAAAGGCGGGAGCGTTCGCGCGATCAACGGCAAAGGCTGCGCAGATGTCTTTGCGCGCCGCGAGATCGACGCGCTGGTCGAATTCGTGAAAGGCTTCGGCGCGAAGGGCATGGCCTGGATCAGCATCGCGGAAGACGGCCTGAAATCGCCCATCACCAAGTTTTTGAGCGAGGAAGAGACCGGCGCGATCGTCTCCAGGATGGGAGGGGAAACGGGCGACATCCTGTTCTTCATGGCCGACGCGGACGAGACCGTCTTCGCAGCGCTCGGGAACCTGCGCCTGGAACTCGCGAAAAAGCTGGGCCTGATCGACGAGAGGCGGTTCGATTTCCTATGGGTCACCGAGTTCCCGCTGCTGGAATACGATGCCGACGAAAAGCGGTACGTGGCCAAGCACCACCCGTTCACCGCCCCGGTGGACGAAGACGTGGAATTTCTTGAAACGGACCCCGCCCGCGTGCGCGCGAAGGCCTACGACATCGTGTTGAACGGCACTGAGCTGGGCGGCGGGTCGATCCGTATCCACACGCCAAAGCTGCAGGAGCGGATGCTGAAGGCGATCGGCTTCGACGGCGAACAGGCATGGGAGAGGTTCGGCTACCTTTTGGAGGCGCTGAAATACGGCGCGCCGCCCCACGGCGGGCTGGCGCTGGGGTTCGACAGGCTGATGATGCTCATGACGGGATCGGCTTCCATACGCGACGTGATCGCTTTTCCGAAGCTGCAGAACGCATCCTGCCCGCTCACGGGGTCGCCCACGGGCGTGGACGAGAAACAGTTGCGGGAATTGGGGATCAGGGTTAAAATGGGTGCGAAGGCATGATCTTCCATGTATCTTGACAGGATCCGGCGGCTCATCGGAGAGGCGGGGGTCGAGGCGCTCAAAAAAAGCCATATCGCCGTGGTAGGCGTCGGCGGCGTGGGGAGCTTTGCGGCCGAGGCGCTGGTGCGCAGCGGCGCCGGCGCGCTCACGCTCATCGACGGCGACGCCGTCGAGAAGACCAACCTCAACCGCCAGCTCCACGCGACGCAGGCAAACGTTGGCGTGCCCAAGGTGGATGCGATGCGCGAGCGCCTTATTCAGATCAACCCGGGCTGTCGCGTCACGCCCATGAGGCTGCGTTATCCACCGCAGGCGGACGGCGTTATCGACCTTGCCCGGTTCGACTGCGTGCTGGACTGCATCGATTCGCCGCCCGACAAGGAAGCGCTGATCGTGGACTGCATAAACGCGCGGGTGCCCGTCGTATCCTGCATGGGCGCAGGCAACCGCCTGGACCCGTCCGCGTTCCGGGCAATGGACATCTACGAGACGTCCATGGATCCGCTCGCGCGCGTGATGCGCGCGAGGATGAGAAAACGCGGCGTGAAGGCGCTCAGGGTCGTCTGTTCGCTCGAAGCCCCGCGCGTCGGCGAAAAAGGAGGGCCCACGGGGAGCGCGGCTTTCGCGACCGGCGCTGCGGGCCTTCTGATGGCCTACGAAGCGGTGGCGGGCATCGCGCTTAGCCGCAACACATAGGGGGCTTACATGAGAGAGATCGGCCAGGTCGTTTCGATCGACGAAGGCATGGCGCTCGTGCGTTTCGAGAGGAGTTCCGCCTGCAAGAAATGCGGGGCGTGCATGATGTCTAGGTCGCAGCAGGAAATGCTGCTCAACACCAAGAACACGCTCGGCGCGTCGGAGGGCGACTGGGTGCAGGTGGACATCGAGTCGCCGGCGCTGATCAGGGCGTCGCTCATCTCGTATATATTCCCGCTGCTGATGCTCGTTTTCGGGCTCGTGATCGGGTATTTGTTGAACGAAGCGGTGCACATACTGGCAAATTCGGAGATCGCGGCGTGCGTCCTCGGCCTGCTTTTCGTCGCGGGGGCCTATTACGGCATACGGCTGTTCGAGCCGCGGCTGAAAAAAAGCCGCGTGTACGCCCCCAGGATGGTCGCGCTCGTAGATGCGCCAAAGAGGGAAATAAAAACCTGTGAAGAAACTCAAACTATAGAAAAACCTTTCAGGGAGGATTGAAATGGCTTCAGACATAATCGCAGAACTCACATCGGAGAATTTCGACGCAAAGATCGCGAAAGGGACCGTTTTGGTAGATTTCTGGGCGCCCTGGTGCGGCCCGTGCCGCATGGTTGCCCCCGTGCTCGAACAGATCGCGGACGAAATGGACGGCAAGGCGACCGTGGCGAAAGTGAACGTGGACCTTCAGCCGGGCATCGCGCAGCGCTTCGGCGTGATGAGCATCCCGACGCTGATCGTCTTCAAGGACGGGAAGCAGGCCGGGTCCCTGGTGGGCGCGCACCCCAAGGCGTCGATCATGCAACTGCTTTCCTGAGGGATAAATCAAAGGATATAAAACGCCGCTGTTTTGCCGTGCAATCCGGCGTACACATAATTTTACGGGAGAAAACACGATATGAATGATTTTCAGGTAATCGCCAGCGTTGACCCCGAGATCGCCCACGTGCTCGAACTGGAACTCAAGCGCCAGCGGGAGCATCTGGAGCTTATCGCGTCCGAGAATTTCGTCAGCGACGCGGTGCTCGCAACGGCCGGCACGCATCTTACCAACAAGTACGCCGAGGGCTA
>DCTV01000059.1 GCA_002329665.1 Christensenella sp. UBA1431
CATCAGCGCGTGCAGCGAGTTCATCTTCCTCGAGGCGGTGAGCCAGACCAAGAAGAAGAAGAAGGAGGAGGAGCGCAGCGACGAGACCGACAACACGCTCGAATCGCTCGTGCCGGTGGTGGAAAAGATACTCGACGAGCACGCGGACGCCGACGGCGAGCTCTACGCGAGCGAGCTGAAGAAGACGCTGACAAGGCTCAGGCCCGACTTCGACGAGCGCAACTTCGGCGTCAGTTCCTTCGGCAAGCTCCTCCAGGCCGTGAAGAAGCACGGTGCCGCCATCGAGCTGTTCACCGAGGACTCGGCGCTCAAGGTCTGCCTCACATCCGACGACGAGACGCCGAACCGCTACAACCAGGTCACGAGGGAGAACTACATCAACGTGTTCAAGCAGGAGCTGGAGACGTTCAAGTCGAGCGGGTTCGACAGCGTGAACCCGAGCATCATCAAGGCGTCCGTGCAGAAGATCTACCCGGATTTCGACGAGCGAAACCTCGGATTCAAGCGTTTCTCGGACCTGATGCGCCAGCTCGAGAACAGCGGCGTCGTCAGGATAGAACTGAGCGAAGCGGGCACGATGCTCGTTCGCATCCTGTAAAGCAGACGAAGTAGGAGGATACCGTCCGGATGAACGACGAAGGCAACAGGACAGAGGCTCAAAGCCTGAACTTTATCGAAGAACACGTCGTACGCCACCTGAAGGAAGGAGGGCGGCCGATAAAAACCCGTTTCCCGCCCGAACCCAACGGNNAACGGCTACCTGCACATCGGCCACGCCAAGGCGGTCACCATCGACTTCGGCCTGGCCGCGAAGTACGGGGGGAAATGCAACCTCCGCTTCGACGACACCAACCCGGTCAAGGAGGACACGGAGTACGTCGACTCCATCATGGAGGACATCCGCTGGCTGGGTTTCGACTGGGAGGACAGGCTCTACTACGCCTCCGACTATTTCGGGCAGCTCTACGAGTTCGCGGAACTGCTTATCAGAAAGGGCAAGGCGTTCGTGTGCGACCTCACGGCCGAGCAGATGCGCGCTTACCGCGGCACGCTCACGCAGCCGGGCAAGAACAGCCCGTACCGGGACCGGACCGTCGAGGAAAACCTCAGGCTCTTTCGCGGAATGCGCGACGGGAAATACGATGAGGGCCAGCACGTGCTGCGGGCCAAGATCGACATGGCGTCGCCCAACATGAACATGCGCGACCCCGTGATCTACCGCGTGATGAAGGCGAGCCACCACCGCACGGGCGACGAGTGGTGCGTCTATCCGATGTACGACTTCGCGCACCCGCTCTCCGACGCCGTCGAGGGGATCACGCATTCGCTGTGCACGCTCGAGTTCGAGGACCACCGCCCGCTGTACGACTGGTTCGTCAATGAGTGCGAGATCGAATTCCCGCCGCACCAGTACGAGTTCGCGCGGCTCAACCTCACGCGCACCGTGATGAGCAAGCGCTTTTTGAAGCGCCTGGTCGACGGGGGCGCGGTGAGCGGCTGGGACGACCCGCGCATGCCCACGCTCTGCGGGCTGCGGCGGCGCGGCTATACGCCCCAGTCCATCCGCAGCTTCTGCGAGAAGATCGGGGTCGCCAAGAGCAACTCGACGGTGGACGCCGCGCTGCTCGAGCACTGCGTCCGCGAGGACCTCAAGCTGAAGGCGCGGCGCCTCATGGCGGTCCTGCGCCCGCTGAAGGTCGTGCTCACCAACTACCCCGAAGGCGCGTCGGAAACGCTCGTCTCGGCCAACAACGCCGAAAACCCGGGGATGGGCGCAAGGGAACTGACGTTCTCGCGCGAGCTCTACATCGAGCGGGAGGATTTCATGGAGGACCCGCCGCCCAGGTTCCACCGGCTCGCGCCCGGCCGCGAGGCGCGGCTCAAGGACGCGTACATCATCCGCTGCGAGGACGTGGTCCGGGACGCGCAGGGCGGCATAGAGACGCTGCTGTGCACCTACGACCCGGAAACGAAGAGCGGGATGCCCGGGGCGAACAGGAAGGTCAAGGGGACGCTGCACTGGGTCGGCGCGAAAGACGCCGCGCGCGCCCGCGTCCGCCTGTACGACTACCTGCTCGACGATAACGAGGACAACGAGGACCTGATGTCCCGGCTGAACCCTCATTCGGTAGAGGAACTTACGGACTGCCTCGTCGAGCCCGCGCTCGCACAGTGCCCCGCGGGGGAGCGGTTCCAGTTCCTCAGGCTGGGGTATTTCTGCGCCGACAGCGTCGAGCACACGAAAGAGGCGCCGGTATATAACCGCATCGTGGGCCTGAAGGACACCTGGGCGAAGCTCAAAGGCAGGGCATAGTCTGCGTGTGATAGGACGCCGGCACACCAAAGAGGATGATATCATGGGCGAATTGTCAAGGCTCCCCAACATAGGGAAAGCGGCGGAGCGGTCGCTCGAAAACGCCGGGATATTCACGCCGGAGGAACTGCGGGCGCTGGGGAGCAAAAAAGCGTTTTGGAGGGTGAAAAGCGTCGAGCCCGGCGCCTGCCTGAACAGGCTCTACGCGCTGGAGGGCGCGGTGCAGGACGTCAGAAAGAGCGAGCTTTCCGAGGAGAAGAAGAAGGAACTGAGGGAGTTCTTTAACAGTATGTGAACAGCCGGCCTCGACGCGCCGCGCAGGAAGGCGCATCGAGGCAACGGGGGACGAAGAATCCCTGCGGCCGGAGCCGTAAGACGAAGAGGAGGAGTTATGCCATTGGTGAGGACGCGGTTTGCGCCCAGCCCGACGGGGTATCTGCACATAGGGGGGCTTCGCACGGCCCTTTACGCCTACCTGATCGCGAAGCAGCGCGGCGGGACGTTCGTGCTTCGCATCGAGGACACGGATCGCGAGCGGCTCGTGGAAGGCGCGGTCGAGATGATCGTTCGGACGCTGGACGAGACGGGGCTCGTCCCCGACGAGGGCCCGCACGTCGGGGGGCCGTACGGTCCCTACGTGCAGAGCGAGCGCCGCGCGATCTACCGCGAGCAGGCCGAGGCTCTCATCGAAAGGGGCGGGGCGTACCGGTGCTTCTGCACGAAAGACCGCCTCGACGCCCTGCGCGCCAAGAGCGAAGCGCGCGGCGAAACGTTCATGTACGACCGCCGCTGCCGGGACCTGCCGCCGGAGGAATCCAGGGCGCGCGCCGAGGCCGGCGAACCCTTCGTCGTGCGGCAGAAGGTGCCCGAAACGGGGACTGCCGGATTTACGGACGCCATCTTTGGCGCAGTGACCGTGGACAACGCGACGCTGGACGACGGCGTGCTCTTAAAGTCCGACGGGCTGCCGACCTACAACTTCGCAAACGTCGTAGACGACCACCTGATGGAGATCACGCACGTGGTCCGGGGCAGCGAATACCTCTCGTCCTCTCCGAAATACGATTTGATCTACGAGGCGATGGGCTGGGAGGTCCCCGTGTACATCCACGTGCCGCCCGTGATGCGCGACGCGACGCACAAGCTTTCCAAGCGCGAGGGCGACGCCTCCTACGACGACTTCATCCAAAAAGGGTATCTGAAAGAAGCCGTGATCAACTACATCGCGCTGCTGGGCTGGAGCCCCGGGACGACCAGGGAAAAGTTTACGCTTCACGAGCTCGTCGAGGCGTTCGACGTTTCGGGCATCAACAAGGCCCCCGCGATCTTCGACCCCGACAAGCTGACCTGGCTCAACGCGCAGTACATCCGCGCCATGTCGCCGGAGGAATTCACCGCGCACGCGCGAAAATACTACGAAGAGGCGCTGCCGCCCGGCGACTACGACGAAGCGCTTTTATGCCGGATGCTTCAGCCGCGCACCGAAAGGTTCACCGACATCCCCCCGCAGCTCGATTTCGTGAAGGCCCTTCCCGATTATAAGACAGAACTGTTCGTCCACAAGAAGATGAAGACCGACGAGGCCGTCGCCCGGACCGTGCTCGAAAGGGCGCTCCCCGCGCTCACTGCGCTCGGGGAATGGGACGAACGCTTGATTCACGACGCGCTCTTTTCCCTCGTGAAAGAGCTTAGCATGAAGAACGGGCAGGTGCTCTTCCCCGTGCGGATCGCGCTTTGCGGGAAGCGCGTCACGCCGGGCGGTGCGGTGGAAGCGGCGCTGCTGCTCGGGCGCAAGGAGAGCCTCGAGCGCCTTCGGGCCGGGCTCGATAAGCTCGGGGCCTAAGGCGGCGGGGGACCATAATTGCTTGAACAAACGGGGAGGGTGTGCTATAATCAAGACCGGCCATTCATTCCTTGCCTTTGCCGAAACGGGCAAAGGCCTTATGTCCAGAAGGAGGTGAACCCATGCATAAATACGAGGTTCTCTACATCATCCGGTCCGGTCTGGAGGATGAGGCGAAAAACGCGCTCATCGAAAGGTTCAACGCGATCATCACCCAGGGCGGAGGCACCGTTGACGACATCGAGGAGTGGGGGAAGCGCAAGCTTGCCTATCCCATCGATGACGAGAACGAAGGGTATTATGTCCTGGAGCATTTTACGTCGGGTACCGAGCTCCCCAGGGAGTTGGAACGCAACTTCAGGATCTCGGATGACGTGCTGCGCTATCTCGTGACCCGCGTCGGCGCATGAAGGCGGTGAAGATATGAACAAAGCGATCATCATCGGTAACCTGACCCGCGAGCCCGAGAAGAGGGGGACGCCCAGCGGCATCTCGCTGTGCACGTTCACGGTGGCCGTGAGCAGGCGTTTCGCCAACCAGCAGGGCGAACGGCTGGCGGATTTCATCCCCGTCGTGACGTGGCGCGGCCTGGCCGACAACTGCGCGAACTACCTGCACAAAGGCTCGAAGGTCGCGGTGTTGGGCGAGATCCGCACGCGCTCCTACGACGCGCAGGACGGGTCGAAGCGCTACGTTACCGAGATACAGGCGGACGAAGTGCAGTTTTTGGACCGTCCGCCCCAGAGTCAGAACCAGAACCAGGGCGGCGCTCCGCAGGATTACGTGAGCGATCCGCTGCCCGATTTTTCGTCGATGGACGACGAGGAACTGCCGTTTTAACAGGCTTATCGGCAAACCCGGGCTTCAGTTTGATGGCGCCATGCGCGCAGGGCCGGCGGGGAAATGCCGGGAGCGGCATGCCTACCGGAAAACAGCTGATTAACCAAGGGTTTGCCGGCTCACAGAAACAAAATCAAGGAGGAAACAGCGTTGGCTGATGAAAGAGGACAAAGAAAGCCGCGCGGGCGCAGGTCCAGGCGCAAGGTCTGCCAATTCTGCGTCGACAAGTGCGAGCATATAGATTACAAGGACATCGCCCGGCTGCGCAAATGCATGACCGAACGCGGCAAAATAATGCCCAAGCGGATGTCCGGAACCTGCGCGAAGCATCAAAGGCAGGTGTCCATGGCGATTAAGCGGGCGAGAGTGGTGGCCCTGCTGCCCTACGTAACCGATTGACCCGATGCCTATTCCAGCCCGGCTCAGTGCGTGCCGGGCTTTTGTGTAGTGTGTGGGTTGGAAAGGGGATTTATAGGGTTTGGAAAGCAAAAGAGGCAGCGTGAACGCGGGAGCCGCTGCCCTGCTGAGCGTTGCGTGCGGCATCGTCTCCGCCTGGTTTTTGCCCGCGGCGATACTGCTGCCCGTCGTCGGGATATTCTACGGCGTGATGAAGACCTGGCACTGGGCGGCAGCCGTCTTACTCACCGCCCTCATCGCCGCGAACGTGACGGCGGGGATGTGGACGATGCTGGTGCTGGGCACTTTCGCGCTGCCCGTGATGGCCGCGGGCATATATGTGCTGAGGAGGAAGTGGAACGCGTTCGAGAGCGTCGCGATTTGCATCGGCGCGGTGTTTACAGGCCTGATGCTGGGTTACGCGCTCGCCAACGCCCTCGCCGGCGGCGACGCGCTGGGCTCCGGGATGGACGCGTTCGGCCGTTATCTCGTCTCCCTGCCGCAGGACGCCTACCGGACCGTCGTCCCCCTTTTCTCCGCGTCGATGGCGCTGAACGTCGATGTATCGGGCGAAAAAGCGCAGGTCGTGGCCTATCTTACCGGCCAGGCGGAAGCGGTGATAAGGAGCATGCTGCCCGTGCTCGTGCTGGTGTACTCGGCCCTCGGCGGCCTTTTCTGCTTCGCGTTATCCAGGAAGCGGCTGCAGGTAGCCGGAGGGGACGTGGTCCCGATGGTGCCTTTCTGGGATTACCAGCTTCCCGCGCGGTTCGCGCGAGGCGCCGTGTTTATCATCGCGATAGGGCTGATCGTCCAGTTCCTCAGCGATGGCTGGCTGGCGCAGGTCGGGATATTGACAAATACGTTGTTTCTTGTATGCTTTGTCGTACAGGGGTTTGCGGTGGTCGACTACTACCTGGTGCATCGTTCGATGCCGCGCGTGCTGCGCTGGCTCGTCATGGCGGTCCTGTACGCGCTGATCGGCTCCGTGATGTTCGTCGTCGGCGTGATGGACCAGGTGCTGGGAATCCGTTCGCGCATCGCGGCCTGAGTCTGGGGGAGGAATCTGAGACATGGCGCCAAAACCGACAAAGACAAAGGTATCCATACTCGAAAGGATCCACAGGGTCTTTCCCGTGGTCGCGGTATTCACCGCGGCCGCCATAGCGGTGGCGTTCACGTTCGGCATCCTCGCCGGGTGGATCGCCGCCGTGGCGTTGATTGCCCTCGAGGTGTATTTCCTCATCGTCTACCGCGGGTACAGGCGCCAGGAAGAAAAAAAGCAGGTGCAGGCCGCCGCGCAGGCGGGGCGCCTCACCGCCGGCGTTCGGCCGGTGGTCTGCAACATCATCGTCGACGATTATATCGAGATGATGAACGTCGCGTCCGAGGCGGAGGCTTCGAGGATCAACGCCGCGCTCACGCGCGCCGTCGCCGAGATGGCCGAGCGTTTCGAGGCCGCCTTCAGGCGTTTCGACCGCGATAAGTTCGTCCTATTCTTCGACCGCAGGCGCCTGCTTGAACTCGAGCAGAGCCGGTTCCCGATCCTCGACGAGGCGCGGCGCATATCCACCAGCGACGGGCAGTACATCACGCTGAGCATAGCGGTAGGCGCCGGCGAGAACGCGAAACAGAGCAACGAGCTCGCGCAGCAGGCGACCGACGTCGTGCTCGGGCGCGGCGGGGACCAGGCCGCCGTGAAGACGGAGGACCGCATCACGTTCTACGGGGGGATGTCCCCCACGACACAGAAACGGTCCAGGGTCAAGCTGCGCCTGACTTCGCGGGCCCTGCGCGCGGCCATCGAAAGGAGTTCGGAAGTCTTCGTGATGGGGCACGCGCGGCCGGATATGGACTGCATGGGCGCGGCGATGGGCATCGTGCGCTGCGCGCAGTTCTCGCAGAAGTGCTCGCGCATCGTCCTCGATCAGGACAGGTTCATGATCGAGCCGTTCATGCAGCGGTTGCGCGCGGAAGGGCTCTACGACATTCTTGTGGTAGACGCCGCCGAGGCGCAGCGCATCATGCGCGGCGACGCGCTGGTCGTGCTGGTGGACACGCAGCGCCCGAGCTCGGCGTCCTGTCCCCGCCTGCTGGACATGGCCGACCAGGTCGCGGTGATCGACCACCACCGGCGCGGGCTGGAATGGACCGAGAATCCGGCGGTGAGCTGCCTCGAACCATACGCCTCGTCCACCTGCGAGCTGGTGGCCGAACTGGTCCAGTATTACGACAGCGAAATCCGCCTCACGCCGTTCGAGGCCGACGCCCTGCTTTCGGGGATCACGATGGACACGAAGAACTTCTTGATGGATACGGGCGTGCGCACGTTCGAGGCGGCCACGTACCTCAGGCGCCAGGGCGCGGACATGGTGCGCGTGCACGACCTTTTGAAGGACGACGCGAACGCGTTCTTCCAGCGCATCGAGACGATCCAGAACATGCAGATGCTCAAAAAGAACATCGCGATCGCGTGGTACGAGAACAAAACGCCGCGGGCACAGCTCCTCGCTGCCCAGACGGCGGACCAGATACTGACCATCCGCGGCGTGCGGGCCTCGATCGTGCTCGTGCCGGTGGAGGACGCCGTACAGGTCAGCGCGCGGTCCAACGGCGAGATCAACGTACAGGTCATCATGGAGAAACTCGGCGGCGGCGGTCATCTTGCGATGGCGGCGACGCAATTGAAGAATATGACGATAACAGAAGCAAAAGAACTGGTGCGGCAGACGGTGCTGCATCTGGTTGAGGAGGGCATCGTACAATGAAAGTGATTCTCAGGCAGGACGTGAAAGGCGCGGGCAAGAAGGACGAGGTCGTCAATGTCAAAGACGGGTACGCGCGCAATTTCCTGATCCCCAGGGGCCTGGCCGAGGTGGCCAGCGCGCAAAACCTGAACCTTGCCCGGCAGCGCGCCAAGGCCGAGGAACACCGGCAGGCGATAGAGGTCGAGACCGCCAAGGACCTGGCCGGGCGCATCCGTGCGCTCACGGTGACGGTGAAGGCCAATACCGGGGAGGGCGGCAAGCTTTTCGGCTCCATCACCAGCAAGGAGATCGCGGAGGCTTTCGAGGACCAGCACGGCATCAAGCTGGACAGGAAGAAGATCGTGCTGGACGAACCGATCAAGGCGATCGGGGAGAGCGAAGTGGAAGTCCGGCTCGCGGGGAACGTGCACGCGACGTTCAGGCTGGTGGTGGAAGCGCAGCAATAACGGTATTCGTTTAAGGAGCGTGGTGTGTATGGATCAGGCGAACAGGAAACAGCTCCCGCACAACCTGGACGCGGAACGCGCGGTGCTGGGTTGCATGCTCAGCACGCAGGCGGCGCTGGCGCGCTCGACAGACACTCTCACGGCCGACGATTTCTATTCGGCCGCGCACCGGGAGATCTTTTCCGCGATCGTCAGACTGACGGAACGTTCGCCCAACGTCGACCTCCTGATGGCCTGTGAAGAACTGGAGCGCACGGGCATGCTCGAGGCGGTCGGTTCCGTCGAATACGTGAGCGACCTGCCGCGCACGGTCCCGAGCACGGCCAACCTCGACACGTACATCGCTATCGTCGAGACGAAGTCGATGCTTCGGGCGCTGGTGCAGGCCGGCAACCTCATATCGAATAAGGCGCTCGGCGCCGCCGAGGACGCGCAGGAGATCGTCGAGGAGGCGGAAAAGCGCATCTTCGAGATCGCGATGCGGCGCCAGTCGGACAGGCTCGTGCACATACGCGACCTGGTGCTCGAAACGTATACGAAGATGGGGGAATCGGCCCGGTTCAAGGGCGGCCTCTCCGGCGTGCCCACCGGCTTTTACCTGCTCGACCGGATGACGTTCGGCCTGCAGCCTTCCGACCTCGTGATCGTGGCCGGGCGCCCCAGCATGGGCAAGACCAGCTTCGCGATGAACGTCGCGCAGTTCGCGGCAACGAACCAGCGCTCGGTCGCCGTGTTCAGCCTCGAGATGTCGCGCGAGCAGCTGGTGAAAAGGCTGCTGTGCGCGCAGGCCGGCGTGGACATGGACAAGGTCCGCACCGGTTCGATCGACGAGGAGGAATACCTGCGCCTCGCCGACGCGATGAACAAGCTCGCTGCGGCGGACCTTTTCATCGACGACACGTCCGGCATATCCGTTGCCGAGATTCGCAGCAAATGCCGCAGGCTCAAGCTCGAACACGGGCTGGACCTGGTGCTCATCGACTACCTCCAGCTCATGTCCGGCTCGCAGCGGGCCGAGAACCGCCAGCAGGAGGTCGCGGGGATCACGCGGGCGATCAAGGGCGTGGCGCGGGAACTGGACGTGCCGGTCATACTGATCTCGCAGCTGAGCCGCGCGCCCGAATCACGCGCGGACAAGCGCCCCATGCTCGCCGACCTTCGCGAATCGGGGGCGATCGAGCAGGACGCCGACCTGGTCGTGCTCCTGTACCGCAAAGCCTTCTACGAGGAAGACGCCGACAACATCGCCGAAGCGATCGTCGCCAAGCACCGCAACGGGAAGACGGGCACGATACGCCTGGCCTGGCAGGGCGAACACACACGCTTTGTCAACCTCGACGAATCGCACGCCGGCTGAACTGTACCTATCGCAAAGTATTTGCCGGGTAACCGCTTCTGAAGCGCAGCAAACGGCGCATAGCCGCAGCCGGCCGCGCACAAGGCGGATTTCTCAGCGATGAAGAAAACCCTGTTGCATACGAATTATAAAACCTGTATAATTTAATCACGTAAAGAATTATGTACATGTCAATACCCGACGGCCTATGTAACCAAGTTATATTGATTATCCGGCACCGCACCCGGGATTTTGGACCTATCTCGCAGTAAAACGCATACATGTTAATACGCGACAACGCAAGGCTACGCACGATGTTTTTCTGAATTAATTTAGAATTCTAGCAAATAAACCGCGATACACACAGTAGATCAGTCTGGCGGAAACGCGAAGCCCACAAGGCGGAGGTTTCTGCGGAAATAACTATAAATACGGAGGTCAACATGGGTAAGTACGTAGTAGGCATCGATGCAGGAACGACCGGGACGACGGTTATGCTGGTGGACCTCGAAGGCAACATCATCGGGAGCGGATACAAGGAATACCCGTGCATCCACAAGCATCCGGGCTGGGTCGAACAGGACATCAACCTTTTATGGTCGAGCATCTGCGAAGCGTCCAAGGCAATGTTTGCCAAAACAGGCGTAGACCCGAAGGAGATCCTGTCGCTTGGCCTGTCGAGCCAGCGCGGGACGTTCGTCGCGATCGACAAGGACTGGAACGCACTGCACGATTCCATCGTGTGGAGCGATGGCCGCGCGGGCGAAGAGATCGCATGGATCGACGCAAACATGGGCAGGGACAAATACCATGAGACCAGCGGCATGCCGCTTTCGGCCATGTGGGCGTACGCCAAGTATAAGTGGGTGCGCGACCGCCAGCCCGAGCTGTACGAAAAGGCATGGAAGTTCGTAAACGGGCAGGAATGGATCCTGCACAAGCTTGGGTCAGAAGTGCTCTTCTCCGACCCGGCTTCCCTCACGCTCAACGGCATGATGGACGTCACCACGCTCGAGTGGTCCAAAGAGCTGATGGATCTCATCGATGTGGACATGGACAAACTGCCTCCCATATCCACGCCGATGACCCAGATGGGCGTCATCTCCAAGGAAGCCTCCCTGGCCACCGGCTTTGCCGAAGGCATGCCGATCTGCTCCGGCGGCGGCGACCAGCAGTGCGCGGCGATCGGCTCCGGCGTCATCCGCGAAGGGCTGTCCGAGATCACGATCGGCACGGCGTCCGTCATGGTGGCGCACGTCGACAGCTGCAAACCCGACCCCGACCACTCCGTCCTGTTCGGCGGCCACGCGATCCCGCACAAGTGGGACATGGAAGGCCTCGCCTTCGCCACGGGCGTCTGTCTGCGCTGGTGGCGCGACACCTACGGCGGCTCCGAGACTTTCGTCGCCAAGTCGATGGGCACGGACGCGTACGACCTGATCACGGCGGAAGCCGCCCAGGCGCCTCCGGGCTGCAAGGGCTTCATGTTCTTCCCGTTTTTCTCGAGCCAGGTCACGCCCTATTACCACGACAACGCGCGCGGCGGCTCGCTCGGCCTGTCGCTGATCCACGACCGCTCCATGATGGCGCGCGCGGTCCTCGAAGGCGGCGCGTTCGAGCTTCGCATGATCGTCGAAGCGATGGAAAAGGTGCTGGGCAGGCCGTTCGAAGCTATCCGCCTTTCCGGCGGCGGCGCGAAGTCCAAGCTCTGGTGCCAGATCCAGGCCGACATGTACGGGCGTCCGGTCGAGCAGCTGAAGACGCAGGAGTGCACGACGCTGGGCGCGGCCATCCTCGGCGCGGCCGGTGCGGGCGTGTTCACGAGCATCGAAGAGGCCGTCGAGAGCATGGTCCATCCGTTCGGGATGATCGAGCCGAATATGGCCAACCACGAGATCTACTCAGACATGTTCTCCATCTTCAGGGATGCGTTCCTCGCCCTGCGCGACGCGGAGATCTACAACCGTCTGGCCAAAGTGTCCGCCAAGCACTGGGGCTGATACGAAAGCATAAGGGTACTGTCGATATAAAAAAAAGCAGCCGCCGCCCGGCGGCTGCTTTTTTGCCGGCAAAGCGCCGGGTTTGGACGGGGCCGCCTTGAAAAGGCGAACGGTTTCGGATATACTGGTGCGGAAACGACGTGAAGGGGCGATCGGATGATCTATTCCGAATGGAAGAACGGTTCGAGGGATCTCGCCGTGGTGCGCGCGCTGCGCGAGGCCGTGTTCGTGGACGAACTGGGGATCGGAGAGGAACTGGTTTTCGACGGGTTCGACGCGTGGGCGTTGCATGCGGTCCTGTACGACGCGGGCGAGCCGGTGGGGACCGGCCGGCTCTACCACGACGGGGAAGCGTTCTATATCGGCAGGATCTGCGTATTGAAGGACCGGCGCGGGCAGGGGTTCGGGGACATGATCGCGCGGCTTTTGCTGGATCGCGCTATAAACGCGGGCGCGCCCGGTATACGCGTGAACGTCTTGCCGGAGCATGCCGGGTTTTATGAACGATTCGGCTTCAGGCGGCTGGACGGGACGTGTGTGGAGGCCGGCCGCCCGGCCGTGCGGATGGAAGTGCAGGCCAAGGATGCGGTGTTTCCCAGCAAATGCGGCTGCGGTTAAGGAAGGCGGCCGGTAATGTGTTGCTTTTTACATGCGCATAGGCTATAATAGCTATTGCCGTGCATAAGGCCAAAAGCCTTTATGAGGGCGAAAAAACGGATTTTATGCTGATGTAGCTCAGGAGGTAGAGCACATCCTTGGTAAGGATGAGGTCCCGGGTTCGAGTCCCGGCATCAGCTCCAGCAAAAGCCCCTGTATTTGGGGCTTTTTATGTTTGGCCTAGACTTGCGTTTCCTGGCATCCGAATAATTTATCGTTATTTTTTCGTTATGGCTCTTAAAATGTATCAAACGCCCGCAACGCCGGAAGATATTGCCGGTATATAATCCTTATATTCATTCGCTTCAATTTTTGAACGCATTTTGATTCCCAGATTCTAAAAGCGAGTTGTTGTTTGTTCAATATCGTCTGCTTCCGCGGCCTGAAGCAGGCGACCCGATAAAGCCATTGCCTTGTCTGGCGATAAAGAGGCGGGCGGCATCATTCTGCTGAAAACGTATGACGAGTATTACAACGGATACGAGGAAGACGGCAAGCATAAGCGAGGTATGTTGAACTTATTGCCACGATCACGTCGACTTATCCGCTGGGGCAACCGATCATCGGAGAGACGGCGCAGAAGGATTTTATCCGGCTGTTCGGCGCGATCCTGCGACTTAAGAACATCCTTACCGCTTTCGATGATTTCGCGGGTAACGAAATCCTGTCCGAACGGGATTTTCAGGATTACCAGAGCACCTACATCGACCTTTACCAGGACTTCACCAAAGGGAAAGACGCCGAATAGTATCAAGGCCCCTGTCTGAAACCCGCTAAGCTTTACCACCGGATGCTATTGCTGTCATATATTGTTAAATAAAAGCACAATATATTGATAATAAAAAACAAACATGGTATCATTTCTATTATCAAGCAACCACGGTTGAGGGATTAAAATGCAATGTTTACAAACGTATTGGATTATCTTGAAGAATCAACTTCCAAGTTTCCCGAAAAAATTGCATTTGCAGACGAAAAAATTGCGTTAACATATCGGCAAACCCAAGTGATTGCAAAATCTATAGGATCACATATTTTGCGTAACACCTCAGCGAAAGGCCCTGTCGCTGTTTTCGTTTCTAGGTCAGTCAAGAATGTGGCGTCATTTTTGGGAGTCATATACAGCGGAAACTTTTATGTTCCTATTGACGCTTTACTTCCCGAACTAAGAATCAAATCAATACTCGAGACCTTGGCGCCGGTCGCGATAATCGTTGACAGTGAAACCGAACACGTTGCCAGAAAATTCGGGTATCAGGGAGTCATAATTGATTACGAAGAAGCAAAGGAAACGCCCAATGATGAAGGCCTGCTGGCAGGCAGAAGACGGTGCGCCATTAGCACGGACCCCCTCTATGCGATCTTCACATCCGGTTCGACAGGCGTTCCCAAGGGTGTGTTGATCAGCCACGGTTCCGTGGTCGATCTGGTGGAGCAGTTTACAGACGTCTTCGGGTTTAATGAAAACGACGTCTTTGGGAATCAGGCGCCTTTCGATTTCGATATCTCGGTCAAGGACATATATTGCACATTGAAGAACGCCGCTACCATGGTCGTCATTCTAAAAGTCAATTTCTCTTTCCCCAAAATGCTCATAGAATTCCTGAATGCGCATCGAATCACTACCGCTATCTGGGCAACTTCTGCTTTGCGCATTGTTGCCAATCTGAAAGCGCTTGAAAACGAACGCCCGCATTATCTGAAGCGAATTATGTTCTCCGGAGAGGTTATGCCCAACAAAGTATTGAATTACTGGCGCAAGCGTATGCCCGACGCAATGTATGTGAACCTCTACGGGCCGACGGAGATTACCTGTAACTGCACATATTATATAGTTGACAGACCGTATTCCGATCACGAAGCCCTGCCTGTCGGGATCCCTTTTACAAATACGGATATACTGGTGCTCGATGAACAGAACCAAACCGTAAAAAACGGTGACATAGGCGAGATTTGCGTCCGGGGCGTATCGCTGGCGCTCGGATATTATAACAATGCCGAGAAAACGGCGGAGGTGTTTTGCCAGAATCCGCTCAACCCAGATTATCCCGAGCGTATCTACAGAACGGGCGATCTCGGATGGTTTAACGAAGAAGGACTGTTGATGTTCAGCTCCCGAAAGGATTCGCAGATAAAGCATATGGGACACCGGATCGAACTGGGAGAAGTCGAGTTAGCGGCGAATTCCCTTCCCTTTTTAGAGGCAGGCTGCTGCTTCTATGACGCGAAAAAAGAGAAGATCGTACTGTTTTATCAAGCCGCGTCTGAATTCGATAAAGAAATTCTAATTGGTATGCGCAAATATCTTCCGAAATACATGTGCCCGAACCGGCTTATCCATTATTCTAGGCTTCCTTTAAACAAGAACGAAAAAATCGATCGCATTAAACTCATCGAGGATTACTATAATGCGGAGAGTTGAAGATATCAATCATTTTGTGCAACTGACGCAAACGTTAAAACAGGATAAAACCCAGATAGTTACAAACTCTTTGCTTCTGCCCGGCGAAATCGAGCGGCTTACGGCGTTGGGGCAAATGATGTATCTGCCTCTACCGACAGGTATCGCATTTTTATGCGATGAAGGCGCCTTCTACCGTCTGTATTATTATGTGGATGCCAGAAAGCAGATTAGCTTTGAAAAACTGGGCAAACCAGTGGTTATCGATTTCGTATACAGAGAAGGCAGAAAGCCTGATGCAGTTACAAATATGCAGGAAGAGTGGCAGCGTTGCGGATTCACTCCATATAGCGTAAACAGAAAAATGTCGATGTCCCTAGTGGACTACATGCAATGCAAACCAAGGCCTCTTATGCGGAACGGGAGGCAGTTCCAAATTATACGGGCAGAACCGAGGCATGCTGCCGAGATCGAGGCGCTGTGGCGTGCCGTGCTCGATCCTTTTAATTCGGCGATTCCTGAAGGGTCGGCGCTGTTGCGGCAAATCGAAGACGGTAACGTTTTTTGCATCATCGAAAATGATACCGTTTACGCAGCCGACAGGATACAGGTTGAAAACCGGCGGGGTTCCGCCTGGCAGGTTGCAGTAGATGCATCTATGCGTAGAATGGGTCTTGGGACCGCGCTTCAGTTGCACAATTTTTTTACGGCCAAAAAACGCGGGTGCCACACTTTTTTTCTATGGGTTGCAGAGGATAACACAGCGGCGCGGATGGTTTATGAAAAACTGGGATTGGCTTGTACCAAAGATATATCAGAAACATATATTTTAAAATAATTTGCAAGGGAGAAAACAGCATGGATGAACTTATGACAATCCTAAAAAATCTGCGCCCCGATGTAGATTTTAAAACGAATGAAAGGCTGATAGATGACGGGATACTGGATTCCTTGGATATTGTGGCTTTAGTCAGCGAGCTTAACGATTGCATGGATATCGATATTTCTGTCGAGCATCTGGTTCCGGAAAACTTTAACTCAGCCAAGGCGATAATGGCATTAATTCAAAGCTTACAGGATTAAGGCTGGGCCGATATGTCGTTTATTTCACCAGAATTCATTGCGTTTATTCTAGTTTGCGCAATCGTATATTTTTGCGTTCCCAAGCGGGGCCGCTGGATCGTTTTGCTCGTATCCAGCTATATGTTCTATTTATTCTCAGGGTTTATCGCTTTCTTTTTCATACTTTTCACAACCGTATCCACATTTTATACGGGGAAATTCCTGGGGAGGGCCAACGAAGCTTATGCCGCCCTCCCGAAAGAAGAGTTGTCTCGTGAAGAAAAAAAGAAGCTTAAATCGGATGTACAGAAGAAGAAGCGTCGGATTCTCGTCGCGGCCCTTCTGGCCAACTTCGGCATACTCGCGTTTATAAAATATTTCGATTATGGAATGAATCTGATAGATTCCTTGTTTCACACGACGGCCGGAAGATTTGATTTGATTATGCCGCTGGGAATTTCCTTCTACACGTTTCAGTCGATGGGGTATCTCATCGATGTTTACCGGGGAAAAGTCGATCCGGATAAAAACATTTATAAGTTCGCGTTGTTCGTATCGTTTTTTCCGCAAATTGTACAGGGCCCTATAAGCAGATACGACGAACTTGCGCATCAATTATATAAAGGACATGCTTTTGATTGGGACCGCGTCAAAAACGGGGGGCTTTTGATCCTGTGGGGGTTCTTTAAAAAGATGGTGATTGCGGACCGCGTGGCGATCGTTGTTAACCAGGTTTTTTCGAATTATACTGAATACCAGGGTTTGACTATCGTTTTTTCGGTAGTGATGTATACACTGCAGATATACGCGGATTTTTCGGGCGGTATGGACGTAGCGCGCGGAACGGCGCAAATGTTCGGAATAGGACTCGCCAACAACTTTAAACGGCCTTATTTTGCAAGGACCGTGCCCGAATTCTGGCGTAGGTGGCATATAACGCTTGGCACGTGGTGCCGCGATTATATTTTTTATCCGCTGTCGTTATCCAAAGCATTCGGACGCATTGGAAAAAAATCAAGGAAATTATTTGGCAACTACATCGGGAAACTCATGCCTGTGCTTATGGCTCAAATGATCGTTTTTATAACCATTGGTATCTGGCATGGTTCAAGCTTTAAATATGTGGCTTTCGGTATATACTATGGGATATTGATTATTCTGGGCATTCTTTTTGAACCGGTATTTGCTAATATCATAAAAAAGTTCAATATTAAAACGAACAATTTCAGCTGGAAGCTTTTCCAGATACTGCGGACTTTTTCGATCGTATGTATTGGCCGGTACTTTTCCCGTGCGGCTACTTTTACTACGGCGATATCGATGATGAAGGCATCTTTAAATGATATTCAGCCCTACGCCTTCTATAAGCACGATTTATTCAACCTGGGGCTGGATACGCAGCAGTTCATTATTTTAGCTTTTGCGGTAATAGTCTTATTCGCTATCAGTGTAATGCAGGAGAAAGGCATACAAGTCCGTAATAGCCTCGAAAAACAGAATATTGTTTTCAGGTGGACCGTTTACTTCGCACTGATTTTCGGCATCTTGTTGCTGGCTGCACCGGGGATAAGTTCGGGAGAGTTTATATATGAGCAGTTCTAAAGCCGGCCATCGTGTATTAATAGTGAAAATAATCGTTTTTATCTTGCTTTTTAGTTTTATTCATAATGGGCTATCAGAGTTGTTATCGCCAATTGTCTATATTCCTCGGACATCGATGCGCGGTATGTATGCACAGGAAAAGAACATAGATATTGTATTTCTTGGAAGCTCAAGGGCACACTATGGCTTTAATCCCGCGGTTTTCGACGAGTCACTGGGTCTTAATACATTCAACATCGCAACCGGGGCACAAAGTTGGTCTCAGTCCTATTATCTATTAAAAGAGTTGCTCAAATTACATACCCCACAAACCGTCATCATCGGAACTGCAATAAGCAGATTCAATGGTACCGGCGCAACTTCTGCAAGATATGGTTTCATTATCAACGATGAACTGCGATTTCTGGACAACAAGCTGGAATATTTATTGAATGCTATTACAAAAACTGAATATCTGGAAGCCTTGTCCCCCGCTTATCGCTATCGCGACAACCTTGGCATCAAGATGATAGAGAATATGTACAAGAAGAATAGGATTAAAGGCTATTGGGACGAAGCCGGATTATACAGGCTGGACCGATTTTATAAGGGATATGTCATCAATAAAAGCAAGTTGAGCAACCCAAAACAAGGAACTCTGGAAATTAACAGATCATTTAAAAAGAATAGAAACAATACTTGGGACCCGGGAGACATAGACTTAGATGCGATAGAATATTTTAAAAAAACTGTTGATTTATGTAAAGAAAACAATATCGACGTAATTCTTGCAGATACGCCTAATCCGCCTGCGGTTGCAATCGGTGCTAAAAATTATGATCATTATTCGAATTTCATCAGGGACCTTGCTAATACCAATAACGTAATGCTATGGGATTTCAATTTGCTAAAAATGGGATATATGGAATATGATTTTGATAAATTTGGCGATTTTGTGCATATGAACGACAGGGGGGCAACGGAATTCTCGGCGCT
Organism: Christensenella sp. UBA1431; assembly: GCA_002329665.1. GTDB lineage: Bacteria > Bacillota > Clostridia > Christensenellales > UBA1431 > UBA1431. The sequence continues at coordinate 18,638 of DCTV01000059.1, forward strand.
CTTTGCTAAAATGCTGAAACTCCATTATGATGGCCGTTTCAATAGCGATCAATTTTTCTACGATTCCTACGACGAATGGCATGAAAACTATTATGACATAGCAAATCTGTGGCTTATAAATCCAAAAGAGAATAATGGGATAATTAAGCTCGCTGCCAATTGTTATTGTGGGAAAAACGTTACACCATTATATCAGTTTTTGATTAAGAAAAAAGGGGAAAAGGAATATACGAAGCTCCAAGACTATTCAGAAAACTCCGTTATCGAATTTAAACCTGAAAAAGGTATAGAATATGTTGTAAGGGTAAATGCTCTCAGCAATAAAAACATGGAAGCCGAGCCCATGTATTATGTAAGGAGCATCAAATTCGAATAATAGGAATTACATCCATATGAGTGTCATCACACGATTTAATTGGTAAGGTAGTGTCAAATCAAGTTTG
>DCTV01000032.1 GCA_002329665.1 Christensenella sp. UBA1431
CGGAAGGTGGGGCCGAAGGTGTACACGTCCCCGAAGGCCATGGCGAAGTTCTCCGCGTTCAGCTGGCCGGAGACGGTGAGATTGGCGCTCTTGCCGAAAAAGTCTTTGGAAAAATCCACCTTGCCGTCCTCAGTCCGGGGCAGCTCGTCCAGGTCGAGCGTGGTGACGCGGAACATCTCGCCCGCGCCCTCGCAGTCGCTGCCGGTGAAGATGGGGGTGTGCACGTAGACGAAGCCCCGATCGTGCATAAAGCGGTGCACCGCCTGAGCGGCGATGGAGCGGATGCGGAACGCGCACTGAAAGAGGTTCGCGCGGGGCCTGAGGTGGGCGATGGTGCGCAGGTACTCCAGCGTGTGCCGCTTTTTCTGCAGCGGGTAGTCGCCGGGGCTGACGCCGATGACGGTGAGCGCGTCCACCTTCAGCTCAAAGGGCTGCTTTGCGCCGGGGGTCAATACCAGCGTGCCCTCGGCCTCGACGGAGGCGCCCACGCCGATGGCGCGGGTCAGCGCCCGATAGTCGGGCAAGCGCTCCTCCTCCAGCACCAGCTGAAGCGGCTTGAAAAACGTGCCGTCGCTCAGCTCAATAAAGGCGAAGGCCTTGCTCTCGCGCATCGTGCGCACCCAGCCGCTGACGCGGACGGAAGGCTGATCGGCCTTGGGCGGCGTGCGGTAGAGCGAACGGATGGTGTCGGCCATGAAAAACATCCTTTCGGTCGGTATAGGCACCATTATAGTACGGCCTCCGGGGGATGTAAAGGCCTTTTGCGCCGCGCCGGTCCTAAACCAGCTCCAGCCGCCGGGCGGCCTCCTCCCAGCAGGCCTCGGGGGTCCCGGCCAGGTCCCTCTCCTGGGCGATGCGGTCGGCCAGCTTGCGCAGCTCGTAGGTCACATTGCCGCCGGACTGAATCTGCCGGCGCACCGCGCGGGTCCACATCAGGCCCATCTGGCCCAGAGAGCTGCCTTCAAAGCGGGCCAGCTCCTCGCGGCTGTCGTAGGGCACGTTGAGCATGCGCGCCTGCCAGCGGCCGTCCTGATCGGTCAGCATCGCGAACTGGGCCTTGGTCAGCCCCTGGCTCATGGGCAGGCCCAGGGAACCGGGGTTCACCAGCTGCTTGCCAAAGGCCTCGTAGCGGTACTGGATGTGGCTGTGGCCCACCAGCAGCACCGCCTCGTCCAGGTTCTTCAGCAGCCTGTCCGCGTCGCGGGTGCCGGGGTAGATCAGCTGGTTGATGGAATCCGGCGCGCCGTGGCAGGCCAGGATGGGCGCGCAGCCGGGGATTTCGATGCGCTTTTTGCGGGGCATCTCGTGCAGCAGGCGGAAGTCCTCCGTGGTCAGGTGGCGGTAGGTGTACAGAAGCGAGCCCGTCTGCGAGGAGACGCACCAGCCGTCCCCGTCGGGGTTCGCCTCGTGATCAAACAGGTACTGTTCGCGGTTTCCGTACACCGCGTAGCAGGGCTTTTTTACGGAGATGGCCCTGATGTGGTCCAGCGTGGCGTGGGGATCGGGGCAGTCGGACACGTAGTCGCCCAGCAGCACGTAGCCGTCCGCGCCCAAATGGTCGGCAAAGGCGGTGCAGGCGCGAAACGCCGTCAGATTTGCATGGATGTCCGAAAAAACGGCCAGTTTCATGGAGTTTCCTTTCCTTTCAAAGCACAGTCCGGGCGGGTGGATTTATGGGTTATCCAGCATCAGGCAGTACTGTCGGGGCAACTCCAGCGTGAGCTTTCCGCTCAGCCAGGCGTGCCCGATCTCGACGCGCCGGGGCGCGTCGGCGCGGTTGAGGGCGGCCAGCACGCACCCGTCGGGCGCGGCGTTGCCGAAGGCGTCCCGCCCGCCATGGACGCGGCGGATGACCACGGCCACGTCCTCGCCGGCATCGACAAGCGCCATTTCGCCGGTTTTGAGGGCGGCGCTCCCGTTTCGCCGGGCGATGGCCGCGGCGATCTCGGCCACCAGCAAACCATCCTCGCGCCCCCAGGGGTAGGTTCCCCGGCAGAAGGGATCCGCCATGCCCTGAAGCCCCGCCTCATCGCCGTAGTACATGGACGGCATGCCCGGCAACGCGCACAGGAAGCGCCACGCCGCAATCAGGCGGCGCCGGCCCAGCGCGTACTGGGCGGCGGTGAGCTTCTTCGCGGAGCGCCCCTCGCGGGGCGGGCTCTGATCCCCGGCGCCGGACAGGACATTGACGGCCCGAGGCCGGTCATGGCTGCCCAGAAGGTTCATCAGCGCGTAGAAAAATGCCTTGGGGTAGACCTCCTTCAGGTGGTTCACCCGGCGGCAGAGCTGCCTGGCGGTGATCTCGCCGTTCATGAAGCCCAGCAGCGCGTCCCGGAGCGGGTAGTTCGTCACGCTGTCCAGCGTGTCCCCGGCGCAGTAGGTGCGGATTTCGCCGTAGGACACCTTGTTGGAGGCGTCCTCCCAGACTTCGCCGATCAGCGCGGCCTGGGCGTCCTCCCCCTTGACCCGCCGGCGCAAAAGCCGGAGAAAGGGCATGGGCAGTTCGTCGGCCACGTCCAGCCGCCAGCCCGAGGCCCCCGCCCGCAGCCAGCGCTTGACCACCGCATCGTCGTCGCGCAGCATGAAATCGAGGTACCCGGGGTACTGTTCCTTCGTTTCCGGCAGCGTTTCGAACCCCCACCACGACGCATAGCGCAGCGGGAACTCGGTAAAATTATACCATTTGTAGTAGGGCGACGCATCGCTCTGAGCCGCGCCCACGGATTTATAGCGCCCGTATTTGTTGAAGTACACGCTGTCGCTCCCCGTATGCGAGAACACCCCGTCGAGTATGATGCGCACGCCCTGCGCCCTGGCCGCCTCCGCCAGATGCGCGAAGGCTTCGTTCCCGCCGAGCATGGGGTCCACCGTGTGGTAATCGCCCGTGTCGTAGCGGTGGTTGGACGGCGATTCGAAGATCGGGTTGAGGTAGATCGCCGTGACGCCCAGGCTGCGCAGGTACGGGAGTTTTTGGGCGATGCCGTAGAGATCTCCTCCATAAAAGTCGTTGGGGACGTATTCGCCGCATCGCGGCCGGTACTCGGGCGGCTCGTCCCAGTCCTCGTGCACGGCAATCTCGCGCCCGGCTTCCCTGTGCGCCCGCACCCCCCGTAAAAAGGATTCGCGATTCCCCGCACAGAAGCGGTCGGGGAAAATCTGGTAGACAACGGCGCGCTTGAACCAGTCCGGCGTCCTGAAAACCGGATCGAACACCGTGATCGTAAAGGGCGGGGGGACGCGGTCGTACACCTGCCCCTCCCCGCCCGTCAGCGACGGGTTGTTCCCGAGGTAAGACAGGCTGCGGCCGTCGTTTACGATGAAATAATAGTGTACTAGTCCGGTCGTATCCGGCAGCCGGAGGCCGAACGAGAACACGGTTTCGCTGCCGTCCTGGGCGCGGTCCATCAGCACCAGCCGCTCGTCTTCCCCGTTGCGCAGCGCCAGCAGGACGTTCGCATTTTCGTATGCGGGGCACGCGCGCACACAGAGCCTGACAAGGCTGCCGCTCCCGCGCGCGCCGGGAGGGTCCCTGTATTCTCTCAGGCGCGAGTGGTGGCGCACCGCCTTAGCCCGTCCCGCGTCCATTTACGCCTCCACGGGTTCGAGGCGCCATATCCGTTCGTTGTACTCCCGCACCGTGTGGTCGCTGGAAAACACGCCGGCCGCCGCGGTGTTTAATACCGCGCTTACAGTCCACGCGTCCCTGTCCCCGTGTTTACACATCATGGCTTCCGAGGTCTTCACGTACGCGTCGAAGTCGGCGAGCACGAAGAACGGGTCGGCCGGGCCGTCGTCGGACGGGAAAATGAGCGAACGGTAGATGTCGTTGAAAAGGCGCGCTTCCACCGGGGCCAGCGTCCCGTCTATGAGCATGTCCAGTACGCGGCGCAGCGCGGGGTTCGACTCGTACACCTCGCCGGCGCGGTAGCTCCCGCTCTTCAGCGCGCGGTGCACCTCGTCGGCCGTCAGGCCGAAGATGAACATGTTCTCCCGCCCCACCGCCTCGGCCATCTCGACGTTGGCGCCGTCCAGCGTCCCGATGGTCAGCGCGCCGCTGAGCATGAACTTCATGTTGCCCGTGCCCGACGCCTCTTTCCCGGCGGTGGAAATCTGCTGGCTGACGTCCGCGGCGGGGATGAGGCGCTCCGCTACGCTCACGCCGTAGTTTTCCACGAACACGACCCGAAGCTTCTCCCTCGCTTCTGGGTGCGCCTGTATCAGCTCCGCCACGGCGTTGATGAGGCGGATGATGCGCTTTGCCCGAGTGTAGCCGGGGGGCGCCTTGGCCGCGAAGACGAACGCCTGCGGCGGCAGATCGTATTCCGCGCCCGAATCGATGCGCCGGTAGAGGTGGAGTACGTGCAGGATGTTCAATAGCTGGCGCTTGTACTCGTGCAGGCGCTTGGCCTGTACGTTGAACACCCAGTCCGGGTCGAGCCTTTCGCCCTGGTGCTCCGCGAGGAAATCGCAGAACCGCCGTTTGTTTTCGCGCTTGACGCGCCCGAACCGCTCCAGGAAGGCCGGGTCGTCGGCCAGCGGCGCAAGGCCCCGGAGCAGTTCGGGGCTGTTGAGCACGTCGCCGCCGACGGCTTCGGCAGCGAGGGCATTGAGGCCGGGGTTCGCCTTGCCCAGCCAGCGCCTCTGCGTGATCCCGTTGGTGATGCCAAGGAACTTCTGCGGTTCGACGATGAAGAAATCGCGGAACACGTCCTGCCTGAGTATCTCCGCGTGCAGCCGGGACACGCCGTTGACCCTGTTGCTGGCAGCCAGGCAGAGGTTGGCCATGCGGATCTTGTCGTGGGCGACGACCGCCATGGTCCCGATGCGCTCCCACTGCCCCGGATAAAAGCTCCACAGCCGCCTGGTGAAATGGTCGTTGATCGCCTGGATGATGGTGTGTATGCGGGGGAGCAGTTCTTTGACCAGCTCGGCGGACCAGCTTTCGAGGGCCTCGGCCATCACGGTATGGTTCGTGTAGTTGAACGTGCGCGTGACGATGTCCCAGGCAGCGTCCCAGGGCAGCCCTTCCTCGTCGAGCAGGATGCGCAGCATCTCGGGAATGGCCATCGCCGGGTGCGTGTCGTTGATCTGGATCACGACCTTGTCCGGGAGGCGCCTTAAATCGTTGCCGTGGCGCTTCTTGAAATCGCGCACGATGTGCTGCACCGTCGCCGAGGAAAAGAAATAGTGCTGCCTAAGGCGCAGCTTCTTCCCCTCGATGTGGTTGTCCTCCGGGTAGAGTACCTTGGAGATCACCTCGGCGAGCTGTTCCTCCTCCATCGCCTTGATGTATTCGCCCCGGTTGAAACACGTCATGTCCAGTTCCTTGGTGGATCTCGCGCTCCAGAGCCGCAGCGTGGCCGTGCCGCCGTTGCCGCCGAGGACGGGCACGTCGTAGGGCTGTGCTATTACGCTGTGGTACCCGGTGTGCACGTTTTTCAGGCGCCCGTCTTCCTGCCAGACCTCCTCGACCGTCCCGCCGAAGCGCACCTCCACGCTGTCCTCCGGCTTCTCTATCTCCCAGACGTTGCCGTCCTCGAGCCAGTTATCGGGCAGTTCCTGCTGCGCGCCGTCCACGATCTTCTGCCTGAACAGGCCGTATTCGTACCGGATGCCGCAGCCCATCGCGGGAAGCCTGAGCGACGCGAGCGAATCGAGGAAACAGGCGGCGAGCCTGCCCAGGCCGCCGTGGCCCAGGCCCGCCTCGGGCTCGCGCTCTTCGAGCGCGTCGAACGAGAGGCCGAGGCGCCCGAAAGCCTCCGCGTATTCGCGGGCCGCGTTGAGGTTGATGATGTTGCTGGTCAGCGCGCGCCCCATTAAAAATTCCACCGAAAGGTAATAGAGCTGCTTGGCGCCGCGCTTCTGGGCGGCGGCCTCGTTGGCCGTATAGCGGCGCATGATGTCGTCGCGCACGGTCATCGCCGCGGCCTTATACAGCTGCGCCGGCGTGGCCTCTATGATATCTTTCCCGTAATGGTGCATGAGTTTGAGGCTTATCGATTCGATGATTTCATCGCTGTTCCTCTTCGGCGCTCCCTGCATATCTTTCCTCCGCTGTGGTCTGTGCCCGTGAAAGCACCTTTTCGTAGGCGCCCATATACTCTCTGGCCGAGGAGCCCCAGCCGAAGTCCATGGCCATCGCCCTGCGTTGAAGCCGCGCCCAGGTAGCCCTGTCGCCGTAGAACCCGAGCGCGCGGTCGACGGTAAAAAGCATATCATGCGCGTTGAAATTCGTAAAGCTGAAACCGTAGCCGGTATCTTCATATTCGTTGTAGGGCGCGACCGTGTCCGCGAGCCCGCCCGTTTCCCTGACGATCGGCAGGGTGCCGTAGCGCATGGCGATCATCTGCGTCAGGCCGCACGGCTCGAACTTCGACGGCATTAAGAGCATGTCGGCGCCGGCGAAAATTCGGCGGCTCAGCCCCTCGTTCATGCCGATGTACACGCCGCAGCGGCCGGGGTATCTGAAAGCCCCCCAGTTGAAGAGGTCTACGTATTTTCTCTCGCCGCTGCCCAACAAGGCCATCTGCACGTCGCGGAAGAAGATGTCCTCGAAGACGCATTCCACAAGGTCCAGGCCCTTCTGCTCCGTGAGCCGCGTGACCATGCCGATGAGCGGGACGGTTTCGTCGGGGTTGAGCCCCATCTCTTCCTGCAGCGCACGCTTGCAGGCCTGCTTGCCGGAAAAATCCTCCGCGCAGAAGTTCGCTTCGATCCCGCCGTCGGTCTTAGGGTCGTAATCGCTGTTGTCGATCCCGTTGAGGATGCCAGCCACTTCCCGGACCTGGTAGCGGATGAAGGCGCCGAGGTTTTCCCCGAACTCGTCCCCGGCGATCTCTTTTGCGTAGGTCGGGCTGACGGTCGTGACTAGGTCGGCAAACTTCAGGCCGGCCTTCATGAAGCTCGCCTTCCCGAAGAACTCGATCGCGTCGGGCGTGAAACACGCCTCGTCGACGCCGAGCAGGTCGCGCACGCCGGCCCACTCGAACACGCCCTGGTAGGCGAGGTTGTGGACCGTGAACACCGTTTTGACGCGCTCGTACCCGGGAAGGTTGCTGTACTGCGTATTGAGCAGCAGCGGGATCAGGCCCGTCTGCCAGTCGTTGCAGTGGAGGACGTCGGGCGCGAAACCGATATGCGGGAGCGATTCGAGCACGGCCCGGCAGAAGAACGCGAACCGTTCGCCCTCGAACTCGCCTTTCCCGTAGACGCTCTCGCCGCCGAAATAATGCTCGTTGTCCAGGAAGAAATAGGTGACGCCCCCGCGCTCGAGCGTTTCGACGCCGCAGTACTGCTTACGCCACCCCAGGTTCACGTAGAAGCTGAGCCTGGGGTGCATCGCCCGCTTCCATTCCCGCGGGATGCCGCGGTATTTGGGCAGGACCACGGCGACCCCGGCCCCCTGCGCGGCCAGCGCCGCCGGGAGCGTGCCCACCACGTCGCCCAGGCCGCCCGTCTTGATGAACGGCGCGCATTCGGATGCCGCGAAAAGTATCTTCATCGCCTCTCCTCCTTCATACGATGCCGTGCTTGCGGATAATAACGGGGAAGTCGCCGGTGCCCGAGAGGACGCGGTCGCGCTGTACGACCACGCTCTTGTCCAGGATGGCGTGGTTTATGCTCGCCCCTTCCCGGACGTCGCCGTTCTGCATCACGATGCTGTCCTTCACCAGGGCGCCCTCAGCCACGCGCACGCCCCTGAACAGCACGCTGTTCTCCACGTTCCCCTCGATGACGCAGCCGTCCGCGATTAAAGAATTGGCCACGCGCCCGTTTTCGCCGTAGCGCGCGGGGACCTCGTCCTTGACTTTGGTGTAGACCGGGCCGCCTTTTGAGAGCAGGTCCGTGCGCGCGTCGGCGTCGAGGAACGCCATGTTGGCCGCGTAATAGTTCTGCACGGTGTCGATGCGGACGGCCACGCCCTTGTGCCCGAAAGCAAATATCCTCAGGTCGTTCATGCGGCGGATGAGGACGTCGCGGATGAAGTCGTGCCTGTCGCGGGCAACGCATTCCTCGATGATGCGCATGAGCAGCGCTTTGCCAAGGATGTACGCGCCCAGCGAAACGAGGCGCGTCTTGGGCGAGGCCGCGTTCACCTCGATGTCCCATACCCGCCCTTCCTCGCTGGTGTAGAGGTAGACGCGCGTTACGCCTTCGCTCAGGACGGCCTCGTGCGGCCGTTCCTGCTGGTACAGCACGGTGATGTCCGCCTTTTGCTCCAGGTGGTATTCCATCATCTTGCGGAACGCGGTGTTGTATACGGCCGTGTCGTCGATAATGAGCACGTATTCCTGGGATGATCGCCGGATGTAGCTCATAACGCCGCCCAGCGCGTCGAGCGTCCCGCGGTACATCCCGGGGTTCTGGTTGGTGACGAAGGGCGGCAGGACGAACAGCCCGTCCTGTTTGCGGCTCAGGTCCCACTCCTTTCCCGAGCCCACGTGGTCCATGAGGGAGTGGTAATTGTGCTGGGTCACGATGCCGGCGTTGGTTATCCCCGAATTGACCAGGTTGGAGAGCATGAAGTCGATCGCGCGGTAGCGCCCGGCGAGCGGCAGGGCCATAACGGCGCGGGAGCGCGCGAGGTCCTTCAGTTCGGGCGCCTGCTGGCCCGTATAAATGATCGAGAACATCTGAGCGCTCATTCCGTCTCCTCCTTCCCCGTATGCCCGTCGATCACGCTGCCGCGCTCGTACACGGCGCCGTCGGGCACGGCGACGTCGCTCGCGACCAGGGTGATCCCGCCGGCGTCCTTCTCCGGCTTCTGACCGGGCGCGCCGATGTGGCAGCCCCCGCCCACCACCGCGTGCTCGGCGATTATCGCGCGCTCCACCCGCGCGCCGTCGCCAATGCGCGCAAACGGCATGACCACCGACTCCCTGACCAAGGCGCCCCTGCCCACGTACACCCCGGAGGAGAGCACGCTTCTTTCCACCTCGCCGTATATCGTGCAGCCTTCCGGAACAAGGCTGCACGCCACGCGCGCGCCCTCCCCCACGTAATGCGGCGGGAGGTTGGGGTTTTTTGAATAGATCCTCCATACGGGGTCGTAGAGGTCGAACGCGGGAGGGCTGGAGATGAGGTCCATGCTGGCCTGCCACAGGCTCCGTACCGTGCCCACGTCCCGCCAGTATCCCTCGAACGGGTAGGCGAGGGCGCGCGCGCCGCTCCGTATCATCGCCGGGATCACGTCCTTGCCGAAGTCGCTCGAGGACGCCGGGTCGCTCGCGTCCCGTATGAGGTATTCCTTGAGCACCCTCCAGTTGAAAACGTAGACGCCCATCGAAGCGAGGTCGCTTTTCGGTTCGGCGGGCTTCTCCTCGAAATCGACCACGACGTTGTCCTCGTCGCAGCGCATCAGGCCGAAACGCCCCGCCTCGTTCATCGGCACGCGCATCACGGCGATGGTCGCGTCCGCCTCCTTTTCGCAGTGCGCCCCAAGCATCTCCCTGTAGTCCATCTTGTAGATGTGGTCGCCCGAGATGACCAGCACGTTCTCGGGGTCGTGCCCCTCGATGAAACCGATGTTCTGGTAGATCGCGTTGGCCGTGCCCGTGTACCATTTGCCCCCGCCGCTTCGGTGGTAGGGCGAGAGCACGTACACGCCGCCGTGCACGCGGTCCAGGTCCCACGCCTGCCCCGTCCCCAGGTAGAAGTTGAGTTCGTGGAGCTGGTACTGCATCAGCACGCCCACGGTGTCCACCCCCGAATGCGCGCAGTTGCTAAGGGCGAAGTCGATGATGCGATACTTCCCCCCGAACGACACCGCGGGCTTGGCCCTGTCCCGCGTCAGCACTCCCAGCCTGCTCCCCTGTCCGCCCGCGAGCAGCATTGCGATGCATTTTTTGGTTTTTTTCATCCCTCTCCCCCCGCGATACTTTTTGCCCTTCTCCCGCTTCGACCCTGTAGAAAGCCGCCGACAGCGGACGCAGGTCCAGCAGAAGCGACTGCCCGAAACCGCCCGCAGGTTCGCTAACGGTCGCCCGGGCCCCGGGCCTCCCCGCGTCCGAACTGAATACCTCGGTGTACGTTCCCTTAACGGGCACACCCGTCCTGTACCCTTCGCGGAAAACGGGCGTGAAATTGAAAGCGCAAAGCAGCGCATGCCTGCGTTTGAGCGAATAGCGCATGAACACGAGCACACAGCCCTCCCTGTCGTCCACGCTGCACCATTCAAAGCCTTCCCATCCGCCGTCCGATTCATAGAGCGGCGGCGTTTGCCCGTAGAACCGGCACAGCGCCCGCACGTACGCCTGCGCGTCCCTGTGCAGGTCGTAATCGAGCAGGAACCAGTCCAGCGGACGCTTCTCGTCCCATTCGATGAACTGCGCGATCTCGGCGCCCATGAAGAGGAGTTTCTTGCCCGGATGCGCGAACATGTAGGCCAGCAGCAGGCGCAGGTTCGCGAACTTCTGGTCGTACGTCCCCGGCATCTTGTCGAGCAGGGACAGCTTGGAGTGCACGACCTCGTCGTGCGAGAGGGGCAGGATATAGTCTTCCGAAAACGCGTAGGTCATAGAGAACGTGAGGCTGCCGTGCCTGCCGGAACGAAAGAGCGGGTCGGCCTGCATATAGTCGAGCACGTCGTTCATCCAGCCCATGTTCCATTTGAAGTCGAACCCCAGGGAATCCTTCGCGCCGTGTTTCCCGGTGACCCTGGGATAGGCGCTGGCCTCCTCCGCGAACATCAGCGCGCCCGGGCATTCCGTATGCACCGCGTCGTTGAGGGCGCGCAAAAACCGTACCGCGTGAAAGTTCTCCCGCCCGCCCTCCTCGTTGGGGAGCCATGCGCCCCCTTCCCTGCCGTAGTCGAGGTAGAGCATGCTCGATACCGCGTCCACCCGCAGGCCGTCGAGGTGGTAGGCGTCGAGCAGGAACACCGCGCTCGAAACGAGGAAGCTGTGCACCTGCGGTTTCTCGAAGTCAAAAAGGTTGGTCCCCCAGACCGGATGCTCGCCGCGCCGCGGGTCGGCGTGCTCGAAAAGCGCGGTGCCGTCGAAGCGGTAAAGGCCGTGCGCGTCCCTCGGGAAGTGGGCGGGGACCCAGTCCATCACGACGCCGAGGCCGTTTTGGTGGCAGCGGTCCACGAACGCCATGAACTCCTCCGGCGTCCCGTACCGGGACGTGATCGAGAAATACCCCGTCACCTGGTAGCCCCAGGAGGCGTCGAAAGGGTGCTCGCAGAGCGGCAGCAGCTCGATGTGCGTAAACCCCATATCGAGGACGTAGGGCACGAGCGTATCGGCGAGCTCCGAATAGGAGAGGAAGCTCCCGTCCGGCCTCCTCCTCCAGGAGCCCAGGTGCACCTCGTACACCGCCATGGGCCGGGCGAACGGGTCGGCGGCGGCCCTCGCCTTCATAAAGGACGCGTCCCCCCACGCGTAGCCCGCGAGGTCTTTAACCACCGATGCCGTGGCGGGGCGCAGCTCGGAACAGAACGCGAACGGGTCCGCGCGCAGGCGCCGGACGCCGCTTTGTTCCTGTATCGAGAATTTGTACCTGTCCCCCGGCCGCACACCGTCGACGCATGCGGCCCAGATGCCCGAACCCGCCTGGGGCGCGAGCGGGTGCTCCGTTTCCGACCAGCCGTTGAAATCGCCCGCAACGCTGATGGCGCTCGCGTGCGGCGCCCATACGGCGAACCGCCAGACTCCGTCCCCGGCGGGGTGCGCGCCCAGCGCGCGGTACGCGCGGCGGTGCGTCCCCTCGTTAAATAGGTACAGATCGTCCGGTTCGAGCATAGTGGTCATTTCCCCTCCCGCATTCTGCGACAACGACCCGGTATGTTTTGTTGGTGCTCTGAAGCTACGCCTAAGATGCGATGTGGCCCGCAATATTAATCAAGCAAGGCGGCGCCCCTGCTTTTCCATATTATTCATCTTCAGTATAACAATATATCGTGAGCAAGGCAAACGCGCCGGGCCGCCTGAACGATGATTCAACACCGGATACCAAAAGCCGACAAACGCCGGCCCCCGAGAGCGGCCACACGATGCCGCCCGCCGCACCCGTCAAGGCCGGCCCTTAGCCCATGGGTCCATGCGCATACCCCTTCATTGTCCGGGATGCCGTTTTTTGCTATAATTTAAAAAACCCGGAAAAACATAATGGGAGGAAACGAAATGGCGATCACCCGCACGCGGCTCGTCCTGGGTACGGGTACGGATCCCTGGTACAACCTCGCGCTCGAGGAACACCTGCTCGACACCGTCCGAAAAGACGAGTGCGTCTTCTACCTGTGGCAGAACCAGCACACCGTCGTCATCGGGAAAAACCAGAACGCCTGGCGCGAATGCCGCACCGACCTTCTGGAGCAGGAGGGGGGCAAGCTCGCGAGGCGGTCGTCGGGCGGCGGCGCCGTGTACCATGATCTGGGGAACCTCAACTTCACCTTCGTCGTGGACCGCGAATACTACGACCTGCACCGCCAGTTGGGCGTCATCCTTCAGGCCGTGAACTCCTTCGGCCTTAGCGCGAGCTTTTCCGGCCGGAACGACCTGGTCTTAAACGACCAGAAGTTTTCGGGGAACGCCTTTTTGCAGCGCAGCGGGGAAGCCCTGCACCACGGCACGCTGCTGTTGCACGTGGACATGTCGAAGCTCTCGCGCTATCTCCAGGTTTCGGCCGAGAAGATGCAGGCCAAGGGCGTTGCCTCGGTCCGCTCGCGCGTCACCAACCTGTGCGACCACGCGGACATCACGCTAAAGCGTATGGAGGAAGCGCTGGCCGATAGCTTCGCGCTCGAATACGGGAAACCCGACGTCCTCGCCCCGTCCGACCTCGACCGGGACGCCGTCCAAAAGAAATACGAAAAATACTCCTCGTGGGAATGGAACTACGGCAAGACCCCGAAGTTTGACATCACGCTCGACACCCGTTTTGCCTGGGGCGGCGTCGAGATGGGGCTGTCGCTCAACTGCGGCGTCATCACCGAATGCCGGGTCTTCTCGGACGCGATGGACCAGGCTTTCGTCGAGAACCTCGCGCCCGCGCTCACCGGCTGCCCGTTCAGCTCCTGCGCCATGGCCGAGCGCGTGCGCGGCCTCGCCTGCGGGGAGGACACGGCCTGCATCCGCGAAGAACTCGCGGACTGGCTGATGCAGAAAGGATTCTGACAGTCGCTACGATCGGCGTGGAGTTTGTTCCTATTGAGAGCGTATTGCGGGCTTCGAAGGCCTTGCCTAAAAAATCTGCAAAGCCCCGCCTAAGCAATCAACGCAAAGCCGTAGCTTTGCGTTGAAGAGGAGGAGCAACGCAGCGGGGCGAAGAATCCCCAAAGCGCAGCGCAAAGAGGGTTCTGAGCGAAGCGCAGTTTGCTCCGACGAGGAAGGAGGCGTCCCTTGCGCATATACTACCTCTACAACAGCGGGTTCGCGCTCCTATATGGCGATACCGCGCTCATCATCGACTATTATTTGGAAAGACCGCACGGCGGGAAGCGGGGCTTTGCCGGCGGCATCGTCGCCGAAGAGGAGCTGGCCGCCTATGAGAGGGTGTACGTGCTCTCCAGCCACGCGCATTACGACCATTTCAACCCGGCGGTGCTCGGGTGGCAGAAAGCGCACCCGGGCGTCAGGTACATACTCAGCCGGGACATCGAGGCCCGCGTGAAAGCGCCGGACAGCACGCAATACGTCGCGTTCCTCGGCAAGGGGGAGCGCTACGGCGACGGGCATGTCGCGGTCAGGGCCTACGGGAGCACGGACGAGGGCGTGAGCTTTCACGTCCTCATGGGCGGTCTCTCGGTCTTTCACGCGGGAGACCTGAACTGCTGGCACTGGCCGGAGGAATCGACCGAAGAAGAGAGCCGCCGGGCGATCGCCGAGTTCGAGCGGGAGATGGCGGAAATCGCGCAAAACGTCGTGAACCCGGACGTCGCCTTTTTCCCGGTTGACCCGCGCATGGCCGCCGACTACGACCGCGGGGCGCTGTACTTTGCGCGGACCGTGCGGCCGCGCCTGCTCGTGCCCATGCATTTCCGCGAAGAAACGCGGGCGCCCGCCGCCGTCGCCGAAAAACTCAGGGACAAGGGCGTGCTGGTCTGGGCGGTTAGGGAGCGCGGCGAGTCCATCGAATACGAAGGAGGAGACAGTACATGAAGTTCACCTATTACCACTGCAACATCAACGTGCTCGACCTTAAAAAAAGCGTCGCCTTCTATGAAAAGGCGCTGGGCCTTCGGGAGGAGAAACGCAAGAAGGCGAGCGACGGGAGCTACGAGATCGTGTTCATGACCGACGGGGCTCATGCCGTCGAGCTGACCTGGCTGCGCGACAAGAAGACCCCCTACGACCTGGGCGACAACGAGAGCCACATCGCGTTCAAGGTGGACGATTATGAGGCGGCGCACGCCCTGCACGAGGAAATGGGCTGCATCTGCTACGAAAACGAGAAGCTGGGCCTGTACTTCATCAACGACCCGGACGGCTACTGGCTCGAGATCCTCCCTCAGAACCGGGGGAACGTGGAACACTGAGGATGAAGACGTCGAAAAGAAATGTCGATGGGATAAATCTAAGGAAGCCGGCGGTGTCGGCTTCCTTTTCTTTGTGTGGAAATATACTGCTATTTTTCAGAATATTCGACTATTTTTTGCCGTCATACTCTAGTTTAACGACAAGGACATCGTTAAGGTATCATAAATTGCGCAAATTAGGAAATGCGTCAAAGCAAGGGACATGAACGCAGCCG
>DCTV01000078.1 GCA_002329665.1 Christensenella sp. UBA1431
TCGTGCTCGGCCACGTGCAGGACAAGGACGGCATCAAGATGTCGAAGCACAAGGGCAACGTGGTGGACCCGTGGCAGGTGCTGGACCAACAGGGGGCCGACGCCGTCCGCTGGTATTTCTACAGCGCGTCGATGCCCTGGCTCCCCTGCCGGTATTCGGACGAGGCGGTCGCGGAGGGCCAGAGGAAGTTCATGGGCACGCTCTGGAACACGTATGCCTTCTATGTGCTTTACGCCAGGATAGACGGCTTCAACGCGTCGGAATACAGCCTCGAAGACTGCCAACTCTCCCTGATGGACCGCTGGATCCTCTCGCGGCTGAACACCGTGACGCGCGCCATAGACGGCTTCCTCGAAAACTACCGCATCACCGAGGCGGCCCGCGAGCTGGGCGCCTTCGTCGACGAGCTTTCCAACTGGTACGTGCGCCGCGGGCGGGAACGATACTGGGGCAGCGCGCTGTCCATGGACAAGAAGGCGGCGTTCATGACGCTCTACACCGTGCTGGAAGCCGTTGCCCGGCTTGCTGCGCCGTTCGTGCCGTTCATCGCGGAGGAAGTTTACCAGAACCTCGTGCGGGCCATCGACCCCGGCGCCCCCGGGAGCGTGCACCTTTGCGCCTTCCCCGTCTGCGACGAAGCGCGCGTGGACGAGGCGCTGGAAAAGGACATGCAGACTGTCCTCTCGGTCGTGACGCTGGGGCGCGCGTGCAGGAACGCGTCGGGGATCAGAAACAGGCAGCCGCTGAGCACGATGTACGTGCAGGGCGTGGGCTCCCTGACCGAAGAGGCGCTCGCGATCATCGCGCAGGAATTGAACGTCAGGCGCGTGGTGTTCACCGAAGACGCGCGCGCGTTCATGGATTTCAGGATCAAACCGCAGTTGAAGACCCTCGGGCCGCGCTACGGCAAACTTTTGCCCGCGATCAGGGCGCATCTGGAGGCCGCCGACGGCGCGGCGGTGGTCGCGCAGCTTGAAAGCGGCGCGCCGTACACGTTCGAATTGAACGGCAGCCGGATCGAGCTGGGCAGGGACGACCTGCTGATCGAGACCGTCCACAGGGAAGGGTTCGTCGGCGAGACCGAGCACGGCGTGAGCGTGGTGCTGGACACCAACATCACACCCGAACTCCTCGAGGAAGGGTATATGCGCGAGATCGTGAGCAAGGTGCAGACCATGCGCAAGGAGGCCGGTTTCGAGGTGACCGACCACATCGAGCTGTATTACGAAGGCGCGGACGTGATAAAGGGGATCATGGAGAAATACGGGGACGCGATCCTTAAAGAGGTGCTCGGGGACCGGCTCGAACGCGGAATAGGGGGCGCGGACGCGAAGAAGGAATGGGACGTCAACGGCCAGCGCGTGACGCTGGGGATCAGGCGGATATAGGAAGATCATGGGTATTTGGTTGTCCGACGGCTGGGAAGACTATGAAGTGCTGAGCGCGGGCGGCGGCGAGAAGCTGGAGCGCTGGGGCGGGTACGTCCTTTTGCGGCCCGACCCGCAGGCGATCTGGCCCATGGAGCCCGGCGCCCTCTCGCGCGTGAAGGTGCACGCGCACTACCACAGGAGCCCGGCGGGCGGCGGGCATTGGGAGATGCTGAAGGACCTGCCCGAACAATGGCGCATCCGATACGGGGAACTGACGTTCGTCGTGCGCCCCACGGGGTTCAAGCACACCGGCCTCTTTCCCGAGCAGGCCGTGAACTGGGATTTCATGGCGCAAAAGATCAGTGAGGCGGGCAGGCCGGTGCGCGTGCTCAACCTGTTCGCGTACACGGGCGGAGCCACCCTCGCCTGCGCGCTGGCCGGCGCCGAAGTCGTGCATGTCGACGCGGCCAAAGGGATGGTAGCCTGGGCGAAGGAGAACCTATATGCGTCCGGCCTCGAAAGAAAGCCGGTGCGCTTCCTCGTGGACGACTGCATGAAATTCGTGCTTCGCGAGCGGCGGCGAAACCGTGCCTACCACGGCGTCGTGATGGACCCGCCGTCCTACGGGCGCGGGCCGGCCAAGGAAATGTGGAAGCTGGAGGACAGGCTTTTTTCCCTGGTGGAAGCCATTATGCCGGTCATGGCCGACGACCCGCTGTTTTTCATCATCAATTCCTACACCACCGGGCTCTCGCCGCTCGTGCTCGAGAACATCCTTCGGCTTACGATCGGCGGGCGGTTCGCCGGGCGTATCGAGGCGCGGCAGATCGGACTGCCCGTGCGCGACAGGGGCCTGGTGCTGCCCTGCGGGTCGGGCGGGCGCTGGGAGGCGCAATAGCTTTATGAAAATAAAGACGATATATGAAGACAACCACCTTCTGGTGGTGGAAAAACCCTGCAACATCGGCGTGCAGGCGGACAGCTCCGGCGACAGGGACATGCTCACGCTGCTCAAGGCGGACCTCAAGGCGCGGTACAACAAGCCGGGCAACGTATTCCTCGCGCTCGTGCACCGGCTGGACAGGCCCGTCGGCGGGGTGCTCGCGCTGGTCAAGACGTCCAAGGCGGCCGCCCGGCTCACGGCGCAGCTCCGGCAGGGCGACGTGGAGCGGGGCTATCTTGCGGTGGTGCAGGGCAGGCCCGTGCCCAGGGCCGGCCTCCTCGAACACTACCTCGTCAAGGACGAAGCCGCAAACCGCGTGCGCGTCCTCGGCCACGACGCGCCGGGCTCGAAATACGCCCGCCTCGAATACCGCGAACTCGATCACAGCGGCGAAAGACTCGGCCTTGTCCGGGTGCGCCTGCACACCGGCCGGTCCCATCAGATTCGCGCGCAGTTTGCGGCGGCCGGGTATCCGATCTGGGGCGACCAGAAATACGCCCCCGCCGTTCCCGGCAGGCAGATCGCGCTGTGGTCCTATAAGCTCTCGTTCGGGCACCCAACGAAGAAAGAGCGCATGAGCTTCCTGTGCCCGCCGCCCGACAGGGCACCCTGGAACGCGTTTCCCCGCCACAATTACGACCTGATAAAAAAATGAGGCCGGCAGCTTTTTCGGCCGACAACCTTCGCATTGGCCGCCGATCGCCGAATAAAGCCGCAACCTTTTGAATCGGCCCGGCGTTTCGTTTGCCTAAATTCCAAACTCTAGAACCTGATTCGGAACTTCCGGATGTGGAAATCGGGGGTCGGGATGGAGATGTTCACGCCCGAAAGGTAGGAAAGCGGGCTTTTTGCGGGCATTTCAAACCCCATCGTGTTGGCGACAATCTGTTCGCGCCGGATGTCGAGCTTCCTGTTGAGGACCCGGTCGCCGTACTTGTCGTCGCCGATCACCGGATGTCCGATGGCGGCCAGATGCACGCGGATCTGGTGCGGCCGCGCGGTCACGGGGTTGACCTCCAGCACGGAGAGGCGGCCTATGGAGGTGGCGACGCGGTAACGGGTCACAGCCGAGAGCGCTCCGCGGGTGCTTGGCGTGCAGACGCGTATGATAGCGTTTTTGGCATCCCTGACGATAGGCAGGGTGATCTCCCCGAGCCTCGGGCTGGGTAGGCCACGGGCCAGGCATGCGTACTGCCTGTGCACCAGCCCCTGCTTGAAAGCCTTCGTAAGCTCGGCAAGGGCGGCTTGCTCTTTTGCGAAAAGCACGAGCCCGCTTATCTGCGTGTCCAGGCGGTGGCAGGGCGCCGGGAAGGGCGCGCCGTGGTTCCCCGAATGCTGCGCGCGCAGCCAGGAACAGAGGCCTCCGCGCTGCCGGGGAGATTCCACGTCCACACCTTGCGGTTTCAGGGCTACGATAATATAATTGTCCTCATAAACGATTTCAACCTTCGGGAAGCGGTATTTCCCGAGCGCCTGATCGCTCATGCGGATTTCGATGGCATCGCCCGGGGACAGGACCCTGTCCTTATACGTTATCTGCCGGTTTACGAGGACTTTTTTCAGGCGCAGCATCTTCTGGAAAGCTTCATAGGAGAGACAGGGCAGCACGTTTTTCAGATGCGCAAAGAGCTTTATGCCGTCTTTGTCGACCTTCAATGTGAGCAAGTGACGTGGCCTCCGTGGGTTTGATAGGGTCATTATACCATGCGTTAAGAACACTTTTCCACACAGGATTTGAATTTTACGCTTGTACTAGAGGGGGTTTGAGGATGGACAACCCGTACGGGAACGTCGCGCTGGTGACCGGCGCGACCTCGGGCATCGGCCGGTGCGTCGCGCAGATGTTTTGCGAAAACGGTTTGCACGTATACGGGACGGCGCGCCGCGTAGAGGCTTATTCGCCCATGGAATCGGGGCATTACGGCGGGNNGTGAAACTCCTGCCGATGGACGTGCGCAGCCAGGACTCGGTGGACGAGGCCGTAAACGCAGTGATAAAGACCGAACGCCGCGTCGACATCGTGGTCAACGCCGCGGGGATGGGGATCGCCGGCGCCGTCGAGGATACGTCGGCCGAGGAGGCCGCGCAGCAGTTGGACACCAACTTCCTGGGCGCGCTGAGGGTGATGCGGGCCGTGCTGCCGCATATGCGCGCGCAGGGCCGCGGCCTTGTCGTGAACATCTCGTCTGTCGCGGGATGGGTGCCCGTGCCGTTCCAGTCCATGTACAGCGCGTCCAAATACGCGCTCGAAGCCATGACGCAGGCGCTTCGCGTGGAAGCGGGGCCGTTTGGCGTGCGGGCCGTACTCGTCGAGCCCGGCGACACGCGCACGGGGTTCACGAAAGCGAGGCGTTACACGGAAGGAACGAAGACCAACAGGGCCTACAGGGCGATGTGCGAACGCGCGCTGTATTCCATGACGGTGAGCGAAATGAAGGGCCACGACCCGAAAAAGGCCGCGAGGGCGGTGCTCAGGGTCGTGCAGCAGGCGCGGCCGCCCGTGCGCAAAGTGGTCGGTATGGAATACAAGCTGCTCTATGCATGCAGCAGGCTGTTGCCTGCGCGGTGGTTCGTCTCGATGGTGGGCAGGTTCTATACGTCCAAGCCGCTGCCTCAAGACCCCGTCTGGTCGTTCGAGAAGGACGTGCTGGGCGGCGGAGAGGATAAGGTCGACTGAACGGGCGTTCTTTGCGGTTTGTGAAGGAATTCCGCTGACAAAAAATGGAGACGCCCGCATCAGCGCCGGATTCCGTTGTCCCTTCATAATGAATACGATTATTATATTCATAGGGTTTGACTGTATATTCACGGGCCGCCCGCTGTATACTATCAGTGCGGCGGCGCACGTTTTGCATACCGCGGTTTTATCATAAACGCCCGGGAGAAAATGCCGGACGTGACCGGGAAAACGGCCGGCGTGCGTGATTTTTGCCCGCAAAAAAAGGATAATCATGAAATATTCGGCGAAATTGCATAGCTGGACCAAAACGCGCTCCGCCAACCCCGAAAAAAGCGGACCAATGGCGAAAATTGTGGGAATATATTCTCCGGGACGCGCGCTATCGCGTTGAAACGGGAATATAATGGTGATATACTTATCGGGTATGAATGCGGACACAGCGGTGGTGTGGCTATATGAAAAACGTTAAAGCCCAGAGGATCGTATACGCCCTGTTCCTGCTGTTTACTTTCGGCGTGATCGTGGTCATCGGAATTCTGGACCAGGGCAAGGTCAGGCTGGACGAGGCGATCGCCAAGATGGACCTGATGTATGTTGCCATCGCCGTGTTCTGCCTCATCATGTTCTGGCTGCTGGAAGCGTACACCCTCAAGTACGTCACGGTGAGCATGAACAGGAAGATCTCGTTTTTCAGTTCTTTGCGCATCGGCCTCATTGGGCTGCTCTACGGGGCGCTTACCCCGTCGGCCACGGGCGGGCAGCCCGTACAGATCATGTTTATGCGAAAAAACGGCATACCTACCGGTACCGCCACGTCGGTGATGGTGGTTAAATTCGTCGCGTTCCAGGGGACTATCTGCTTTTTGTTCCTCGTGGCGATGCTGTACAAATTCGTATTTTTCCTCAACACGTTTGCGGAGCAGCTCATCATCATAGGGATCGGTTTCTTCGTGAACCTTATTGTGCTGGCCGTCGCGGTGCTGGCCATGTTCCGCAAGGACTGGATAGCGAAAGCCACTTACGGATTGCTGCGTTTCCTGCACCGGATAAGGATTATTAAGAACCTGGACAAGGCAAAGGAGTCCTGCGAAAAGACGCTGGAAGAGTTCCATAACGGCATGATTGCGATCCGCCGCATCAAATCGCGCATCTGGTATCTCTGCTCGGTCGTGTGCATCCAGATGCTCTTCCAGTTTGCGATCACGTATTTCGTCTACCGCGCGTGCGGGCTGTCGCTCTATACGGCGCTGGACATCGTTAGCCTGCAGGCGATCCTGTTCCTCACGGTCGCGTATCTGCCGCTGCCCGGCGCCTCGATCGCATCGGAGGGCGGCTTCATGCTGGTATTCGGCAGCATTTTTGGGTCCTGGGCCTTCGCGGGCATGGTACTGTGGCGCGCGCTGACCTACTACGCGCAGATCTTCTGCGGCGGCGTCACGATGCTGATCGACAACCTCGTCAACAGGAGGTCGAAGCTCAAGCACACGTCATAAATCGCCTGATAAGATGCTTATGCGCCGAATATGTATACACGGCGCAGGCCGGCAGGGCCAGCGCCCTGCGGGAGATAACGAAGAAACGGCGCAAAGCGCCGTTTCAACATACCGGGATTGATTCGGGCATTACCTGCCGCTCTGTTCGATCGCGACCGCGATCGCGACGGAGGCCCCGACCATCGGGTTGTTGCCCATGCCGATGAGCCCCATCATGTCCACGTGCGCGGGCACTGAGGAAGAGCCGGCGAACTGCGCGTCCGAGTGCATGCGGCCCAGCGTGTCGGTCATCCCGTAGGAAGCGGGCCCGGCCGCCATGTTATCGGGATGCAGCGTGCGGCCTGTGCCTCCGCCCGAGGCCACCGAAAAATATTTTTTGCCGTTTTCCACCGCCCATTTTTTGTATGTGCCGGCGACGGGATGCGTGAACCGCGTCGGATTGGTGGAGTTGCCCGTGATCGATACGTCCACGCCTTCGTGGATCATGATCGCGACGCCTTCGCGCACGTCGTCTACGCCGAAGCACCGCACATTGGCGCGGTTGCCGTCCGAGAACGGGCGCTCGCTCACGATGGTGAGTTTGTCGGCGATGTAGTCGAACTTCGTCTTTACGTAGGTGAAGCCGTTGATGCGGGAGATGATGTAGGCCGCGTCCTTGCCGAGGCCGTTGAGGATGACGCGAAGCGGCGTTTTTCGGACCTTGTTGCCCGTGCCGGCGATGCCGATGGCGCCTTCCGCCGCGGCGAACGACTCGTGGCCGGCGAGGAAACAGAAGCACCTGGTTTCCTCGCGCAGAAGCATCGCGGCGAGGTTGCCGTGGCCCAGGCCGACTTTGCGCTGGTAGGCGACCGAGCCGGGCACGCAGAACGCCTGCAGGCCGATGCCCAGCGCCTCTGCGGCGTCGGCGGCGGTGGCCGCGCCCTTCTTTATGGCGATGGCCGCGCCGAGCGTGTAGGCCCAGACCGCGTTTTCGAACGCGATGGGCTGGACACTGCGCACGAGTTCCTCCACGTTCACTCCCCTTAACAGGCAGAGGTCGCGCGCTTCTTCCAGGGAGGCCAGGCCGTATTCCTTCAGACACGCGTCGATCTGTTCGATCCTTCGTTCATATCCTTCAAATTTTGCCATGGTCATCGCCTCCCTTATTCATGACGCGGGTCGATCGTGCGCACCGCTTCTTCGAAACGGCCGTAGACGCCCACGTTCTTTTCGAACGCTTCCTTGGGGTCCGTGCCTTTTTTTATCGCTTCGAGCATCTTACCGATGTGCACGAACTTATAGCCGATGACCTCGTCGTCCTTGTCCAGGCCCAGTTCCATGATATAGCCCTCCGCGCTTTCGAGATAGCGCACGCCTTTGGCCCTTGAGCCGTACATCGTGCCGAGCGTCGTGCGAAGGCCCTTGCCGAGGTCCTCCAGCCCGGCGCCCACGGGCAGGCCGCCCTCCGAGAAGGCCGACTGCGAACGGCCGTACACGATCTGAAGGAAGAGTTCGCGCATCGCCGTGTTGATCGCGTCGCATACGAGGTCGGTGTTCAGGGCTTCGAGGATGGTCTTGCCCTGCAGGATCTCTGCGGCCATCGCCGCGGAATGCGTCATGCCCGAACACCCGATCGTCTCGACGAGGGCTTCCTCGATGATGCCGTCCTTGACGTTGAGCGTGAGCTTGCAGCCGCCCTGCTGCGGTGCGCACCAGCCGATGCCGTGGGTCAGCCCGCTGATGTCGGAGACCTGCCTGACCCGGACCCATTTCCCTTCTTCGGGAATTGGAGCGGGGCCGTGGTCCGGTCCCTTGGCCACGCACGTCATCCCTTCCAATTCTTTGGAATACTGCATGTGGTCGTTCCTCCTTACAAATATGGTAAATTGTGTTACTGCATGAATTGCGTTGACGAAACTTTTCTCATTATAGCATATATTGCGTTTGCGCAAACAGGCTGAATTTCGCGTCCGCGGCCGGGGAAGTGCCGTATTTTGGCAGGAGGCCTTTACCGGCGCATCCTATTGACACGCGGCCGAAATACACATAGAGTGATTCTATACCGATTGTGGCTGGAGGTAATAGTATGTCGTATGGTATCGCCGACAGGATGGTGCCGCTGACGGGCAGCGCCATCCGCGAAATATTCAAACTGCTGGACGACCCGGACATCATTAGTTTCGCGGGCGGCGTCCCCAACCCCGACGCGTTTGCTGACGGGCAGATCGCCCGGATCGCGCAGGAACTGCTGCTCAGCGAGGGAAAGGCCCTGCTGCAGTACGGCATTACGGAGGGGTACCGGCCTTTTCGGGAGACCGCTATGGGCCTTATGAAAGCGCGCGGGATAGCCTGCAGCCTCGAGCAGGTGATCGCCACGTCCGGGGCCACGCAGGGGATCGACACCGCCTGTAAAACGCTGCTCAACGAAGGGGACGCCATCCTCGTGGAATCGCCAACCTTCCTGGGCGCGCTGCAGACGTTCAATTCCTACGAAGCGATGATCGTCCCCGTCGGGATGGACGAGGACGGCGTCATTCTCGAAGACGCCGAGGACAAGATGCGGCGCTACCATCCGAAGTTCTTCTACGTCGTCCCCAATTTCCAGAACCCGACCGGCCGGACGCTTTCGCTGGAGCGGCGCAGGAAGCTCGTGGAACTCGCCGGGAAATACGGGGTGATGATACTCGAGGACGACCCGTACGGGGACCTGCGTTATGCGGGGCAGGCCCTGCCTCCCGTGAAATCGTTCGACGAAGAAGGCGGCGTGATCTATTTGATGAGCTTTTCCAAGACGATTTCGCCCGGCCTGCGCGTGGGCGCCGCGGTGGCGCCGCAGCCGGTCATAGCGAAGATGACCGTCGCGAAACAGTGCGCGGACACGCACACGCCCAACCTTACCCAGGCGATCGTGGACCGGTACGTTCGAGAGGGGCTGCTTAACGAGAACCTGCCGCGCGCCCTTCAAAGCTATTCCCTGCAGTTGCGGGCCATGCTCGGCGCGATGGAGGCCCATTTCCCCGAAACGGCGCGGTTCACGCGCCCCGAAGGCGGGTTATTCGTATGGTGCACGCTGCCCGAGGGCGTGGACGCGCTCGAACTGCTGAAGGAAGCGGTAATAGAGAAGGTCGCGTTCATTCCGGGCACGCATTTCTACGACGGCGGCGGGCACGAAAACACGCTTCGGCTGAATTTCTCGGCCACCGGCCCCGCGAGGATCGAAAAGGGGATCGAAACGCTGGGCCGCGTGATCGCAAGGCATATGTGAGTAAATTTAATCGGCTCCGCCTGAATTGCAGACCGGTAAAAACGGCGCCAAAGGCGCCGTTTTTTCGCGCCGGAAGGCCCGGCCCAGACGAGGGCCTGCGTACGGGAGGGTCCTGTACCTAGAGCGAAGTTCACTTTTGGCTGCGGTCGCTGGCGCAAAGATCCGGCAAAAAGAACGAATAACTGCGCGCCCGGGCTTGTGTTGGCGGGGCAAAAAAGATAAAATAAACAGATACGGAAACGTTCACTGCAGAGCAACGGGAGAGAAAAATGGGGAATATCTACGATACTTTGAAAGCACGCGGGTTCATCCGTCAGGTCTCGCACGAAGAGGAATTGCACGAACTCCTTGGAAAGGAGCGCGTGACGTTCTATATCGGTTTCGACCCGACGGCGGACAGCCTGCATATCGGGCACTACGTCGTGCTGGTCGCTATGGCGCACATGCAGCGCGCGGGGCATCGGCCCATCGCGCTCATCGGCGGCGGCACCGCGATGGTGGGCGATCCGTCGGGCAGGAGCGACATGCGCCAGATGCTGGACAAGGCGCAGATCGAGGCCAACGCCCGTTGTTTCAAGGACCAGATCGGCAACCTGATCGATTTTTCCGGAGGCAGGGCGGTCATGGTCAACAACGCCGACTGGCTCCTGAGCCTGAACTACGTCGACTTCCTGCGCGACATAGGCGTGCATTTCACGGTCAATCGGATGCTGGCGGCCGAGTGCTTCAAATCGCGCATGGAAAAAGGGCTCACCTTCATCGAATTCAACTACATGCTCATGCAGAGCTACGATTTTCTCGTGCTCAACCGCGAATACGGCGCCGTCCTGCAGCTCGGCGGGGACGACCAGTGGGCCAATATGCTCGCGGGCGCGGACCTCATCCGCCGCAAGGAACAAAAGGCCGCTTTCGCGATGACCTGCCCGCTGCTGACCACCAGCGAAGGCCTGAAGATGGGCAAGACGCAACGCGGCGCGCTTTGGCTCGACCCCGATAAGACAAGCCCCTACGAGTTTTATCATTACTGGCGCAACGTGGACGACGCGGACGTGGAAAACTGCATGCGGCTCCTGACGTTCCTGCCGATGGACAGGATCAGGGCGCTGTGCGCGCACAGGGACCACCGCATGAACGAGGCCAAGCGCGTCCTCGCGTACGAAATCACCAGGCAGGTGCACGGCGTAAAAGCGGCAACCGAGGCCAGGGACACGGCCGAGTCGCTTTTCGGCGGCGATAAGGACGCAAACACCATACCCACCACAAGGATCACCGGGGCGCAGTACGAGGACAACCCGCGCCTGATCGATTTGGTGGCGTTCTGCGGCCTGACGGCATCCAAGGGGGAGGCGCGGCGCCTGGTGCGCCAGGGCGGCGTGTACGTCGACGACGCCAAGGTCGTCGACGAAGAGGCCGTCATCGCGCCGGAAGCGCTAATAGCGGGCATCCTGATACGGAAAGGCAAAAAGACGTTCCACCGCATCGAGATGGTCTGATGGGTGCGTACAGGACCGCCGCCCGCCGCGGCGAAAGCGTGCACGTGGTCCAGAAATCCAAATTCCTGGGCGTATGTGTGCCGGTTGCGGGGGAAGGAGAGGCCGCCGCGGCCATCGAGGCGCAGCGGAAGTTCCATCACGGCGCGAGACACCACTGCTATGCGTTCGTCACCGGGTCCGTCAGCCGTTCGAGCGACGACGGGGAGCCCCCGGGCACGGCCGGCGTGCCCATACTGGAAGTGCTCAAAAAAAACGGCGTTTGCGATACGCTCATCGTCGTGACACGGTATTTCGGCGGAGTGCTGCTGGGCGCCGGCGGGTTGGCGCGCGCGTATACGGCAGCGGCGGCGAAGGCGCTCGAAGACGCCCGCCCGGTCACGGTATACGAGGCCGTCCTATATCGGATCGAGCTCGATTACGCGCGCTATAGCCGGCTGCCGGCGTTGCTCCGGAGCGCGCGCGCCGAGGTGGTGGGCGAAGAGTTCGGCGGGGACGTAAAAGTCGATCTCGCCGTACGCAGCGAGGACGCGGACGCTTTTCGCGCCGCCTATGCCGCGTTGACCGAAGGCAGGGGCATAATCCGCGAAACGGGCAGCGGGCGCCGGGCATGGTCCGACGAAGAATGAGGGTGCAATTACATTCCCTTTGACTATATTTTCTGATAGGAGTTTTTTACATGGGAAAGCTTACAATCACCAGGGCGCAGACACCCAAACCTAAGTTTGAAGACGTATCCAGGCTCGAGTTCGGAAAACTGTACACGGATCACATGTTGGTCATGGACTACAGCCGGGGCCGATGGCACGACGCGCGCATCGTCCCTTACGCGGATTTTGTGCTCGACCCCGCCGCGCTGGTGTTCCATTACGGGCAGGCCATATTCGAGGGGCTCAAGGCCTATAAGAACGAGAAGGACGAAATCCTCATGTTCAGGCCGCGGGACAATTTCCTCCGCCTGAACAGGTCGGCCGAACGGCTGTGCATCCCTCCGATAGACCCCGACGAAGCGCTTTCGAACCTGATAGAACTCGTGCGCCTCGAGAGCGGCTGGATTCCCACCGACCC
This sequence comes from Christensenella sp. UBA1431, assembly GCA_002329665.1. Classification (GTDB taxonomy): domain Bacteria; phylum Bacillota; class Clostridia; order Christensenellales; family UBA1431; genus UBA1431. Next base: position 12,289 of record DCTV01000078.1, read on the forward strand.
CGGAACCTCCCTGTACGTCAGGCCCACCATCATCGCCACGGAACCGGCCCTCGGCGTACGGGCGTCGGACCAGTACAGGTTTTTCATCATCCTCTCTCCGGTCGGGCCCTATTACGCGGAGGGCATGAAGCCTACGCGTATCTATGTCGAAAACGAATATGTGCGCGCCGTGCCCGGCGGCACGGGTGACACGAAGGCCGCCGCCAATTACGCGTCGAGCCTGATCGCCGGGAAGAAAGCCCATGAGAAAGGGTATTCGCAGGTGCTTTGGCTCGACGGCCTGCGGCATGAGAACATCGAAGAAGTGGGTTCGATGAACATGTTCTTCGTCGTTAACGGCGAGCTGATCACCCCCGAACTGAACGGGAGCATTCTGCCGGGCATCACGCGCGATTCCATCCTTAAGATCGCGCACAGGATGGGCATCGGGGCGGTCGAGCGCACGATCGGTATCGGGGAGATATTCAGGGCGCACGACGAAGGGCGCCTCGACGAGGCGTTCGGCACGGGGACGGCGGCGGTCGTATCCGCCGTCGGCGAGATGGCGTGGAACGGCAGGACGATAACGATCAACAACGGCGAAATCGGCAGGTATTCGCAGTTGTTCTACGACAGGCTCACGGGCATCCAGATGGGCCGGGAGGAAGACGAGTTCGGCTGGGTAGTGCGCGTATAAACCAAGGGAAATTTCACAAGAAAAGGGCCTGTGTCATCCGATGCAGGCCCTGTATACAGAATATGCCAAGGTATTGAGGAATAACTATTATTCGATCGAGAAAACGGCAAACGGCAAACGAGGGTTTGAAGCATCGCAATCCCCCATGCTTCGATACGATCCGGCGGCATGGGCGTCAGATCGGGTAAGAAACCCGCTGCGAGCGCGTTTTATCCGGCGGGGGAAACCAGCCCGAGCCGATGGTTTGTGCCGGCAGGGAAAGTTGACATATAAATGGGAACTAAGATAGAATAATTCAGACACAAAGGCATTATAATGTCAATGATGTGTGTGTTTGCGAGCAGTTCGGGTCGGACTCCAATGGATTTGGAAGGGGACGTGTTCTATGAAAAAAAGACGGGTAATTTCCCTTTTGATCGCGGCGCTGCTGATCGTGGTCTTCGGGGCGGCCACCGGCGGCGCAAAGGCCGCGGGGGTTGTGAGGGTCACGGTCACCGCCACTCCAAGCCAGTTGAGCGAAGCGGGGGCCGTGGAGCTGCGCATTTCGATAGAGAACGGTACGGATTCGACCATGGAGCACGTGTCGGTCTTCGGCAAGGGCGTGACCGGATTCACGGCGCCTATCGCCGCCGGTGAAACGGAGAACGTGTATATCAAAGATTATTGGGTCGCGGAAAATATGATCGGAAAACCGATCACGGTTACGGTGAGTTATACGCTAAACGGAAAAACGCAGAAATCGTTCGGATCGGTCACGGTGTCGCGCCTTGAGATAGCGCCCGACGTCGCGCTCGAACGCACGAGCGACGTATCCGTGCAGGAGATCGGCAAACCTGTGGTCTTCACCTATACCGTCTACAACAAAGGCGTGAACAGGGTCGCCGACGTCATCGTGCGCGACACGTTCACGGACGAGGCGCTCAACGCCCCCTTCTCCCTTTCGCCCGGCGACAGGAGGCAGGTGCAGCATACGTTTACTATGCGGCAGGACATGGCGTCGCGGCCCAGCGTATCCTTTGTTTCGAACGGTAAAAAATACGTTAACACCATCGACGTCTTGTATGTGACCACGCCCGAGGCTTCGCTTGCGGTAGAGGTGTCCGCCTCTAAAACCGAAGTGAAGCCGGACGAGGAAATCACGGTGACCTGCAAGGTCACCAACAAAATCGGTCAGACGATCAGGGACGTTTCCGTCGCCGACGAAACGGGCCAGTCCCTTGGCGATTCCTTCGACCTCGGGGCGATGCAGACGAAGACGATCACGAAATCGGTCAAACTGACGGCCGACCGCGCGTTTGCGGTATCGGCCATAGGCTACGTCGACGGCAGCAAAGTCGAGGCTTCGAGCGGCACCGTTGACATGCGCCTGCTCAAAACCGAACCTCAGCCGGATATGCTGAAGATGAAGGCGGAACCGAGCCTTACCCAACTGGAAGAGGCGGGGACGGTCACTTTCTCCATCACGGTGTCCAACTTGATGGAAGATACGCTCACGGACGTCGTGATCAGCGAAAAGACCTTGGGAGAGATCGCCACGTTCGACTCGCTGGTCACGGGAGACAAACTCGTGACCAAGGACTATGAGGTCACAGCCGACCAAGTGTTCGCGTTCACGGTAACGGCGCTGGATTCCTCGGGGAACAGGTATGAAGTCGATTCGGGAGACATCGAGATACTGGTTGGGCCGCGCGGCAGCGTGACGCCCACCATTCCCGCCGACGCCGCGGCCGCAGGCGGCCTAGGGACTTTTTTGACCATCGTGCTCATCATCGTTGGCCTGATCGTGGTGGCCGGCGCCGTGCTCATCGTCCTGCTGGTGCAGGAAAGGAAGGCGAAGAAACTCGCCGCAGCGGCCCCGCCGCCCGCCCCCGAAAGCACGGCCCCACTGCCGGACGTTACGCCCGAAACGGTTGTGGAGGAGGACGAAGACGCGTCCTTCATCCCGCCGGAAATCGAAGAAGCGCCCCCGGAGGAAGAAGCGCCCACGGAGGAAGAAACGCCCTCTGAAAGCCCGCAGGACGCCGAAACGGAACCGGAGCCCGGCGGCGAGGAGAAAAAGGGGATCGACGACATCGAAAACCCGGTAGATTGAAATCGCGCAAGCCGCCTAATCGGGCGGCTTGCGGCCGTATTGCATGCCTCCCGCCAAACGAGGCGGTATTACCGTCCAATTCCTGGGATACGGGCGGTCTGCGGCCAATAAACCCCGGAGGTTGTGCCGGCGGTATCGAACATAGAAGCCGTTTTTTCCTTCGGGGAAAACCCGGCGGCGGCATCCCTGAAACTTGGCGCCGGCAGAGGACCGCCCGTATTTTGAGTTTTTGGGTCGGATTATTTTAACTTGAAACGCGCTCCATAAAAACGTATAATGATCGAGAGACAAGAGAGTTAGGGAGACGCGCATTGAAACAGGCATTTTCAGGCTTTTCACCCCAGACTGCCGAATTCTTCCTCGGACTAGCGGTTAACAACAACAAAGAATATTTTGAGTCACATAAAGCAGGCTTCGAACAGCACGTTCTCGCGCCGCTTGTTGCGCTTGCGCGCGACCTCGCGCCTCATATGCAACTGATCGATCCGGCGTTCGAGACCAGGCCCGTACAGGGGAAGGCCATTGCCAGGCTGCGCAGGGACACGCGGTTTACCAGGGACAAGGCGCCGTATCGCACGAACCTGTGGCTGGGATACAGGCGGCCGTCGGAGAGGAATTCTATGTGCCTGGGTTTCTTTTTCGACGTGTCGGCTTTCAGCGTTTCCTGGGGTATGGGGATGTACGGTCCTTACCGCCCGCTGATGGAGGAGGTGCGAGGGCACATACTGCAAAAGCCCCGTGAGTTTACGGCGCTGGTCAGGGGGAAAGACTTTATAAAACGATTCGAGCTCGAAGGCGAGAAGTACCGCCGCCTCGTGCTGCGCGAAGGCGGTGAGGAGGTCCTTGACTGGTGCAACCGGAAATACGTCGCCCTGGTCCACGACCAGCCGCTTGACGCCTCCGCGTTTTCGCCCGCGCTCGGACAAGCCGTAAAAGACGATATTATACTGCTTGCGCCGCTGTACAGATTGCTGCGGGGGATGCCCCCGATACGCATAAAGGACTAACCAACGACCCATTTTGTCAAGGCATAAGGAGGAACTATCATGAGCAAAGCAGACCAGTTAACCGTAAACGCTATACGCATCCTGTCGGCAGAAGCTATCCAGAAGGCGAAATCCGGGCACCCCGGCCTGCCCCTGGGCGCCGCCGCCATGGCGTATGCGCTGTGGTCCCGGGAACATAAGCACAACCCGAAGAACCCTGACTGGATCAACCGAGACCGTTTCGTGCTCTCGGCCGGCCACGGGTCGATGCTGTTGTATTCGCTTTTGCACCTGTTCGGATACGGCGTGACCATCGACGACATCAAGGACTTCAGGCAGTGGGGCTCGAAGACCCCCGGGCACCCCGAATACGGGCACACGGCGGGTGTCGAGACGACGACGGGCCCCCTCGGGCAGGGCGTCGCGATGGCGGTGGGCATGGCGATGGCCGAAGCCCATCTCGCGGCGCAGTTCAACAAGCCCGGATACGACGTGGTGGACCATTACACGTACGCGCTCGCCGGCGACGGGTGCATGATGGAGGGCGTCGCGTCCGAGGCTTGCTCCATGGCGGGGACGCTCAGGCTTGGCAAGCTCATCGTCCTGTACGACAAGAACGACATCACGATCGAAGGCAGCACGAACATCACTTTCAAAGAGGACGTGGGCAAGCGTTATGAAGCCTACGGCTGGCAGGTGCTCAAGGTCGAGGAGGGCTACGACATCGACGCGGTCGCGGGAGCGGTCGCAGAGGCGAAGGCCTGCACGGACAAGCCCTCGCTCATCATCGTGAAGACCGATATCGGATACGGCTGCGCGGCGAAACAGGGCAAGGCTTCCGCGCACGGCGAACCGCTCGGGCCGGAGAACCTCGCCGCGACCAAGGAATTCTTCGGCTGGCCGGCCGACAAGGAGTTCTACGTTCCCAAGGAAGTATACGACCATATGGCCAAAATGCAGGAGAAGTTCACTAAATACGAAGACGGCTGGAACGATCTGTTTGCCGCCTACTGCAAGGAGTATCCGGAAATGGCGGAAAAATGGAACGCCTGGTTCACCGGAAACGTGGACGCGTCCGTTTTCGACGAAGCGTATTATGCGTTCGAAAACAAGAAGGACGCCACGCGGAGTTCTTCGGGCATCGTCCTCAACCGGCTCGCGGCGAAGGTCCCCAACTTCTTCGGCGGGTCCGCGGACCTGGCGCCATCGAACAAGACGCAGATCAAGGGCAAGACCGACTTCTCCGCCGACGATTACGCGGGCTCCAATGTCCACTTCGGCGTGCGCGAGTTCGCGATGGCGGCCATGGCCAACGGCATTTCGCTGCACGGAGGCATCCGCCCGTACGTGGCCACCTTCTTCGTGTTCAGCGACTACCTGAAGCCGGCGTACAGGCTTTCGGCGCTGATGGGCCTGCCTGTGATCTACGTCCTTACGCACGACAGCATCGGCGTCGGCGAG
>DCTV01000045.1 GCA_002329665.1 Christensenella sp. UBA1431
GGTCGCAGCCGTGCGTACCGGCCGCCTTCAGGGACGCGCCGTCCCGCACGCGGACGGCCTTGATGACCAGCGTCCCCGGGAGCAGCCTTTTCAGCGCCCTCACGTAGCCGCCGTCCTCGTTTCCGTGGAGCTGCACGGCTCGAAGCCCGCACGCCGCCGCGATCGCCGCGACGGCAGCGGGGTGTTCGTTAACGAACACCCCNNCGGGTCGAGCAGCCGTATCAGGGCCCGCGCCGCTTCCACGGTGACGCGGCGGCGGCTTTTTGCGAAGACGAACCCCGCGTATTCCGGTTTTAAGCGGTTGACCGCCCGCAGGGAATCCGCCTCGGTCAGCCCGCATATCTTGATCTCAGTCATGCCCGTACACCGCCCAGTTCGCGTATGAGCGCCGCACTGTCGCCGGCCTTCATCAGCGATTCGCCGACGAGCACCGCGTTTGCGCCCGCCTTTAGCATGCTAAGCGCGTCCCCCCGCGTCCTTATGCCGCTCTCCGCCACCGCCAGCGCGCCAGAAGGTATCAGCGGGCGCAGCCGCGCGAACGTCTCGAGCGAGACTTCGAAGGTGTAGAGGTCGCGATTGTTGACGCCCACGATCTTCGCGCCGCAGTCCGATACGCGCTTCACTTCCGTTTCGTCGTGCGCCTCGAACAGGCAGCGCATCCCCAGTTCCCCCGCGAGGCTCGATAGCCGCGTCATCGCCGCGTCGTTGAGTATCGCGGCGATGAGCAGGACGGCGTCCGCCCCGATCGCCCGCGCCCCTATGACCTGCCGCTCGGCGATGAGGAAGTCTTTCTTGAGCAGCGGCAGGGCGGTCGCGCTTCTTATATCCGACAGATGCTCGTCGCTTCCCCGGAAGAAATGCCTTTCGGTCAGCACGGAGACCGCCGCCGCGCCGCCCGCCTCGTACCGCCGCGCCGTGTCCACGGGATCGAACTCCTTCGCGATCATCCCTTTGGAGGGGGAGGCGCGTTTCACCTCCGCGATCACCGCCAGGCCGTCTTTTTTTAGGGCGGCTTTGAGGTCGCGCACGGGCGGCGCAGAAAGCGCGCGTTTTTCAAGGACGGACAGCGGTATCTGCCGTTCCTCTTCCGCCAGGTCCATGCGTTTTTTCGCCACGATATCGTCGAGTATCATATAAAAGCTCCTTATGTCTAAATAAGGGTGAAGTCCCCGGCTTGCTGCAAATCACCCACCCCCTGCCCCCTCCCCACGAAAACGCTGCGAACGCATACAAGCTGTCACTGGCGTGGGAGGGGGTTCGATACGAAAGAGGGCTGGCGCCCTCTCCCGGCCTCACCCTCGCAAGGTTACTTGGGCAAGAGTATGCGGATCCGGCGTCTTTACGCGACGGTCTCGGCCAGGCGCTGCGTGACGCGCCTGTATTCCTCGAATTTGGCAAGCGCCGCCCCGGAGTCGATCGCGCGCTTTGCCAGCGCGATCCCTTCGTCTATGGATGCGGCCTTCTGCGCGGCGTAGAGCGCCGCCCCCGCGTTCATCAGCACGATGTCGCGCCTCGGGCCCGCGTTCCCTTTGAGCACGAAGAGGATGTGGCCCGCGTTCTCCTTCGCGTCGCCGCCGCGCACGTCGCCTGGCCGCGCTGTTTTGAGCCCGAACTGCGACGGTTCTATGACGTAGTATTCGAGCCTGCCCCGGTTCACCTCGCACACGGTCGTCGGCGCACAGATCGAGACCTCGTCCAGGCCGTCCTGGCCGTACACCGACAGGGCGCGGCGGATGCCCAGCCGGTTGAGCACCCCCGCCAGCAGCACCGCCAGCCGCTCTTCGCAGGCGCCCAGCAGCATGTAGGGCACGAAGGCCGGGTTGGAGAGCGGCCCCAGCAGGTTGAACACCGTGCGCACGCCAATCTCCCTGCGCGGGCCCGCGGCGTGTTTCATCGAAGCGTGGTACCCCTGCGCGAACATGAAGCACATCCCGGTCTGTTCGAAGCAGGCTGCGGCCTGCGCCGGGCCCAGCGAGATGGCGGTGCCCAGGCTCTCGAGCACGTCGGCGCTCCCGCAGCGGCTGGACATCGCGCGGTTCCCGTGTTTGGCGACCGGCATGCCCGCGGCGGCCACGACGAAGGCGGAGCAGGTGGAGACGTTGAAGGTGTTGGCCCCGTCGCCGCCCGTGCCCACGACGTCCATCGCGTCTTCTTTGAGGCGCACCCTGCTCGCCCTCTCGCGCAACACGCGCGCGCAGCCTGCGATCTCGTCCACCGTCTCGCCCTTCATGCCAAGGGCGGTGACGAACGCCGCGATCTGGGCGGGGGTCGCCCTGCCGTCCATGATCTCGCCCATGCACTTGGCCGCCTCTTCCATCGTTATATCCTCGAATCCCATGAGTTTTTTAAGTGTTTGCTTCATTTATGAACGTCCTCCTTCCCCTGTGTACGACAGGAAGTTTTGCATGATCCGAAAACCGTGTTCGGTCAGGAGCGATTCGGGGTGGAACTGGACGCCGAACACCGGATAACTCACGTGCCTGACAGCCATCACGACGCCGTCGTCGGTCTCGGCGACCACGGCCAGTTCGGCGGGGAGCGAATCGCGCTCCACCACCAACGAATGGTAGCGCCCGACGAAAAGGCGCTTCGGTAGGCCGGAAAAGACCGGGCAGGGCGCGACGATCCGCGCCGGGGTCTTCTTCCCGTGCACAGGACCAAAGGGCGCGCGGACCACCCTCGCGCCGAACGCCTCCCCGACGCACTGGTGCCCGAGGCAGACGCCGAGGATCGGGACGCGCCTGCCGAGTTCCCGTACGACGTCCGTGCAGATTCCCGCGTCCGCGGGGCGGCCCGGCCCCGGCGAGAGGATGATGTGCGCCGGGTCCAGCGCCGCGATGCCTTTCACACCGGTCCTGTCGTTCCTGACCACCGTCAGGTCCGGGTCGATGGTGCCCGCGTACTGCACGAGGTTGTAGGTGAACGAATCGTAGTTGTCTATGATGACGATCATCGCAATGCACCCGCTTCCTCGATGGCTTTGAACAGCGCGCCGGCCTTGCTGGACGATTCCTCGAACTCGTTTTCCGGCACAGAATCGGCCACGATGCCCGCGCCCGCCTGCACGTACGCCCTGCCGTCCCTGATGACCAGCGTGCGGATCGTGATGCAGCAGTCCAGGTCCCCGGCGAAGGAGATGTACCCGACCGCTCCGCCGTACGGCCCGCGCCTGGTCGGTTCCATCTCGTCGATGAGCTGCATCGCCCGGATTTTGGGCGCGCCGGAAAGGGTCCCGGCCGGAAGCACGGCCCTCAGCGCGTCGAAAACGTCTTTGTCCTTCCTCAGCCGGCCGCGCACGGTGGAGCAGATGTGCATCACGTGCGAGTATCTGAGCACCTTCATGTACTGAGTGACTTCCACCGAGCCGTACTCGGCGACCTTGCCGATGTCGTTGCGTCCGAGGTCGACCAGCATCACGTGCTCGGCCAGTTCCTTTTCGTCGGCCAACAGCTCTTTTTCGAGAAGCGCGTCCTCTTCGGGCGTCGCGCCGCGCCTGCGCGTCCCCGCGATCGGGCAGGTCTCGACGACCCCGTCCTCGCACCTAAGCAGCATCTCGGGCGAGGCGCCGACGATGCAGGTCTCGTCGAACCTGAGGTAGTACATATAGGGCGACGGGTTGGACACGCGCAGGCACCGGTAGATGTCCAGCGGGTCGTCCGCGACCGGCACCGAGAACCGCTGGGACACGACCACCTGGAACACGTCGCCCGCCAAGATGTGCGCTTTCGCCCTTTCGACCATGCCGCAGTAATACGCCCTGTCCATGTTGCTCTGGGGCATAAAGCCCGCGGCCGCCCCGCCCATTTTAACATTGTTGCCCGGCGTCGGCGGCGCGTCGCGGATCACGCGCGCCATCGAGGCGAGGCGTTCGCGGGCCCTGCCGTAGTTGAGCAAAAGGTCCCCGGACGTCGGCATGTTCACGATCAGTATGAGCTTTTGCCGCAGGTGGTCGAACACGATCATCTCGTCGACGACCATGAAATGCGCGTCGGGGAGCATCAGGTCGTCTTTCGGGGCGCCGGGCAGGTGTTCCACGCTGCGCACGAGGTCGTACCCGAAATAACCCACCGCCCCGCCGGCAAGCGGAGGTATGCCCTCGACCCGCGGGCTCCTGTAACGCGAGAGGACCTCCTGCACGAACGCGAAGGGGTCGCCCTCCTTCTTCTGCGTGCGCCCGTCCCTGAACCGGAGCAGGGCTTCGCGCGCCTTTATGCGTATCGTCATAAGCGGGTCCTTGCCGATGAAGGAGTAGCGCGCCCATTTCTCCCCGCCCTCCACGCTGTCCAGCAGGAAACAGTACGGGCTGGTGTCCTTGAACCGTTTGAATACGCTCACCGGCGTCTCCATGTCCGCAAAAGCGTCCATCGCCACCGGCACGAAATCGAACCCCTCGGCCAAGGCCTTCGTAGCCTCGTAATCCGGATAGGTCATGATGCTTCCCTCCTTTTTCCGGGTATAAAAAAATGCCCGCCCCTGATTCATTCAAGGACGAGCCGATTGCCCGTGGTACCACCTTGCTTGGCATATTATAAACGCATACGCCCGCTCATATAAGAGTGCCAGCACACTCCCCGCTTTTGATAACGCCCGCGCCGCGTCGGATATTACTCACGGCTTCGCCGCTTTCTCTCCGCCTTCCGGGGTCCAACAGGCCGTGCCGTTTCTGCCGCATTCCCACCAGATAGCGGCTCTCTTGAAGGCGTGCACCGCCTTACTTCCCCGTCATGAGTTTTCGCTATTCAGATTTATTGTGGTTCATATTACTACGGCAAACCTGATTTGTCAATAACGAGATTTGCCCGCGTGTTACCCCTTCATGGAATGACGGGAAAAAACCGCGGTACGTCTATGCTCGTTTGACAAACGCGGGCAGGGGAGGTTTAGAGGTCTCAGTCCTCCGCTTCGTTCTGCAGGGCCCTGATCTCGATCTGTTTTTTGAATATCTGCGAGAAGATCATCTGCTTCTCCGACTCTTTCAGCCCGGCGTATTTGAGCCTGAAATGTGTTTTGTCGCCCATCCGCTCGTTGTGGATGATCATCCCGTGCAGCGTCGCCTGCTTGCCGTCCTCGAACATGATCCGTACGATGCCCTGCGTCAGCACTTCGCCCAGTTCCTCGGTGAAGATGTAGAAATCCACGAAATCCCCGCCCACCATCGTAACGAAGACCTTGTAGACGTTGCGGGAGGGGGAGACGAAGTAGCCGTCCAAAAGCCAACGGATCGCAAACGCGTTCGTGTCGTCCACCAGCTTGAGTTCGGAGAACACCATATAGTCTTCGCCGATCTTCTTTATTTCGGGGACAAACCTGTACATCCTCTCGTTAATGCTCACATAGAGTTTGAGGTACTCAAAGCGCATCTGCATGAAGTCGGCCGTCTTTTTGACCGGCATGAACACGTATTCGCCGTCGATGAGCCGGATGTTTCCCCAGATATTCAGGCTGTCGGCGATCTCGGCCGCGGCCCCGCCCGCCGCCTTCTCCCCTTTTTCCCGGGAGGCGAAAGCTTTATTGCGTTCCCTGGATTCCTCCGAGTCGTCGTGTTTGAGGGTGATGTTGAGGTTTGCAAAGATGCCGATGTCGCTGAAGACGACCTGGTTATCCTTCTTGTCTTCGGTCAACACGGCTATGGCCGCGTTGACGACCTTGCGGTCGAACTGGTTGCCCGCATTCGCCCTCAGTTCCCGGACCACCTCCGGTATCGACTTCGCCCTCCTGTAGGACATATTGGACAGCATGGAAGACACCGCCTTCGCCGTCCCCAGTATCTTGCTAAGAAACGGTATCTGATCCCTTTTGAGGCCGTTGGGGTAGCCCTTGCCGTCCATGCGCTCCTGATAACACAGGATGATCTCGGGCAGGTCGTCTATCATCAAGAGTTCGTTGAGCCTGGCGGCGATGTCGCGGCTGTAAATGATCCGCTTCCTGACAATCCCGCATTCCGCCTCGGACAGTTCGCCCCGCTTGTTAAGGATGCTCTCGTCTATGTATATCTTCCCGAGGTCGTGCAGGAGCACCGCGGCCTGGAGCTTTTCTATCTCCTCTTCGCCAAGGCCAATGTGCCGCGCAATCCTCACGGCCCAGTACGCCATGTTGAACAGCCTGCTGATGAGGTAGGGCTCATTTCCGTCTATGATCTCGCAGAGCATGTAGGCTGTCTGCAGCATGCTCCCCCTGCGCCTTGCGGCGTCGTCCTTCGCAAAGAGCCTGCAGCCTACTCGCCTTAACAGGTCGCAGAAGGCGGGATCTGATAAGAAGCCGCTCGCATCCGCTTCCGCGGCCGACCCGAACACGATGAGCCCGTAGCAGTAGTCCTTCAGATCCAGCGTCTTCTTCAACGGCAGGTAGACCTCGGCCGTGTTTTGCGGGTCCTGCTTTTCGTAGGTCTGGCCGGCGTGCACGAAGCTGTCCTCGTTCATGAACAGCGCCTTGCCCGTGTTTTTAACCAGTTCGAACGTTTTTTCCGGAACGGGGAAGACCCGGCCGCTCGCCTTCCCGCAAACATGCGTTTGTTCCAGCGCACGGTTCCTGTAGTTCATCGAATAGACCCGGACGCTTTCAAGACAGGCCGTCTCAACAAGCCTGTCCAGAAGCGTATCCAGGGTTTCCTCTTCGAGGTTGTAGTCCAACAGTTTCACTTTTTATCACCTCCCTTCATTCCCGCAGAAAGCACCCTCGCCGCCCGTACTGCCTGCAGGGTAGGACTGCTAGACAGAAACGGATCTGGGCTCTTCCTGCTTGTACCGGAGCACCTTTTCAACGAACAGCCGCGCCAGATCGGGGTCGAATTGCGTCCCGGCATTCTTCATGATCTCTGCGATCGCCACTTCCTCGGGCAGGGCAGAACGGTACGGCCTTTCGCTCGTCATCGCGTCGTAGGCGTCGGCGATCGAGATGATCCTGGACTGAAGTGGTATCCCTTCTCCCGACAGGCCTTTGGGGTAACCCCTGCCGTCCCAGCGCTCGTGGTGGGCGAGCACGAAACTGGCCAGTTCCGTCATATCGTTCACCGCGCCGAGGATCCTGAAGCCGATTTCCGGATGCCTCTTGATCTCCTCCCATTCGTCCTTCGTCAGTTTGCCTACCTTGTCCAGCACTTTTTCTGAGATGGCGACCTTACCTATGTCGTGCAGCAGGCCGGCCGTCTTGAGTTCCTTTACGCCTTTTTCGTTCAGGGCCAGGGCGTGCCCCATCAGTTCGCACAGCCGACTGACCCTCTCCGAATGGTTTTTCTCCCTGACGTTCTTCTCGTGCAGCGTGTTGATGATCGTGTACACCGTCTGCCCCCGCATGCTGGGGCTCTCGAACAGCTTGCAGGTGTACATGTTGTCTTCGGCCTTTTTAATGACGTCCGCGATGCTGTCCGAGACATCGACCTTGACGTCCCAGCCGAAGGATATGGAGAGCATGACGGAATCGACTTCCACCGTCGAGATCGCCTGTCTTATCCGGCTGACGATCTTTTCCGTCTCCATAGCGCCCGTCCGGGGCAGCAGGATGATGAATTCGTCGCCGCCCAGCCTCGCGATGATGTCGCCCTGCCTGCACGTCGACCGGAGCACGCGCGCAGCCGCCTGCAAAAGCTTGTCTCCCACGGCGTGCCCGAACGCGTCGTTGGTTAGTTTGAGGCCGTTGACGTCGCTCATGATGACCGAGAGCGGGAGGTTATCACTATTGTCCATGCGCCTGAGTTCTTCCTCGTAATACCTGCGGTTGAAGACGCCCGTGAGCTGGTCGTGGTAACTCAGGTACTCGATCTCGTCCTTCTTGCGCTTTTCCTCCGTGAAATCCCTGAAGACCATGACGACGCCGTGGATCGTGCCCGACTCGTCGAGGATGGGCGCGGCGCTGTCCGCAACCGGCCGCTCTGTCCCGTCGCGCGAGATCAGCAGCGTGTGGTTCCTGATCTCGATGATCTTGCCGGTCTTAAGGACTTTCTGCACCGGGCTTTCGCATTTTTCCCTGGTATACTCGTTGATGATGTGGAAGACTTCGTCAAACGGCTTCCCGATGGCGTCCCGCCTGGACCAGCCGGTGAGCCTCTGCGCGACCTCGTTGATCATCTCGATATTGCCGTTCTTGTCCGTGGAGATAACGCCGTCTCCGACGGAGAGGAGCGTGATGCGGAGCCGTTCGCGCTCTTCCTTGAGCAAAATGTCGGTCCTGATCCGCTCGACCACTTCCCAGACGCTGTTCATCACCAGCGTGAGCTTCAGGATATCCGACTGCGAATAGTCCGATTCCTTGTTGGCGACCCCGATGACCGCCACGATCCTGTCGTTGGAGAAGGTGGGCACGGTAAGGAATTTCTTGATCCGGACATGGCCGACCGGATACCCTTTCGCGTCCTGGCCCGGGGCAGGGTAGCTGTTGAGTACGATCGCCCTGCGCTGGCGCACTGCGTCGCCCCACACGCCGGCATCTTTGAGGAGACATGCGCCCCGGGGCTCTATCCGGCACTCGGCCAGGACTTCCCTGGACCATATCTTCATCTCGAATTCCTGCTTGTCCTCGTCATAGAAATAGATGTAGCCTATTTTGCTGTCCGTTATCTTGACCGCCTCGTTTAGCGCGTACTCAAGAAGGTCCGTGATCGATTCGGCGTTGTACTGTAAAATGCGGACCAGGTTTTCGCTCAGTTCTACGTTCTGCCTTATCTGCTTTTCCGCTTCGTTTATCCCGGTGATGTCCAGTATGGAGCCCATGAGGATATCGGGTTCGCTGATATCCATCACGCCCTTGGACAGCACCCACCGGACCTCCCCGTCCGTCCGCACGATCCGCATCTTGGTCTCGTACGTGCTCCTGTGGTGTGTGGCCCTGTTGAAAAGCTTTTCGAACTGTTTCCTGTCGTCCGGATGGATCCTTGCCATGAGGTTCCTGAAAGACGGCTCTACGGCGCCGGGCTTATACCCGCATATCCTGTAAAACTCGTCGGACCACATCACTTCGCCGGTCTTTACGTTGAGGTCCCAGCTGCCGATGTGCGCGATTTCTTCCGTTTTTTTCAGCCTCCGCGCGTTCTGGGCAATCATGTTGTGGATGGAACGCTTTTCGGTGACGTCCTCGCCGGACGCAATGATGCCCGCGGCCTTCCCGTTATCGTCGAAGAGCACCGCGTTGACCCACGATATGAGCCGTTCCTGGCCGCCGGACGTGACGATGTGGTTCTCGACCCGGCCGGATTTGGGCGTGTCCTCAACGAGCAGGTTGTCCATAACTTCCCGCACATACCCCTGTATCCTTTCCGGGATGAACGAACGAATCCAGTTTTTGCCGACGATCTCGTCCTCGGTGACCCCCAGCGTTTCGCAGCATACCCTGTTCACCCGGACGACGTTGCCCTCGGCGTCCATTACGACGATGAGCGACCCGACCATATCGAGATACTTCGTGATCTTGCTGATGTTATCTGTCAGGCCTTTGATAAGCCTGTTAATCCCTTCCCTTATCTTAAAAAACTCGTCCCTGCCCCTGACCTCCAGCGCCTTAAAGCCCGAATTGCCCAAAACGTCGATTTTTTCCAGATGGCCTGCGATCTCATCGATCGGCTTGTGGATGAAAAACCTTAAAAGGCAGTAAAAAAGGATGAGGATGCAAACGACGGACAGGCCGAGGGAAATGATGAGGATCCTGGAGCTCTCCCCGGCTATCGCGGCGCCTTTTGCGAGCACTTCCTCATGCCCATTCAGGCTGTTTTGGAAACTCTGCTGAAGGTAAAAATAATTCGCAGCCAGAATCAGCAAGAGGGCAAATATGAATATGACGAATAACCTGTGTTTGACCTTCATGACACTTTCCCCCGCCACAGTCGAAAATGGGGCCGGTATAACCCTTTAAACTATTAATCACATTTATATATCGGAACAATATTAGAAATTTAAACACTATTTGGGTTTAAAATATGGAAATAGGCGCTTTTCGGATGAAAAAATGCCGTTTTGGAATACAGGCCAGCCCACCCATACGGAATTGCCGGACCAGTTATCTGCTCAGGCGCTTTTTTGTATTTGTAACGATAAAAAATTTTTTAGCTGGAACGATGTTGCTTTGCACTTTGCTTTCCACGGTCCGGTTTTACCTCAGATATTGTAAGCTCGGTTCCAGCGTCATCCCTTTTTTCCGCCTCCTTTCTTTATGATACAATAATACACTATTTTCGCATGACG
>DCTV01000065.1 GCA_002329665.1 Christensenella sp. UBA1431
GCGGTGCTCGGACTTTCCTCATGCGCTGAAACGCATGCGGCCATCCGGTTTACTCGTATCGTAAGTTCGTTCTCAGCTCTGGTCATACAGGATCCTTCCGCAGTTCTCGCACTCGAATATCCTGTTTCCCTCCTGCACCTGGCTCACCATGAGCGAGGNNCAGCGTCATGTTGCATCCGCCGCACTGGTCCGCTTCGATCAGCGCCAGCGGCGCGCTCCTGTTCTTCTTGATCTCCTTATACCGCTCCAAAAGCGCGGCGTCGACTTCCTTCTCGACCTTTTTGACCGCCGACTGTAGCCTTCGCAGTTCGTCGGCCGATGCTTCGAGCTCCTTGTTGTGCTCGTCCTTGTACCGCGCAAAGTCCTTGCGCGCCTTCGTTATCTTCGCGCGCATTTCCGAAAGCTTCGATTCGACGCCCTTGATGTCCTGTATCATCCCGTAGAGTTCCCTGCGGATCAGCACGATCTCGCCCTGCACCTTCGTGTATTCGTTCAGCAGGGTGTTCACGCTGTCGAGATCGTCCTTGGGCGCGTCCCCGTAACCCTCTTCCAGTTCCTTGAACCTTGTCTTGCACTGGTCGAACTGTGCGGTCATCTTCTTGACGCGTTCGTGCTTTTTTTCGGCGTCTTTCTCCATTATAAGCAGCCGTTCCTGCTGGTCTATCAGGAATTTCCTGATCCTAAGCAGGTTTTGCCGCGATTTCGAATTCTTCAATTGGTTCTCCAGCTTGTCGTATTCGAGGTCCGCAAGCTGGTAACGCCACAGGGCGTCTAATCTCTTCATCAAATCCTCCCGCTTTTGGTCGACCCGTACAGGCAATAAAAAGGGAATAAGCGCCTTATTCCCTTCGGCCAGCGGCAAATATGCGGCCGGATTCCTGGCAGGTCAAAAATGGCGCTCTCGNNCGGGCCGGCGCCCCGCCGGTCCGGATCGGGGAGATCGCACACCCCGCGCCCCGAGGGGCCTCGTCGTCCTTGAGGAATAAACCGATTATTCCCCGCCAATCCACCTGAGTTCGTGGCTGTGCCCCGACAGCACCAACTCCACTGTATATTCTAACGTATCCAGGCCGTTTTGTAAATGGCGAATTAATTCGGGCAACACGACGGCTTCCGTAGAATAGTGCCCGGCCAGTATCACGCCCACCCCCAGCTCCGCCGCACGCAGGCACTCGCTGTGTTTCAGCTCCCCCGTGACGAAGGCCCCTGCGCCCTGCCGCGCCGCCGCATCGACGAGCCCGTTGCCGGAACCCCCGCAGACGGCCGCGCACGCGACCAGGGCCGTTTCGTCGCCGGCCACGCGGACGCCTTCGCACCCAAGGGCCCGTGCGGCGAGCCTGGCAAAAGCGCTGAGCGCCATCGGCGTCGTAAGGTCGCCGGCGCGCCCGAGGCCCATTCCCTCCGGGCATGCTTCGAGCGCATACACATCGTAGGCTGGTGCTTCGTACGGGTGGACCCGGAGCATCTCGGCGACGGCCGCATCCAACAGGTAACCGGGCACGATCGTCTCGAGGCGGATTTCCTCCACCTGTTCGAAGTTCCCCGGCGCGCCCAGGTACGGTTTCGCGTCCTTTGGGACCTCGAACGTGCCCCGGCCTGTCACGGAAAACGAGCACTTGCCGTACGCCCCGATCCTGCCGGCGCCGGCCGCAAAGAGGGCCTCCCGCACCTTTTGCGCGTGCGTCGGGGGGACGAACACGACCAGCTTCCTGTAGCCTTTTTCGTAATACGGCTGCAGCCGCCGGACGTTTTTCAGCCCCAGGCGCGCCGCGAGCGCGTCGTTCACGCCGCCCGGCGCGATGTCGAGGTTGGTGTGGGCCGCGAAATGGCAGATCCCTTCGCGCGCCAGGCGGTACGCGAGCCCGGCGTCGCCCGCTCCTTTCGTGAGCCTGCCTACCGGCCGGAGCATCAGCGGATGGTGGGTGACGATCATGTCGGCGCCAAGGCGCACCGCTTCGTCGATCACGTCCTGCGTGACCTCCAGCGCCACGAGCACCCTGTCCACGGACGCGTCCAAATCGCCCACGAGCAGCCCCACGTTGTCGTAATCCATCGCGAGGGCGCCGGGCGCGATCCCTTCCATGATGTCGCAAATCGTCCTGCACGTTACAGCCATCCGAGCATCTCCTCATACAGCCGGACCGCCGAGCGAAGATCGTCCAGCGTTTCTTCCGGGCCTTTGCCGCTCTTTTGAAGGTTGGCAATCAGCTTTCTGGCGACGGCTAGCCTGTGTTCGACGCGCGCCCTGAGCAGGGGGTGGCGCTTCAGCCAGAGCAAAAATCCGACCCGGGCGTACGCGAGGTCGTATTCCGGGGCTTTCTGCCTGCCGGCCACGATCACGTCGAACAGACGCCCTTTCCCGGCGACGAGGTCTTCGTCCAGTATGTTCAGTCGAAGTCTGACAAGCGCCTTCCGCAGCGCGTCCTCCCCCTGCATCGGCTGGAGGACCAGCCGCGTGCCGCCGTCGATCTTATGGATGCCGTCCTCGAGCATGCGCGCGATCCCCATCCCGCTCACGCCCGCGATCACGACGGAGTGCACCTCGCCCGCTTCCAGCGGGCCGAGCCCGTCGCCCCTGCGGCAGTCGAGCCTGCCGCCAAGGCCCAGGCGCCCGGCCAGCCGCCGCGTCTTCTCCAGCGACAGGTCGCTGCGGTCCACGGCCACCGCCCGCGGCACCCGCCCCCGCTGGAGCAGGCCCGCGCACAGCAGCCCGTGGCCGCACCCCACGTCGGCCATCGGCATGCCTTCTTCAACATACGCAGCGACCGCCCCCAGCCGCCCGTCGAGCCTTATCATCGCCGTACCTTCCCCGTGTCTTTCACATCCCCATTATACAACAAACGAACTGGCCCGCAAACGCCTGCGACGATGCCGGCCATTTGGTTTGCCCCCGGGCCCAGGATCGGTGTGTGCCTATGGTATGAGCGGAGGAACATCCGTCCCTCCGCTCTAAATCCCGTATAACGCAGATCGAATAAAGTGTCCGGCTCGCTCAGTCCAGGAAATCCTTTAGCTTTTTGCTCCGGCTCGGATGCCTGAGCTTCCTCAATGCCTTCGCCTCGATCTGTCGGATGCGCTCGCGCGTCACGTTGAATTCCCTGCCCACTTCCTCGAGCGTGCGCGCGCGCCCGTCGTCTAGCCCGAAACGGAGCCTCAACACCTTTTCCTCGCGCGGGGTCAGCGTATCGAGCACGTTCATGAGCTGCTCTTTGAGCAGCGTGAACGCGGCGGTCTCCGCCGGCGCCGGGGCGTCCTCGTCGGGGATGAAGTCCCCGAGGTGGCTGTCTTCCTCCTCGCCGATCGGCGTTTCGAGCGACACGGGTTCCTGCGCGATCTTGATGATCTCGCGCACCTTGTCCTGCGATATGCCCATCTCCGCCGCGATCTCCTCGGGCTGCGGCTCCCTGCCGTATTCCTGTACCAGCTGCCGGTTCACGCGGATGAGCTTGTTGATAGTCTCCACCATATGTACCGGAATGCGTATGGTCCGGGCCTGGTCCGCGATAGCCCGCGTGATCGCCTGGCGTATCCACCAGGTCGCATAGGTGCTGAACTTATAACCCTTGCGGTAATCGAACTTCTCGACGGCCTTGATGAGCCCGAGGTTCCCTTCCTGGATGAGGTCCAGAAAAAGCATCCCGCGCCCCACGTACCGCTTCGCGATGCTGACCACCAGCCTGAGGTTCGCTTCGGCCAGCTTCCGCTTGGCCTCCATATCGCCTTCCGCCATGCGTTTTGCGATCGCTATCTCTTCATCGGCAGTGAGCAGCGGCACCTTCCCGATCTCCTTGAGGTACATGCGTACGGGGTCGTCGATGCTCACGCTATCGGGAATGGTGAGGCTCAGATCCTCTTCGGCCAGATCCTCGGCCAGCGCTTTATCCATCTCGATATCTTCGACGACATCGATGTTGTTGTTTTCGAGCGTTTCGTAGATCTTCTCGATCTGGTCGGCCTCCAGGCCGGCGCCTTCCAGCGCGTCCATGATCTCCTTGTACGTCAGGACGCCTTTGGCCTTGCCGCTTTCTAGCAGTTCGGTAATCCGGGCCGTTTTGGATTCCACGTTGCCCAAGCCACTCCCTCCTTTCTCTTCACTCATAGGTTTAATTTATGAAGGTTTTGGAACTCCAGATTCAGCTTCTGTATTTTCATCAGAATCTCTTTCTTCTCTTCTCTGCCCGTACCGGGCCCGGCAAACTGATGCTGGAGTTCCTTAACCTTTTTTTCTATGCTCTGTGCGCGTATGCGTACGGCGCATTCCCTCGCGCTTGTTGTAAGGCTGCCTGTATCCGCGTCCCCGGCGACCCGGCCAAACACCTGAGCGGCGTAGGCCGCGAGTTCCTGGTCCGCCATAGCGTCGAGCAGCGCCGCGACATCCATCTGTCCGCCCTCGGGCGCATACCACAGCAGCCTTGCGATTTCAACATTCCTCTCGTCCGAAAAATCGTCGGGGCAAAGCATTTGCTTTGCCAGCCTCACGCATTCGTCCGATTGCACCATACAACGCAATATTTCTTGCTCTGCGGCTTCACTGGTCTTATTATTCCTGTAATTACCAAGTCTATTCTTTCTCGATTCCTCAGTGTATTCGACCGCTCCGCCCGTCTGTACCTGCCTTCGAAGCGTGTCTCTGTCGAAGCCGGTTTCCTTTTGCAGGCGCGCGATGCAGGCCGCCTGCTCCGCAGGGTTCTCCAACTGAGCGATCACCTTCGCCCCTTCGATAGCGTAAGTAACCCTCTCTTTCTGCATCCCCAGGTCTTTTCCCGCTTTTATCAGGTCGAGCCGGAAGTCCACGGGTTCCTGGGCGTTGGCCAGCGCGTCGAGGAAAGCTTCCCTGCCCTGTGCGCGCACCAGATCGTCCGGGTCGGCCCCCTGAGGCATGCGCACCACGCGCACGGGAAAGCTTTCCATGGCAAATACGTCCAGCGCCCGTTCCGCGGCGTTCTGTCCCGCCGCATCGCCATCATATGCAATCGCCGCGCTTTTTGCATACCTTTTGAGCAAACGCGCCTGCTCTCTGGTGAACGCCGTCCCGAGCGACGCGACCACGCCTTCTATCCCTGCGGCATGCAACGCAATCACGTCCATGTAGCCTTCGACGACGACGCCGCATTCCAGCGCTTTCACGCGTTTCAGGGCCGCGACGCCGTAGAGGTTGCGCCGCTTGTTGAATACGGCGGTCTCCGGGGAATTCAGGTATTTGGGCCGGCCGTCGCCTATGACGCGCCCCCCGAATCCCACGACGTTGCCGGTCGCGTCCACGATGGGGAACATCACCCGGCCACGGAAATAATCGTAGGTGCGTTCTCCCGACCGCGCTATAAGGCCCGCCTCGGCCAGTTCCTGTTTGTTGCAGCCTTCCTTTACGAGCGCTTCCTCCAGCGCGTCCCAGCGGTCCGGCGCATAGCCCAGCCCGAAGCGTTGCACGGTTTTTTTGCCGATGCCCCTTTTTTCGAGGTATTCCCGGGCGGGTTCGCCCTGTTTGCCCATGAGGAGCGCGTGATAATAGCGGGCGGTCAGCCTGTTTATCTCGTAAAGCCTTTCGGCTTTTTTGCGCCTTTCCAGGTACGCGCCGTCCTCCTGCGTTCTCGCCACCGTGATGCCGGCCCTTCTGGCCAGAAATTCCACGCTCTCGACGAACGTGAGGTGTTCGATGTTCATCACGAAGTGGAAGACGCTGCCCCCCGCATGGCAGCCGAAGCAGTAATAAAACTGCTTGTCCGCACTGACGGAAAACGACGGGGTCTTTTCGTTGTGGAAGGGGCACAGCCCCCAGTATTTCGAGCCCCTGCGCCTGAGCGTGACGTAGCCGGAAACCACGTCCACGATGTCGTTGCGCCCGCGTACCTCCGCGAGCACCTCGTCGGGGAAAAAGCCTGCCATTTTTTTCGTCCGTCACTCCTCATATGAATTAAGGTCCGTTCCTGTCAAATGTAAGGTTCCCCGCGCGCGTACCGTTTTCCTGCATGCTGTCGAATTTTCTCCGGATGCAATCTCAAAGGCTCGATTTTGGCACGAACAGGCGGATATATGTCTTAATCGCGTACTGGTCCGTCATCCCTGCGATGTAATCGCATACCGCGCGCGCCGCGGATTCGTTATGGGCGACGGCCTGGTAGTCATCGGGCAGCTCGTCCACTTTCTCCATATAGTACAGGTATAGGTTCCTGAGCACGTGCTCCGCCCGCTGCTCCTGGGACCTTGCGCGGGCCTGGAGGTACAGGTGGCCGAAAAGGAAGGCCCTGAGCGCGTCCGTCGCTTCCTGCCCTTCGGGCGACATGCGAACAAAGGGCCGGTCCAGGCTGTTTCTCACCACGTCCGTGATCATCGCGTTGATCCGCACGCCGTGACCCCTTCCCAGCCGCTCGAGGCTCTTTTGCGGCAGGTCGTGCTCGGCGAGCAGACCGGCGCGGCCTGCGTCGTCGATGTCGTGGTTGATATAGGCGATCTTGTCCGCGATGCGCACCGCCTGTCCCTCCAGCGTGCCGGGCGTGCCCTTCGTACGGTGGTTCAATATGCCGTCGCGCACCTCCCACGTCAGGTTGAGCCTTTCCAATACATCCACCACGCGGAGGCTTTGCTCGTTGTGCGCGAATCCGCAATCCGTGATCTCGTTCAAAAGGTCCTCTCCCACGTGTCCGAACGGCGTATGCCCGAGGTCGTGCCCCAGGGAAACGGCCTCGGCAAGGTCTTCGTTGAGCCGCAGCGCCCGCACGATCGTGCGCGCGATCTGCGCGACCTCCAGCGTGTGCGTGAGCCGGGTGCGGTAATGGTCGCCTTCGGGGGCGATGAACACCTGCGTCTTGTGCTTCAGCCNNGCGGTCGCGGTCGCGCTGGAACTCCGTCCGGATCGCGCACGGCTGGATAGGGTCCCTGCGCCCGCGAGTCCGCGCACTGAAAGCGGCGTACGGGCTGAGGGATGTCAGTTCCAGCTCCTCCTGTTTTTTCCGGATGTCCGATATATCCATGGCGTCTCACCCACACACGTTAGCATGACTTTACAACACCCTTATAAAATTACGCCTTTTTTCCCGGGAATCCTTTATTTTTTTCGTGAATTCCCGGAAACATTTTCCGGGNNCGTCTCCGCCTTTTCCATGAGCTGCCGGGGAAAAGCCGAGGCAAACAGAGTTCGCCTGGCACAAGGACAAACCCCGGTCAACGGGGTTTGTCCTTCCAGGCGGCGGGCGCAAGGCCCGCTATAGTGTTTTAACGAAATCCTGTCAGTTCTGTTTTTCCATGAGCACGGCCTGCGCGGCCGCGAGGCGTGCGATGGGCACGCGGAAGGGCGA
>DCTV01000069.1 GCA_002329665.1 Christensenella sp. UBA1431
CGTCCACCAGCGCCGCCTGCGTGCCCCTGAGGTTGTCGAGGAGCGCCTGCACCTGCTGCCGCCCGATCAGTTCGTGGCCGTAGCGTTTGATGATCTCCGTCAGGTGCGTTGCGATGACCGATGGCGGGTCGATCGTATTGTAGCCCAATGCCTCGGCATGCTCGCGTTCGGACTCGCCGATCCATACCGCGGGCAGGCCGAAGGCGGGTTCCACCGTTTCGATGCCCGTGAGCTCGCCCGTCGCGTTCCCGGCGTTGAGGGCCATCACGTGGTCCGCGATCACTTCCCCGCCGGACACCTCCACGCCCTTGATCTTGATGACGTACCTGTTGGTGCCCAGCTGGATGTTGTCCCTAAGGCGTATCACCGGGACGATGATGCCCAGTTCCATCGCGCACTGCCGCCGTATCATCACGACGCGGTCCAATAGGTCGCCTCCCTGGCTGGCGTCCACCAGCGGAAGGATGCCGTAGCCGAACTCGAGCTCGATCGGGTCGACGTGCAGCAGCGACATGACGTTCTCGGGCTTTCGCTTCTCCTCGGCGAGGGCCTGCGTGACGTCCTCCTCCTCGGTCCGGACCGCGCGGGCGGCCGCCCGGTGCTGCATGTACCCCAGCGTGCCGAACAGCGTGGCGAGCAGCAGTATCGTGAGCGTCGGCAGCCCGGGGATCAGGCTGAAGAGCGCGAGCATCCCGCCGAGTATCATCAGCACCATCGGATGCGTGAACACCTGCGTCGTGATGTCCCTGCCCATCGTGCTCTCGGTCTCTGCGCGCGTCACGATGATGCCCGTGGAAGTCGAGATCAAGAGCGCGGGGATCTGGGCCACCAGCCCGTCGCCCACGGTCGCGCGCGTGTACACCTCGATGACCTGGGAAAAGTCCATGTTGCCCTGCGTCGAGCCGATGATGATCCCGCCCACGATGTTGACCGCGATGATGATGATGGAGACGATCGCGTCGCCCTTGACGAACTTGCTCGCGCCGTCCATCGCCCCGTAGAAGTCCGCCTCCTTCTGGATGCCGGTCCGCCGCTGCCTGGCCTGGTTTTCGTCGATGATCCCGGCGTTGAGGTCGGCGTCGATCGCCATCTGTTTGCCCGGCATCGCGTCCAGCGTGAACCGCGCCCCGACCTCGGCCACACGCTCGGAACCCTTGGTGATGACGATGAACTGGATCACGATGATGATGAGGAACAGCACCAGCCCGACCACGAGGTTGTCGCCGATCACGAAGCTGCCGAAGGTATGGATCACGTTGCCCGCGTCCCCGTTGTTGCCCAGGATCAGCCGTGTCGACGATATGTTCAGCGCGAGCCTGAACAGCGTGACGATCAGCAGCACGGACGGGAACGTCGAAAACTGCATCGCGCTCTTGGCGTAGAGCGTCACCAGCATGATGAGGACCGAGAGCGAGATGTTTATTACCAGCAGCACGTCCAGCAGAAAAGGCGCGAGGGGCAGCACGATCAGCAGGATGATGACCAGTATCGCTATGGCTATTGAAACGTCCGAGAGCTTCATCTTATCCTCCAACCGCCGCCGTACCCCTGAGCCGGTACAGATACGCAAGTATCTCGGCCACGGCCTGGTACATCTGCGGCGGGATCGCTTCCCCGATTTCGCACGCCGCGTACAGCGCGCGCGCCACCGGCTTGTTCTCCACGGTCACGATGTTGTATTCGGCCGCCTGTTCCCGTATCCGCAGCGCGACGAGGTCCTTCCCCTTCGCGACCACCGTCGGCGCCTCGTCCCTGCCCTCTTCGTAGCGGAGCGCCACGGCGTAATGGGTCGGGTTCGTGATGACCACGTCGGCCTCCCTGAGCATCTGCATCATGCGCGCGAGCCCGATCTGGCGCTGCTTCTGCCTGATCCTCCCCTTGACCTGCGGGTCGCCCTCCACGCGCTTGTACTCGTCCTTGACCTCCTGCTTGGTCATGCGCAGGTCCTTTTCGTACTTCCACCACTGGTACACGTAGTCAAAGCCCGCTATGATCGCCAGCGCGATGCCCAGCTTGAACGCCAGCCCCATGATCGCCGAGATGATCTGCCCGGCCATCTCCACGACGTTGCCGGCCATCATGTTGCTGAAGACGCCGAGGTTCTGCTCGATCTCCGAGTACGCGATGAGCCCCAATACGACCATCTTGAGGATCGACTTGCCCAGTTGCATGAGCGAGCGCGTGGAGAAGATGCGCTTGAACCCCTGCAGCGGGCTGATCCTGTTGAGCTTGGGCTTGGCGGCCTTCGACGAGAACAGAAGCCCCGTTTGCAGGAAGTTGACCAGCAGGGCGGCGAGCACGGCCGCGATCAGCACCGGCGATAGCGTGATGATGAACGCCAGCACGGCGTCCTGCAGCATGACGCCCGCGTTGGCCTGCGTGAGGCTGCGATGCGCGACCCCGGGGGAGAAGAAGTGGAGGAGCAGGCCTTTCATCTGCTGGAGAATCCCCCCGCCGAAGACCTGCCAGACGCCGAACATTATGAGCAGCGCCAGCGCCGTGTTCACTTCGTTGCTCTTTCGTACCTGGCCGCGCTCCCGAGCTTCCTTTCGTTTTCTCGGTGTCGCCTTCTCTGTTCTTTCCCCGGCCGTTTTCTGGCTCATGCCGCACCTATCAGTCCGCTAAAAAGCTGTTCTATGGCCGAAAACATGTTCGAGAAGATCGTCCCGGCGAACCCCACGAAGACCGGCATCATCACGAGGAGCATCACGAGCCCGATGAGGATCTTCACCGGTATGCCCACCACGAACACGTTCATCTGCGGCACCGTCCGCAACAACACGCCCATCGCCGCCTCGCCCAGGAGCGCCGCCGCGATAATGGGGATGGCCACGTTCACGGCCAGCAGGAAGGAGAGCGCGAACACCTCCGCCGCCGCCAGCCCGATGTCCGGCGAGATCACGACCTGTCCCAACGGTATCTGCTCCACGGTGACGCTCAGGATGCGGATAAGCATGTGGTGCCCGTTGACCCCGAAAAACGCGAGGATGAGGATGAGGTTTAGAAGGTTCCCCACCATGGGCACCTGCGCCTCGTTCTGCACGTCGGTCACGCCCGCCATCCCCAGCCCCATGTGCATGTCTATGATCTGGCCGGACGTGAACACCAGTCCGAAAAACGCGGTGGTCACGAACCCGATAATCAGGCCGAACGCCAGTTCCTTGATGCACATGAACCCGTAGACGATCGCGTTGTTGCCGTATTCGAGCGGCGCCGCCGGCGGGTAGGTCATGTACAGGATGTAGGTCAGCAGCAGGCAAAACCCTATCTTAACAAGCGCCGGTATGTTCCTGCGGCCGAATATCGGGGACGAGAAGATCAGCGCCGAAACGCGGAGCATCAGCAGCAGGAACACGTCCAGTTTCAGGGGAAGCAGGTTTTGCAGCGTCTCCAGCATGGGCCCCGGTCACCCGACCATCGTGCTCGCGTACCCGAACACCCTCGTCGCGAACTCGGTGAGGGCCGAGAGCATCCAGCCCCCGAATATCAGCAACGCGAGGAACACGCCCACGATCTTCGGGACGAAAGCCAGCGTCTGCTCGTTGATCTGCGTCGTGGCCTGGAAGATGGACACCACGACGCCTATCACCAGCGCGATGCCCAGCAGCGGCGCCGCAACGGACAGGATGGTCACGACGGCGTCCTGCGCGACCTGTATCACCTGGCCCTGTTCCATATTCCCGTTCCCCCTCCATGTCGTCTCCCGGTCATATAATCAGCCGTTTCCCGCCGCTATCCGAACCCGGTGACCAGCGTCTGCACCGTGAGCATCCAGCCGTCCACCAGCACGAACAGCAGGACCTTGAAGGGCAGGGAGATGATCGTGGGCGGCAGCATCATCATGCCCATCGACATCAGCGCGCTGGCCACGATCATGTCGATCACGATGAACGGGATGTAGAGCAGGAACCCGATCTGGAACGCGCGCTTGATCTCGCTGGTGACGAAGGCGGGCATGAGCACCTCCGTCGGGACGTCCTCGAGCTTCTCCGCCTCCACGGACGCCACGCCCTGGAAGAACTTCAGGTCCTCCTTGAACGTCTGGCGGAACATGAAGTCCCGCACGGGCTCGAGCGCCTTTTCCACCGCCTCCTCCTGCGAGATCTCGTTGGCGACGTAGGGCTGGTACGCCTGCTCGTCTATTTTGGCCAGCACCGGGCTCATCACGAAGAACGTGAGGATCAGCGCGATCCCGACCAGCACCTGGTTGGGCGGCATCTGCTGCAGCCCGAGCGCGTTCCTTACGAACGAGAGCACGATGATGATCCGCGTGAACGACGTGAACATGATGAGGATCGATGGCAGCAGGGTCAGCAGGGTTAAAAGCCCGAGTATGTCCAGCGTCTCCGACCTCGAGCCCAGCAGCCCGCCGAGCGGTTCTGCGGTCGTGCTCCTCGCGTCCGCCGACGAACAGCCGGCCAGCAGGATCACCGCCAAAAGGAGAAGGGCGAACAGGATCGCGCGTTTACGCTTTGCACTCACTCGTCTTCTTCCTTTCGTCTGTGTTCCTGGCGATACCGGCGAAGGAGTTCCTCGTTCTCGCGTTTCCTCTGCATGAGCCTCTTCCACGCGCCGCGCGCCTTTTTGATCGAAAAACCCTTCTTTTCTCGGGCCTCTTCGGCCTCATCGCCGTCTGCGGGCGGTTCCTTCCCGCGCACGGCCCCGGCCATGAACGAGGAGAACGCCGGCTGTTTCTTTTCGCCGGGGTCGTCCTCTTCGTCGATCTCGGGCTTGCCGAGGATGCTGATCTGCTGGTTCGTCGCCCCCAGCAGGTAGTATTTCTTCCCTACCTTCACCAGGTAGACCGTCTTGTCCCTGGCGAGCATAAGGCGGTCGGCCACGTGCATGTGTCGGCTCTTCGCCGACTTCAGGCCTCTTTTCGAGATATACCTCGCCGTGAAGTAGGCCGCGGCCAGCACCGCCGCGAAAATAAGCAACTGGAAGATGATGTCCTTATAACCCCCCATGTGTTTCCCCTTTCGGGCAAAGCGCCGCCCGTACCGTCGCGCATCCTTTTCGCACGCGGATGGATTTTCCGGTTTTTTCCCGGGTCCGTCCGTTTCGTATGTTTTTTCTGCCTCCGGCGGCTGCGGGCCTTTTTTGCCGCCGCCGCGCTTTATCGATGTGTTTTCGTTTCCCTGTTACACCTGCATGTGCATGATCTCGTTGTACGCGTCAATCACCTTGTTGCGTATCTGCACCGTAAGCTGCAGCGCCAGTTCCGCCTTTTGAGCGTCGATCATCGCCGTGTGCAGGCTGTCCCCGCTGCCCGAGAGCAGCATCGCGTTGCTTTTTGCGTCGGCCGCTTCCGTCCCGGAAGCCTGGTTGATCGCGTCGCCCAGCACGTTCCTGAAGCTTTCGCCGCCGCCCGAGGCGCTTTTTTCGCCGCCTAATGAATGAACGAGGGCGTTTTGGGCCGACACCGCGTCTATCGACAGGTTCATTTACTTCACCTTCCTATTTCCAGCGCTTTGAGGCACATATCCTTGCTTGCGTTGATCGCCGTGACGTTGGCCTCGTAAGCCCTGGACGCGGAGATCATGTCCACCATCTCGGTCACGACGTCCACGTTGGGCTTCTCGACGTACCCCTGGGCGTTCGCGTCGGGGTGGTCGGGGTCGTATGCGAGCTTCAACGGGGACGGGTCCTCCGCCACGCCCGTCACGCGCACGCCCCCGGGAGCCCCGCCGTCGGCGTTGCTGAGGTGCGAGGAGAACGATTCGCCCGGCTGCTGTTCGAAAACGGTCACCCTCCTGCGGTACGGTTCGCCGTTCTCCGTCCTGGTCGTGTCCATGTTCGCGATGTTTTCCGCGATCACGTCCATCCGGAAGCGCTGGGCCGTCAGGCCCGACGCGCTGATGTCCATGGCCCTGAAAATGCTCATATAGTCCGTCATCTCCCTTCCGTGATCGCCGTCCTGAGACGGATAAACTCGCTGTTCATTTTTTGCAGCAGCGCGTAGTACTCGATGTTGTTCTTGGCCAGTTCGTTCATCTCGTACTCGACGTCGACGTTGTTGCCGTCCATGCGCATCGTCGTGCCCGTGTCGGCCACGACCTGCGGCCTGACGCCTTCGATGCCGGGCGTTCCGATGTCCATGTGCTTTTCCCGGGTCTTCTTGAGCGCGAGGCCGCCGCCTTCCTCAATCGCGCTTTTCACGTATTCCTCGAACTTCACGCGCGACGCCTTGAAGCCGGGCGTATCCGCGTTGGCGATGTTGTCCGCGATCACCTGGTTGCGGAGCGCGCAGGCGTCCAGCCCCTTCTCCAGCGCGTTTGTCATACCGAACATTGAATCGAACAATGGTTTCCCTCCGTTAATAACCGGCCGTGTAGCCGTAGTCCCGGGCGTACCCGAGCACCGTTTCGGCATAGGTTCTGGCACCCGCCGAAAGGCCGTTCCAGAGATCCCGGGCGGTTTTTGTGTCGCTCAGGCTCCCGACCTTCCCCGGCCCGCGGTTGTAGGCCGTGAGCGCCAGGCCCACGTCTCCCCCGTACCGCTTTATCAGCCCGGCGAGATACCGCGTTCCGCCGTCGATATTCTGCGCCGGGTCGAACGCGTCCGTGACCTTCAGGCCGGACGCGGTGCCGGGCATCAGCTGCATCAGGCCCATGGCCCCGCAGCAGGATACCGCGCCGGGGTTGAAGCCGGACTCCGCCTTTATCACGCCTTTGATGAGGCTCTCGGGCACCGAATATTTCGTTGAAGCTTCTTTTATCAGGGAATCATAGGCCGTGGGCGGCGATGCGGACGCGGCCCGTGCGCCGGCCGCCCCGGTAGCGTTCACCTGCAGGCCCGTGTGGGTCGCGGCGGTCCGGGCCGAAGAGAGCGCTTCGGCGAATCCCGTCCGTCCGTACCCGTGGAGCGCGTCGAGTTTCGACTGATACATGCCAAAAACCTGATTCCATTTGTTGGCCCAGGCCTGTTCCACGATGTTCATGTCCTCACCGTCCAATTGCAGGTTTTTCCGTTCTGCAAAGCCCCTTTTTTACCGCTTGTAAAAGTTAATCATCACAAATCGGCAAAACATAACATAAAATTTTCACTTTTTGAATAAATTTTCGGTTTTATTATTAGTATTGAGCAAAAACCGCCTCCTTTTCTTCACGGGCCGTGAACCCCCTTTCACCGGGTCACGAAAAACCGCAGTTGCCCCGGGGCAGCCTGCGGTTCATAAGGCGGCAATCCATTTTATGATTCGCCGCCCGCGCGCCCCTTGAACCAACCGGTGTTTCGCACCGTTTTTGCGGGTACGGCAGACGGCTTTGGGACGGGTCACCGGCCCGGTTCATAGCAGCATGTCCACCAGCAGCCCGCGGATGTCCTCGATGTCTTCGAGGATCCTGAGGTTGTCCTGCTGCTCTTTCAGCACTTCCTTGGCCAGTTCGTCGAGCTTCGCGTTGACTCTGTGCACGACGGCGTAGATACGGTGGCGGCCCCGGGCGTCAAACGCGTTTTTTTTGCAGAAAGAGTATGCGTTGCTCACGACCTCGTGCATCAGGCCGGATATCAGCTCACGGTATTTGACGAACTCGCGTATGTCCGCGCGCTCCGAAAGGACCCTGCCCTGCCGGGTGATCCCCTCGACCAGTTCGGCGATGCGGCCTTTGTACGCATCCGCGCCCGATTCGGAAAGTTGCCGGCTGAACGCCTGCGCCTTACCGGCCTGGGCGCGCTGGGTCTCGCCGCTTTCCGGGCCTGCGATCTCCGCGGTGCGCGCGCGAATGTCCGATACCCTCATCCCTTCGTCATCCTTTGCCGTATACGGCTTATTTCTTCGTGTCGAAATACATCCCGTCCGCCGCCACGCCTCCCCGGATGTACGAACGCATGCCCTGCTTCAGCCTGGTGTTGTCCCGTATACCGTTTTTGATGTCCTGCAGCTTGTCGGCCGCCAGTTTCCGGTTGTACGCGTCCACCTGCCGCGTCTTAATGAGGAGGGCTTTCACTTCCTCTTTCAGCGCGGCCGTCTGCGCCGTATCGCGGCCGTCCAGGGCCGCGAGCCACTCGTCGAGGGTATCCACCCTCTCCATCCAGCCCTGGCGGCGTTCGAGGAGTTCGTCGAGGCGTTTCATGTCCTCGGCGGCGCATGCTTTCGACTGCTCGAGCGTGAGCAGATAGATTGCCTGCACGGCCTCCGCCTTCTTGCGCCACAGCTCCGTGACGCTCAGCGTTTCGTTCACCGCCTTTTCCATTTTTCTACTCCTCTTGCATATACGCGACGAGACAGGCCCCCTTGATGGACGCCCACGATTCGCGCAGTTCGCCCATCAGGCCCATGACCTCGTCTATTACGCCGGTCTCTTTTGTCGCGTTGGCCTCCCTGAGCCTCCGGCTCACGTAATCGTAGATCTGCATGAGCTGCCGGGAGATCTTGAACCGGCAGTCGAGGCTGGAGGCCAGTTCGGCCACGATGTCCTGCGCTTTCAGCAGCGCGGCGTTCGCCCGCTCGCAGTCCTTTTCAAGTACGGCGCTCCTGGCCGCCTTAAGGTGCTTCAGGCACCCGTCGTAGAGCATGACCACCAGCTCGACAGGGCCGGCCGTCATCACGCCCTGCCTTTTGTATACCTCGTACGGATTGGTAGCGATCGCCATCGTTCCCTCCATCGGCTTGTCCGTCCTTAGCTTATGATGTCGTTTGGGCCGTCATCGCGCTGAGCCAGCTGCTTTGCGAATTCATCCGGGAGATCGCCGCTTCCATCGCGGTGAAGCGCCTGTAATAGCGCTCCTGGTTTTGGCCCAAAATCAGCTCCAGCGCGTCGATCTTGTCCTCGATGTACCTGATCTGCCGCTCCGTATGCTCCACCGAAACGGACTGGATTGTGGTGGTGTAGCTGTTGATCGTGCCGCTCAGGCGCTGCATCAGTCCGGACTCGTTGAACTTCTCGGCTCCGGTCGCCTCCGAGGGCTGGGTGAACAGCTGCGCCACGACGTCGGGTTTCTCCAGGAGGGCCGATTTGAGCTTGCCCTCGTCGAGTTCGATCTTCCCGTTGTTGGAATACAGCCCGGTCGAAAGGCCGATGTCAGCCAGCGATAGGCCCGTGTCGCCCACCACGGTGGAGAACGCCGACCTGAACGCGAGCAGCATGCCGGAGATGTCGTTGTCGCTGCGCAGGATACCGCTTTTGGCCTTCTCTTCCCAGACGGCGATCTCGTTCTCGGTCATTTCCTCGCGCTGCGCGTCGGTGAGCGGCAAAAAATCCAGATACGTCTTTTCCGTCAGCTTCGCGTTGTACTTTTCGATCAGCTTGTTATAGTCTTCGATGAACGCCTTCACCCTGCCGACGACGCTGTCTGCGTCCTGCGTCACCGTGAAGTCGATCGCCTCGGCCGTCGTCTTGTTCAGGGTGTAGCTGATGCCGTCGATCGTGAAGCTGTTGGAGCTGCGCGTGACGACCACGCCCTCGATGGACAGAAGCGCGTCCTGCCCGTTGTCGTAGGTGCCCGCGTCCATCCCCAGCGCGCCGGGCGTGACGCCGTCCCCGAACGCGTTGCCTGCGAGGTTGACGACCGTGAGCGACGTGTCGCTCCCCGTTTGGTCGGTCTTGAGGGTGAACGCGTTCGTAAGCTGGCTGTAGCTCAGCGTGACCTTCGCGTCCGCGTCGTTGTTGACGGTGTTCATCATATGCTGGAGCGTGTCGTCCTCGCTGAAGGTGAACTCCTTCCCGTTGATCGAAAAGGAGATGTTCCCTTCGTCGAACACCAGGGGCGTGGTCAGCGCAAGGTCCTTGAGCGCGACGTTGTAGCCCGAGAGCCCGTCGCCGGTGGCTGCGCCCGTGGAACCGCTGATGTGCGCGGCCTCGGCCAGGCTGGTAATCGAGTCGATGGTCATCGTGCCCGTCTGCGCGTTGGCCCCGGCCGAGATGGAGACCGCGCTTGCGGACGTGCCGCTGAGCGCGACCCTATACACCTTTATCGCCGCGGTCGACCACAGGTTGTCCGGGCTGAGGACGCTCATGTATTTCTGCGTGAACGCTTTCAGCTCGGTCTTGATCTCGCGGTACGCTTCGAGCTTCCACTCAAGCTTCTGTTTCTTCTTGGCCTGGCTGTCGATCTTGGTCTGGTCCGCGATCAACAGCGCCTTCACGATGCTGTCCGTATCCAGTCCCGTGTTCAATCCCGAGATATGCAGCGCGCCCAAAGCGCCGATACCGGTACTCATAGCCGATCCCCGCTTTTCAATAAGTTTAGGGGCACCGTAAAACGCCTGGCGCCTCATACTTAATATCGGTCGCAGCCCGTGAAAGGTTAACCGCGGGCGGCGAAATCCCTCACGCTAAACGTGAACATAGTACGCGACGTTGCGAAGCGTCCGGTTCGAATACACCCTGGTGATGTGCGCGTAACTGTACAGGAGCCGCCCGGCCTGGGCGATGGTCACGCCTTTTTGGGGGTCGTACGCGCCGTTTGCGGACGGGCAGACCATCTGCACGTGCCCGTGGCCGCCGGGGTTCTTCCAGACAGCCACCGCTGGGCATCCGCTGTTTGCGTAATGCTGCGCCTCCTGTGCCGAGACGCGCCTCCAGCCGTGGGCCGGGCCGGTCGTTTCCAGCCAGTCGCCCATCATGTTGGCCGTCATGCTAAGAGCGCCGGCGGTGTCGGGGTAGGCGCGCGGTTCCCGGGTTTTCGCGTCCACGTAATGCGGGATCTCGGCGCCCATCGCCGAAGTGACGTCCCACACGAAGATGTTGCAGTACGTGTCGCCCCTGCCCTGTTTGTTGACCTTGTAGCGGCCGTTGGTCTCGACCCGGAACTGGTCGATGACGGCGCGGTAGTTCGCGGCCTCGCGCGCGCCCGGCGCGCTGGTCACGGCCGGGTTCACGGGCTTCCACGATTCGTACGGGATCATCCCGGCGCCCCCCGTGTTCGTTTGCGCGGCGGCCGGCGCCCGTCCGTACGCCGCCGCGGCCGCGCCCAGCCGGGCCGTCGCGGGCGTGTCCGCCCGTTTCGCCGACATGAGGGACGAAAGCGCGGTCGTGAGGCCCGCGCCCCCGTTGGAATTGAGCATCAGCATGCACAGGAGCAGCGCCATGCCGTCCGCGTCCGAAGCAAAGCCGGCGGCGTCGGCCGGGCTGGGCGGCCGGTCGCTTTCCCGCCGCAGCGCCGACTGCAAAAGCACGCTGGTGAGCAGTTCGCCAAACAGCGCCCCGGACCCGCCTTCGCCGCCCGTGCGGGAAACGGGAGCGCCGGTGAGGCCGCTCAGGCCGCCCAATGCGAGGATGTCGTTCATACGTTTGCTCCTTTTCAGGCCGTCGACACACCCTTCAGGATTTGCCGACGGTTTCACCGTGTGGTCGAAATGCCGCTCTAGGCCTCGCCAATCTGACGCGCATTACGACAGATTAAATCGAAGATGGGGGACTGCGGTCCCCCATACCCCCGGAGGGAGGTTTGTCGCCAGTCTGCTCTACCTTATATGGGTTACAGTCCGACCCTGTTTGCGAATTCCTCGTCCATCCGGCTGATGAACGCGAGTATCTTCGCGACGGCCGCATAGAGTTCGGGCGGGATGCAGTCTCCCACGCCGAACCGGTTGAGGACGCCGGCCGTCTCCGCGTCCTCGACGATGGGGATGCCGTATTCTTCGGCCCGTTCCACGATGCGCGCGGCCGTCTCGCCCCTGCCCAGCGCCAGTATGACGGGCGCGTCGTCCTGCCCCGGCAGATACCTGAGCGCCGCCGCTTCCGTGACCGGTTCCTGCCTGTCCATGGCGCCCTCCTAAATCACGATGTCCAGATGCGGTCCGCCGTCCCTTAAAAGGTCCAGCGCGACCCGCTGTGCGCACTCCGGGGTCACGGGCGCGTCGGCCACCCTGCACGACATTTGTGTCAGCCTGAACCCCGTCTCCTCGAGCGCCCTGTCCATCAGCGCAGCCTTCTCCTCCAGCATCTGCGCCACCCGCCGGTCGCGCACGCGCATTTTAAGCTGGACGTTTTTGTCCTCGGCGCGCACCACCGTCTCGACCCTGCCCATGTGCTCCGTGTCCAGCACGATCATCACGACCGTGGCGCCAGGGTCGACGGGCTTGCCTTTCCCGTTCCGGCGGAACACGTACAGCTCGGCGGTGGTCCCTTTCTCGCGCAGCATCACGGGTATCTGGAGATAGGTAAACTGCTGGACCTGGGAAGCCAGCCTGTCCTGCGCGATAAGATTCCCGGCCGCGTCCCTGAGCCCGGCGGACCCGGACTTTTGCCCCAATTCTTCGAGGCGTTCGGACAGGGCCTCTGCCCGTCGTTTCAGGCTTTCGCCGCCGAAATCCGGCGCGTCGGGGCGAACGAACAGGTCCCTTATTTCCCGCATGAGCGCCTCGCCCGGGTCCGCCCGGGTAAGGCCTTCTGTATATGCGAACGATTCGTCCTTCTGCGCACCGGCCTCCGCCTTGCCGCCGTATCCCTCTGCGCCGGTTTCCGACTCCCTCGCCGCCCGCGCCTGCTCCGGCGTCCCCGGATTCACGGGCTGTGAATCGACGGGAGGCGGTGTGGCCGCGGCGGGCGCCTGTTGCACGGGCGTACCGGCCGCCGCGTCGGTCTGTCCCGCGCCTGGGGCGGCCTGCGCCCCCTGCGCCTGCCCCGGCGTCCCCGGATTCACGGGCTGTGAATCGACGGGAGGCGGTGTGCCCGCGGCGGGCGCCTGTTGCACGGGCGTACCGGCCGCCGCGTCGGTCTG
>DCTV01000072.1:0-5219 GCA_002329665.1 Christensenella sp. UBA1431
AACACCTCCGCGGCCGTGCGCGCGTGGATGTCCTGCCCGCTGTTGAACGCGTCGATGAGCACCTCGTCGCCGGAAATATGGGCCAATACCCGCAGTTCGATCTGGGAATAGTCCGCGCCGACGAGCAACTGCCCATGCCCGCCGGGCACGAACGCCTTCCTCAGCTCGCGCCCCATCTCCGTCTTGACCGGTATGTTCTGGAGGTTCGGCTCTGCGGAACTGATGCGGCCCGTCGCGGTCGCGGTCTGTTTGAAGCTCGTGTGCACGCGTTTGGTCACCGGGTCCGCCGCGCGCAGCAGGCCCTCGGTGTAGGTGGTCTTAAGCTTTTGCACCCTTCGGTATTCTATGATAAGGGGCACGGCGGCATGCTCGGACGCGAGGCCCTCGAGCACCTCTATGTCGGTCGAGTATCCCGTCTTCGTCTTCCTCCCGCTGGGAAGGCCCAGCACGTCGAAGAGGACCTCGCCGAGCTGCCGCGGCGAGTTGATGTTAAACTCCCTGCCGCACAGCGCGTAAATCTCCCCGGTGAGCGCGTTAAGGCGTGCGGCGTACTCGGCGTCCAGCGCCGCGAGCATCCCGGTGTCCACGCAGAACCCAAGGGTCTCCATGTCGTACAGAACCCTGACGAGGGGCATCTCCACCTCATGGAAAAGCTCGGCCATCCCCTCGGCCTCCAGCTTCTCCTCCATCGCCGCGCCCAGCGCGTACACCGCGGCGGCGTGCCCCGCTGTCTCGCCCAGGTACCGTTCGGCCAGCGCTTCCGGCGCCGCGCCGCCCTGCGCGGGATCGAGCAGGTACGCGGCGACCATCACGTCAAAGCACCTGCCCTTTAGCGGTATTTCCCAGCTTTCGAGCGCGTGCAGCACGGATTTGAGGTCGTACACAACCATTTCTATGGCGGGGTCCTCAATAAGCAGCCTGAGCGTCGTCATGACCTGGAGCTGGTCCATGCCCGGCTCGAACAGCGTGTGCGTGTTTGCGATCCTGTAATACATCGCGCCGCCCGACGCAAGGGTCAGTTCCGGGCGGAGCGTGAACGCGATTTTCCCCGAAAGCCGCGCCGCCTCGACGACGGACTGCAGCATGTCGAAGTCGCGCACCTCCACCTCCTTAGCAGCAAACGCCGGCAATGGCTTTTCCTCCCCGCCGTTTTCGGGGCTTTTCGCGGCGATGCGCCGGTAGATCGACCTGAGCTCGAGCCGCATGAACGCATCCTGGATGCGCTCGGCAGAAGGCCAAGCAAACCGCAGGTCCTCGAGCGCAACGTCCACGTCCACACGGCGGTCGATCTCGCCGAGGCGCTTGCTCATGCACGCCTGCTGCGAATACTTGGCGAGCAGTTCCTTGAGTTTGGGCCCCCTGACCCCGCCGATGTTTTCGAGCACCCCTTCAAGCGACCCGAACTGCGCGATCAGCTTCAACGCGGTCTTCTCCCCGACGCCGGGGACGCCCGGGATGTTGTCGGACGCGTCGCCCATCAGACCCTTGACGTCTACGAGGCGTTCGGGCGGGATGCCCATCTCGTCCTCGATGCGCTCGCGGTCGTAGCGCTCTATCCGCGTGATCCCGCGTTTCGTGATCAGGGCCTCCACGCCCGTGTCCACCAGCTGCAGGGCGTCTTTGTCCCCGGTCACAAGCAGGACGTGAACGTCCTCTTCCCGGGCCCGGGCGGCCAGCGTACCCAGCAGGTCGTCGGCCTCGTAGCCCTGTTTGGTGACGACGCGCACGCCCATCGCCGCAAGCAGGTCCTGTATGATCTCGAGCTGGTCGTTGAGTTCGTCGGGCGTCGGCTTCCTCCCGGCCTTGTATTCCCCGTATTCTTCGTGCCTGAACGTCGGCCCCTTCATGTCGAACGCGACGGCGACATGCGTGGGTTCCTCATCGGTCAGGACGCGGATGAACATGTTCAAAAAGCCGTGGATCGCGTTGGTGGCGACGCCCTCTGAAGTCGTGAGCGGCGGAAGGGCGTAGAAGGCCCGAAACATCAGGCTGTTCCCGTCCACGACCATCAGTTTGTGGGCGATGGCGCATCCCTCCTTCCCGTTTCCGTACGGTTACAAGGTAACACAACCGCCCCGCAAATGCAATCACCGCCGGCCATGGCACCGGGCGATCAGCCTCATCTCCAGTCGTATATGACTTCCACCGTCGCCTGTACCTTCAGCGTTCCCGCCAGGACCGGTATCTCCCCTCCGGCTTTGTCCGCCGCCGCCGTGTAGGTTTCGCGGACCACCCCCGACGAACTGCGGGTCTCGGTCACGCTCCGCGGGGTTCCTACGCCGCGTCCGGCCGCGGCCGCGATTTTCCCGGCCTTGGACCCGGCGTCCTTCACCGCCAGTTCCAGCGCCTGCCGGTAAGCCTTCTCCTCGTCTTTGAGGCCGAAGGCCACGGAGAAGCTGGTGTTCGCTCCCGCGTCCGCCGCGGCGTCCAGCACTTCGCCGACCTTGTTCACGTCGCCCGTTTCGAACTGAATGACGTTGTACACGTCGTAGTTTGTGACCCTGGACTCCTTATAGCCGTAGGACGGGTAAACACTGTACTGCGCGGTTTTGATGTCTTCTTGCCGTATGCCGGCCCGGGTCACGGCGCCCACCACCGCGGACATGGTCCGGGCGTTTTCCTGCTGGGCCTGCCTGGCCGACGCCTTCTGCGTGAACACGCCCACCGACACCGTCGCCGTGTCCGGCGTAACGCTGACCTCACCCGTCGCGCTCACGCTGATGCCGTCGGCTTTCAGGCCGTCGCCCAGCACGATCGTCTGCGCCCCTTCCCCGCTGCATCCCGCCAGGAGAAGGCAAATCGCCAGCGCCGCGCACGACAGCAGAACGTTCCTTACGCTGCGTTTCATGGTCCATCCCTCCGTACAAAATCCGCGGGCCTTTCCCAGGTCCCGCAACCTACTGAGTTGGACGGATAGGGTATTCAGATGTTCCTGTCCTTCTTCAGGACGGACTTGAGGATGTTGCGCGCGCGGTTGATGCGGGACTTCACTGTCCCGATGTTGCATCCGGTGATGGTGGATATGTCCTGGTACGAGAATCCCTGCATGTCCCTGAGCACGATCACCGTCCGGTAGTCATCGCTGAGCGCGCCTATGGCCGAAAGGATGGCTTCGTACTTCTCCTTCGACTCGGCGATTTGGTCGGGCAGGGGCGCGCGGTCCGTGAACGCGGCGCCCTCGCCGTCCACGGCGTCGAGGTAGAGGACGTTCCGCTTCTTGCGCTTGCGTATCTCGTCCAGGCAGGTGTTCACGGTGATGCGGTAGACCCAGCTCGAAAACATGCACGAGCCCTTGAACGTACCCAGGTTCCTGTACGCTTTGATGATGGCCTCCTGCGCCATGTCCTGGGCGTCGCTTTGGTTGCCCATCATCCTGTATGCGATGTTGTATATCCGTTTCTCATAGGCCGCAAGCAGTTCTTCAAACGCGCGAGCGTCGCCTTGTTTCGCTTTTTTAAGAGTACTGTTTTCATCCGTCAATATACACACCCCTCGCGGCGAACGGCTCCGCCGGCAGGTATGCATATATTGTAATCGCTGCGCTTTTTTTTGTAAACCGAGGCCCCCTGGGTTTTCTGCGGCCTGCCGATGCAAACCGCATAGAATCGCAGGGAACGGACCGTCCGCCTGAATCCGGCAAACCCGCATGCAGTAAGAGTTTATATCGACCGCGTGCTTACGGCGCGCTGAAACTTTTCAGCCGGAAAACCTCTTCGGCCTTCCCCCGTTGTTTATGCCGGGTTTTGTGGTATCATGGTTGGGAACCGATTTTTTGTCGGTGCTTCACGGTGAGGAAGAATAACCTACGGGGGTGTTCATCATGCGAATGACCAAAATAGTCTGCACGCTGGGTCCCGCGGTCAACGACTACGCGCTGATCCGCCGGCTGGTCCTCGACGGCATGGACGTGGCGCGTCTGAACTTTTCCCACGGCACGCACGCGGAGCACGGGGCGCGCGCCGATATGGTCAGGCGCGCGCGGGCGGAAACGGGCAGGCACGTGCCCCTGCTGCTGGACACGAAGGGCCCCGAAATACGCACGGGTTGCTTTCGGGGCGGCTCACAGTGCCTCGAAAACGAGCAGCTTTTCACGTTTACGGCGGATGAAGTGCTCGGGGACGATACCGTCGTTACCGTATCCCATAAAAGCCTATATAACGACGTCTACCCCGGCGCGAAACTGTCCGTCGACGACGGGCAGATCAGCATGGTCGTCGAGGAGATCAGGGGGAAGGACATCGTCTGCCGCGTGCTCAACGGCGGGCAGATCTCGGACCGCAAGGGCGTGAACGTGCCCGGCGTCATGGTGAATGTCCCCATCATGGATAAAAACGATCTCGACGACCTCCGGTTCGCGGTTGAAAACGATTTCGACTACGTCGCGATCTCGTTCGTGCGCAACGCGGCCGACGTCTGCGAGGTGCGGCGGGCGCTGAGCGATATGGGCGGAGAGGGCATAAAGCTCATCGCCAAAATAGAAGCGGCGCGGAGCGTGGACAGCATCGACGAAATCCTCGAAGCCGCGGACGGGATCATGATCGCGCGGGGCGACCTCGGGGTCGAGCTGCCGCTGGAAATGGTGCCCATCGTACAGAAAAACCTGATCCAGAAATGCTACGAGTCGGGCAAGCCCGTCATCACCGCGACGCAGATGCTCGATTCGATGATCCGCAACCCCCGCCCGACGCGCGCCGAGGTCAACGACGTCGCAAACGCGATCTTCGAGGGCACCAGCGCGGTCATGCTCTCGGGCGAGACGGCGGCGGGAAAGTACCCGCTCGAAAGCCTGCAGATGATGGTCCGGATCGTCGAGGCGGCGGAAGCGTCCATCGACTACAAGGCGCTTTTCAGGAACCGCCACGCCAACGCCGCGTTCGACGTCACCAACGCGATCAGCCACGCCTCCTGCACGACGGCCATGGACCTCGACGCGGCGGCTATCGTGACCGTCACCAAACGGGGAACGACGGCGCAGCGCATATCCGCCTTCAGGCCGTACTGCCCGATCATCGCGGCGACCACTTCGGAAAGGGTGATGCGCCAGCTGTGGCTCAACTGGGGCGTGCTGCCCTGCCTGAGCGAGGAGGCGAGTTCCGCCGAAAACCTGCTTGAAATCGGCGTACAGACCGCGCTGAAAGCGCATTTCATCAAAAGCGGCGACCTGGTGGTCATCACGGCCGGCGTGCCCATAGGCGTGAGCGGCACCACCAACATGCTCA
>DCTV01000072.1:5233-64554 GCA_002329665.1 Christensenella sp. UBA1431
CCGCCTCTACGGCGGGCGAAAGAATTCGAAAAAACCCTTCTTTGGCGGTTAAACCGCAGGCTAAAGCGGATCACCGTTTCTTTTTCGGTTTCTTCAGACCGCTTTTTATCACCGCCTTTTTCCATATCTGGTTGCCGTAGACCGCCGCGCCCGTTATAAGGACCCCGTGAATCGCGGATTCCACGCTCCAGCCCAGCAGCGACATCGTCCCCAGCACGCCGGGGACGAGCAAAACGACGGGGATGAGCCAGCGCGGCACGGCGGGCACGGACCTGATGATCCTGCCGATGACGACGAGAGCGGGGATCAGCGCCACCGCTTTATCGGTGAGAGATGAAAACAGCTCTTGCATCCATATAACACTCCAAACCCCTTTCGGTCCGGAACGCACGCCAAACGAGCATTCTGTTTTTGCGTCTGATGCCAGTATATGTATGAAGCGCCGGCTTAGTGCATACTTTCACATTTCCGCCGTTTGTCCCCGGCTTTGGCCGGGAACTTCTCTGGATGAATATATAGGTTGACATCGCCGCCTTTTTTTCATATGCTATAGTAGGTGCAGAAAATCGTCTGCATCGCGAGAAACGACGAGATTTGAAGAGATGAGAGGAGTTATTATCATGGCATCAACCAAGATTCCCAACCGCATCGTATTAACGGAAGACCAGATCCCGACGCAGTGGTACAACATCCGGGCCGATATGCCGGAGGACCACGACCCGTATCTGCACCCCGGCACCCTGCAGCCCGTCGGCCCCGACGACCTGACGCCCATCTTCGCAGAAGCGCTTTGCATGCAGGAAGGGACCCCGGAGCGCTACATCGATATCCCGGGCCCTGTCCTCGATTATTTCAAGATGTACAGGCCTTCCCCGATGGTACGCGCCTACAGCCTCGAAAAAGCGCTGGACACGCCGGCGCGCATCTACTACAAATACGAGGGAAACAACACTTCGGGAAGCCATAAGCTCAACACCGCCGTCGCGCAGGCTTACTACAACAAGGCGCAGGGCATCAACCGTATGACCACCGAAACGGGCGCCGGCCAGTGGGGCACCGCCCTCGCGATGGCGTGCGCCTATTTCGATATGGACCTGACGGTTTTCATGGTCAAGTGCAGTTTCATGCAGAAGCCGTACCGGAAAGGCGTTATGGAAACCTACGGCGCGACCGTGTACGCGAGCCCGAGCGACCTCACCGACAGCGGCCGCGCGGTGCTGAATGCCTATCCCGAGAATTCGGGCAGCCTGGGGACGGCCATCAGCGAGGCCGTCGAGACGGCCACCAGCACCCCCAACACCCGCTACGGCCTGGGCTCGGTATTGAACCACGTGCTGCTGCACCAGTCCATCATCGGACTGGAAGCCAAGAAACAGCTGGATATGGTGGATGAGTATCCGGATTACGTCATCGGCTGTGCGGGCGGCGGCTCCAACCTCGGCGGCCTGATCGCGGGCTATATGCAGGACCGGCTGACCGGCAAGGGCAACCCGTACTTCATCGCGGTCGAGCCCGCGGCGTGCCCGACGTTCACGCGCGGCAGATTCGCCTACGATTTCTGCGATGTCGGCCACGTGACGCCGCTTGCCAAAATGTTCACGCTGGGCAACAGCTTTACCCCCGCCAGCATCCACGCGGGCGGCCTCAGGTACCACGGCATGTCCCCTATGCTTTGCAAGCTGTACAACGACGGCTTCCTCGACGAAGCGCGCGCCGTCTACCAGCGCGAAGTGTTCGAGGCGGCAACGCTGTTCGCCAAGCACGAGGCGATTTTGCCGGCCCCCGAGTCCGCGCACGCGATACGCACAGCGATCGACGTGGCGCTCGAGTGCAAGGAACGGGGCGAAGCTAAGACGATCATGTTCGGGCTGACCGGAAACGGAACCTTCGACATCGGCGCGTACATGCAGTACCACGAAGGCAGCATGGACGATTTCGCGCCCAGCGACGAGGAACTCGAACAGGGCTTCGCTACGATCCCCAGCCTCCCCGGCATCCAGGAATAAACAGAATACGAGAATACGAAAAGGCGGCCGTTATAATGACGGCCGCCCAGCTTGTCAAAAAAGCCTACTAGCAGGGGGTGTGGGGGATGCAATCCCCCGCTTTCAATCCAATCTGACGACATGTGCGTCAGATTGGCGGTTAAAATGCCGCCTAATAGCGGCATTTTAACCGCACAGAAAACCGTCGACAA
This sequence comes from Christensenella sp. UBA1431, assembly GCA_002329665.1. GTDB lineage: Bacteria > Bacillota > Clostridia > Christensenellales > UBA1431 > UBA1431. The sequence continues at coordinate 7,431 of DCTV01000072.1, forward strand.
ATCCCGAAGGGTTTGTCGACGGCCTTTTCTTTATGTCCGTGAATACGCGCGTGCCTGCGCCATTACACGGAGCAAATCACGAATTGCTTCGGGTTATTATAACTGCGGAAGCACCGTCTCCCAAACGGTGTCCAGTATGCCCTGTACGTCCGGTTCATCGGCAAGCGTCGCTATGACCGCGTTCCTGTCGGGCACCACTATCACGAACTGGCCCAGCCTGCCGTACGCCCTGTATATGCCCGGATAGCGGCACATCCAGAACTGGTAGCCGTAGCCGTAAAGCTCGTCCTCGCCCTCGCCTACGGGGCATATCTGGCTTGATTCTATTTGCTTTTTCGTGGCCGCTTCGACATAGTCCCCGGATACGACCCGCGACCCGCGGTATTCCCCGCCGCCAAGGTAGAGCACGCCGAGCTTGATCAGGTCGCCAAGGCGCATATAAAGGCCCGTCGGCGAAAACGTGTGGCCCATCGGGCAGTCAAGCCACCTGCACCAGGGGATATCGAGGGGCTTGAATATCCTTTCATAAACGAAGTCCTGCAGCTTTGAGCCCGTGACTTTTTCCACCATGCAGCTTGCAAGGTAGGACGAGGCGTTGCTGTAGACGAACTTGCTTCCCGGTTCGTACACGAGCGGCTGCTCGAAAAAGTACCTGATCCAGTCGGTTTCCGTAAGCTGGAGGCGCTCTTTTTCCATGAGCAGCGCGCGATCGTGCCCGCTCGACATGGTGAGGAGGTGCTTTAGCGTGATCCGTTCGTAGCCGTCTGCGAGCCTGTCGGGCAGGTGTTCGCCGAACATTTCCGCCGGACGGTCCCCAAGCGAAAGCAGTCCTTCGTCCAGCGCGATGCCGGCTGCGGTGGAAATAAATCCTTTCCCCGCGGAATAAATGCAATGCGGGACATCTTCAGAGAACAGGAGCCTGCCCACCGTTTCCCCGTCCTGTATCACCTGGATGCCGTCGACCGACAGACCCCTTCTCCGTATGCCTTCTGCGAATGAATCCAGTACCATAGATAGACCCACGCCTTTCCTTTCGATGTCTCGTCCGCCTGCGCGTCCATTACATTATATACTGACAAAAGCCGGAAGTAAACGCTGCGGGCGGCCCGGGCGGCCGCCGGTGCCGGGAAACGCAATCAGTCCGTTTTTTGGGCGAGCAGCGCCTTGGCCGTTTCCGTGTCGGTAATGAGAACGTTGATGAATTTCCCCTTGAGCGCGCCTATGATGGGCTTGACCTTCTGCGCCCCGTAGGCCACGCCGATTCGCGATTTGATCCGCTTGAAATCCTCGAGGGGGATGCTCATCACGCGCTTGTTGAATTCAGGATCGACCAGTTGACCTTCGATATTGATGAAGCGCATGATGACGTCTCCCACGCAGTTCTTGCTCTTAAGGACCTCGTAATCCGCCTTGCTCAGGTACCCGGCGGTGAGCAGCATGTTTTCCTCGTTCAAAACGCCCACGCTCACCAGGGCGACGTTTAGCGCCGAAAACATCGCGCTTATCTTCTTGTACTGGCTTTCTTCCCTGATGAGTTCCGCCAGGCTCGGATTGTCGACGATCGCGGGCGCGAAGAGGACGTACGCCTCCCCTCCGAAAACATTGGCCAGCCTGACGGTCATGACGTCCGGCCGTATCGATGCGCTCGACGTGTTCATGCCGCCCATGAGCTGAACGACCCTGATGCCGCTTTTTTCCTTTGCGTGCGGGAGGCCCCGCAGTATCCCGGCTATCGTGGTGCTGCTGGCGACCCCTATGGTCCATCCGTCCTGCACGATGTCCTTGAGGTACGTCATGCAGGCGTTGCCGACATCGTTCCTGTCGGCAACGACGGCTTCTTTCAGACCGAACGCCACTTCCAGCTCGCTTTCGATTCTCACGTTGGAAAAATCCCGTATCTTGATCTCGACGATGCCTTCGAGCAGCGCCTGCTTCAAAAGCCTGTTGACACGCTGCCGGGACATCCCGAATTTGTCGGCGACCTGTTGCTGATTGTATCCGAAATTGTAATAATAATGCGCAACCTTGATCATATCGCGCTGGTTCAACGCCATGGGCAACCTCCGTTACAGCCGCTGCAATCTTGTTTATCTTAGTAAAATACTGCAATTTACATTTTATCAGCATAAGCCGCAATGTCAACGACAACGGCCATATATTGGCTGTTGAATAATGCTGAAGCGCGGGGCCCCGGCAACATCCGGGGCCCCCGCTTCAGGCAACAGGTTGGTTATCTGTTGACGTGTCTTACGGTTTCGTGGACCAGGTCGCGCAGCTGCGGCCACGTGTCGATATACTTCTGCACGAAGAACTTGTACTCCTCGTGCCGTTCCATGTTGGGCTCATACACCTTGTCGAGCTTGACCATCTGCGCGGCCGCCTCCGGTATCGAGCCGTACACGCCCGCGGTGGTCGCCGCGACGATGGCGTCGCCCAGGCAGGCCTCTGCCTGCACTTCCTTCGTCGTGTAGAGCGGCTGCCCGCATACGTCGGCGTGGATCTGCATCCACACGGGGCTCTGCACGATCCCTCCGCAGGCCACGATCTTGTTGATCTTGTAACCCGCCTCGGCCATCGCGCGGAAGCAGTGTTCGGCGCCGTAGGCCACGCCCTCGTTGATCGCGCGGGCGATATGCGCCGGTCCGTGCAACAGGGAAAGGCCCCAGATCACTCCCCGGGCCAGCGAATCCGCGTAGGGCGTGCGGTTGCCCTGGAAATAATCGAGCAGGATCAGGCCTTCGGATCCCGGAGGAATCTCGGCGGCCTTCTCATCGATGACCGTGTACACGCTGACCCCCCGCTTCTTCGCTTCTTCCTCCCACTCCTTGGGCAGGAAGTTGTTCTTGAACCAGGTCTTGATGGAGCCCGTGGAGACCTGTCCGCCTTCCACCAGGCTCGTGCCGCGTATCACGCAGTTGGGATATGCGCCGTTGATTCCTTCGTTGTGGATTTCAATCGGGGAAAGGCCGAACAGCGGCGTGGACGAGCCGCCGATCATGGCCATTCCGCCGGGCTCGACGACATTGATCCCGACCATGGCCGCGCAGGCGTCCAGCAGGCCCTCGCCCACCAGCGTTCCCTCTGCGAGCCCCAGGGTCTCGGCCGCTTCTTTCGTGACCGTCCCCTGGACCTCGGCGGCTGCCAGGACCTTTTCCGGGAATTTGTCCATGATGTCGCCCAGGCCGATCGCTTCATAGAAGTCCTTCTGGTATCCGCCCTGCGGTTCGTCATAGAACCAGCGCAACGCCGCTACGGACAGGTTGGCGTTGATGTTGCCCGTCAGTTTCCAGTGCAGCCAGTCGGTGTACTCGAAGACCACATCCGCCTTCTCCCAGTTCTGCGGCTCGTTCTCCTTGATCCACAGGCACTTGGGCACCAGGCTTTCGGCGGGCACCCCGGCCATATAGAACTTGATCATCCTGTGCTTCGTCTCGAAGATGCGCCTTGCCTGCTCCGCGGAGCGCACGTCCATCCACAGGATCGCCGGCCGGACCACTTTTCTGTCTTTGTCCAGTAAAACGACCGTGCTGGTCGTGCCGTCGCATGAGATCGCCTTGATGTCCTTGGCGTCCACTCCAGCCGCCTTGACGGCCTCCGGTACAGCTTCCTTCAATGCAGCCAGCCATTCGTCCGGGCTCTGTTCCGCCCAACCGCTCTTGGGGTAATAGGTGTTGTACTCCGATACTTTGCTTCCCAGATTGGTGCCTTCCTTGTCGAAAATCGTGACCCTTACGCTTCCCGTTCCTCCGTCAATGCCCATAAAATAAGGTGGTTTCGACATGACTTTTGCCCCTTTCCTATTTGATGCTTTGGGTACCCCAAAACGGCAATCTTTTCTAGCTCAGCCTTCCTCCCGTGACCAGCATCGTATCGCCGGATACATAGCTCGCCAGATCCGAGGCCAAAAACGCGGCCATATTGGCCACCTCCTGCGGATCTCCCGGACGCCCGGCAGGTATCGTGGCCCAGCGCTGTTTCCTGACTTCCGGGTCCTTGAACAGGGCCTCGAGCATGTCGGTCTGGATATATCCCGGCGCCATGGCGTTTACGCGGATCCCGAATTTGCCAAGCGTCATGGCTCCGAACTTCGTCAACGCGATGACGCCCGCCTTGGATGCGGAGTAATGCGGTCCCTGCGTCCCGCCGGTCACACCCGACATCGAAGCCATGTTGATGATGGCCCCGCCGCCCTGTTCCTTCATGTAGCCCGCGGCGTACTTCATCCCGTAAAACACGGAACTGAGGTTCACATCGAGGACCTTTTTCCATTCGTCCTCCGGGGTGTTGAAGAAATCGCCCCGCCTGCCGATCCCGGCGTTGTTCATGAGGACGTCGATCCTTCCCCATTTCTGCACGACGCTGTCGACCGCTTTCCTGACGGCTTCGCAATCGCTCACGTCTCCCGCGATCAGCAGCGGTTCCGAACCCCGCTTCTTAATCTCTTCGCCTACCTCCTCAAGCGCCTCATCCTGCATCAGTTCGAGCACCGCGACGCCCTTGCATCCGGCCTCCGCGAAACGAAGCGCTATGGCCCTTCCCATGCCTCTGCCGCCCCCTGTCACCAGGGCGGCTTTGTCCTTTAGTGAAATCGAAACGCCCAATTCCTGCTACCCCCTATCAATTGTGCATTATCAGTTTAGTTGACCTTCGTCAAACAATATTTCCGCTGTCCAGGCGCAGGCTATCCCAATAACGGTAGTGCATTTGGTTTCATGGGCGCCCGCCGCGTCGAACTCTTTTTTGACCGCCTCCGTCCTCAGGCAGAACGACCTGCCGAATATCTCCCTATGGACGTGAGCGCAGATGACGCTCCCATACGTCTCGATAAACTTGTCCCTGAGCGCCTGCGACATCCGGTAGGACACGAGCTGCACCGCGCGGTCCCTGTCCTCCTCTTTCATCCTGTCGAGCCTTCTGCCGGCGAAGGTGCCCATCATCATGATGCCGCCCGTATAGCCGCCGCAGCAGCCGTCTCCCGACTGCGCCATCCCCGCCGCGAGGCCGCTGGCGCTCTGAAAAAGGATGTCGTACCGTTTCCCCGTGACCTCGAACATCGAAAGGAGCGCGCACTGGGCGCAGCCCCGGTATTTCTTCTCGTTGGTGAATCCCCGGTGGAAAGCTTCCTTCATCAGCTCCGTTTTCCTCTGAACGGTTGCATGTTCCCCGGCTTCCGCCCTCGCATAATGCTCCGCGATCAGCTGCAACAGTTCGGGCTCTCTTTCGAGCTGACGGAATTTCTTGACGGATTCCTTGATCCCGTAGAACTTCGTGTAGTCCCTGATAAGCATGGACATTTGGTCCGATTTGTTGTCATAGAGGAATGCGTAGGCGATGATTTTGGTAAGAAAAAACGGCAGATGGCCGTTGTTCTTGCACTGTATCGCCGAGCCGGTCAACAGCCCGTCTTTCTGGATCGCGTCCGCAACCGACGCCCCGGTCTCAATGGATTCGTGGCGATCCAGAGAAGCGTTGATTTCATCCAGGGCTGCCGCGTACCAGGACGGTTCATGCGCCGTGTTCAGGGCATGGTCGTACTCCATAAGGACGTTTTTTCCGTCGCTTTGCAATGCTTCGTCCTTCAAACAGTCGGAAAACTGCTTATGCCCCTTTTGAAACCCCTCGTATGCATACAGCCACCGGACGAGGACAGTTGCATTCTGAAGTGCCTTCGATTCTTCGTTGGAAATAGTCATGGGTTCTCTCCCCGTCCCCGTGATATGCTATTACAATTGTAATAATGTACCATTACTATGTTACATTTTACTATACCATATTCTTTCGTTTCGTCAAGTCATATACGATAATTTATATATTGATTTTTTGTATCCCGCTCATCAAACAGAGAAACGGCCCCCGCTCAAAGAACGGGGGGCGTTTCTGGCTCTGTTACCGCTGCAAACTCATTCTGACACCCTTTGGCTTCGAGCCATATCTGAATCTTTTTGCTTTTATGGCACACCGTCCGTAACCTCAGATATGGATGGCGTGACCGACGGCTGCGTGCGCGGCCTCCATCATCGCCTCGGCGACCGTCGGATGCGCATGCACGATCCGCGCTGCGTCGTGGGCCGTGACTTCCAGGTCGATGTAGGCGGCCGCCGCATGGACCATCTCCGTGACGTGGGGGCCTACCATGTGCACGCCCAATATCTCGCCGTATTGCTCGTCCGTCACGAACTTGACGAAGCCCGCGGTTTCCCCGTACGCCAAGGCTTTGCCGTTTGCGGTTATCGGGAACATCCCGGTCTTCACGCTGTAGCCTTTTTCCTTCGCCTGCGCTTCGGTTAGCCCGACGCTCGAGACCTCGGGCGTCGTGTACGTGCACCGCGGAAGGTTGTGGTACCTAAGCTTCTTTACCGTCCTGCCCAGAATGGCGTCCACCGCCGCGAGGGCCTGCGCGCTTGCCACGTGCGCGAGCGCGAGCTTTCCGGTGATGTCGCCGATCGCGTACACGCCTTTGACGCTCGTCTGCATGCTTTCGTCGATCTCCGCGTATCCGCGCCCGTTCAGCTTGATGCCAGCCTTGTCCAGGCCTTCGGTGTTGGGGCGGATGCCGGCCGATACCAGCACGCGGTCGCATTCGATCTGCGTCGTCTTCCCATCCCCCGCCACCTTTACCTTCACGGTCCTGCCGGACGCATCGATCTGTTCCAGTTTCGTGCCGGCCATGATCTTTATTCCGCGCTTGGCGAACGCCTTTGCGACCTCGGCGCTCACCGCCTCGTCCTCGGCGGGCAGCACGCGCGGGAGCATTTCGACGACCGTTACGTCCGCGCCGTACGTCCGCCATATGCCCGCAAACTCCATGCCTATGGCGCCGCCGCCGATGATGACCATCTTATTTGGGATTTCCGTTAGCTCCAGGGCCTGACGGGAAGTCATGACCCTTTCGCCTGCTTCCACCCCGGGAATCATGTTGGGGCGCGAGCCGGTGGCCAGGATGACGTTGCCCGCTTCCAGGACATCGCCCTTCAGGTCGACCCTGACCGTTTTCGCGCCGGTCAGGACCCCTGTGCCCGTGAACGTCTCTACCCCGTTTTTCTTGAGCAGTGCGGACACGCCTCTCCTGAGCTTGGCGCTGACCTCTCTGCTGCGCTTCTGTGCGGCGGCGTAGTCGCCCCGCAGGCTGTTCTGGTCCAGTGTCACGCCGAACTCGCCGGCTTGGCGGACGGTCGCAAGCACCTCGGCGCTCCTCGCGAGCGCCTTGGTGGGGATGCAGCCCCAGTTCAGGCAGGTGCCTCCCAGGTCCTCTCTCTCCACCAGTGCGGTCTTTTTGCCTTGCTGCGCGGCGTAGATGGCCGCGACGTATCCGCCGGGGCCTCCACCTACCACCACGACATCGAATTTTGCCATGTTACCTACTTCTCCTTAAACGTTGCCCGGCAAAGCCGGCTGCTGTTTTACAGGATGATCCTCAGGGGATCTTCGAGGTTCGCCTTCACGCTCACCAGGAATCTGGCCGCCGGCGCGCCGTCCACTATCCTGTGATCGAACGACAGGGTGATCTTCATCATCGGACGGATCACGATCTCGTCGTCGATGACGACCGGCTGTTTGATGACCGCCCCCACCGCCAGTATAGCGCACTCGGGCGGGTTCACGATCGCTTTGAAGAATTCCACGCCGAACGATCCGAGGTTGGATATGGTAAAGGTCCCCCCGGATAGGTCGCCGGACTGCGTATTGCCCTGTTTCACGCGGTCCACCAGGCCTGCGAAATCGTCGGAGAGTTCGAGCACGCCTTTTTTATCGACGTTCCTGAGCACGGGCACCATCAGCCCCCTGCCGGTATCGACGGCGAACCCGATGTTCACGTCCTCCATGATATGGATCTTGTCGCCGTCCGCGCTCAGCTGCGCGTTGAGCATGGGGTGGTCTCTGAGCGCGCGCGCGCAGGCTTTCGCGATGAGCACGTTGACGCCGACCTTCTTCTCCGCGCCCTGGTTGATCTCGGCGCGCCACGCGAGCATCTTGGTCATGTCGCAGGTCACGGTCAGCACCGACATCGGCTTGGTCACGATGCTCTCGGTCATGCGCGTGCCGATGACTTTGCGGATGCCCGTATAATCCGCCGTACCGGCGGNNCTGGTGGGGCCGCGGCCGCGGGCGCTTTGACCGCTTCCTTGTAGGCGAGTATGTCCGCCTTGGAGATGCGCGCGCCCTTGGGCGTGATCTTCGTATAGTCGATGCCCATTTCCTTGGCCATCTTCTTTGCCAGCGGGGAGATCTTAACCCTTTCGCCGGATTTGGCTTCCGCCGCCGGAGCCGCATTCTCGGGCTCGGGCGCGGCTTCTTTTTCCTCCGCGGGCTCTGCTTCGCCCGCGGCGCCCGCCTCGTACTGCTTGAGCAGGTCGTCGAATTTCTCGCCCGCTTCGCCTACGATGGCGACGGGTTCCTTGCACTGCACCAGGTCGCCGGGATTAGCCAGAATCTTCAGCACAATTCCGGACTGGTCCGCAGGTATGTCCTGTATATCCTTGTCTGTTTCAGCTTTGAAGGCCATTTCCCCGAACTTAACCTCGTCTCCCTCGGATACGAGCCACTCGGAAATGGTCCCTTCCACCATGTTGACGCCTATTTTGGGTAGGGTCATAAATCTGGCCATGTCGTTTCACCCTCGTATTCTTTCTTCAAGCATTGTCCACTATTCAAGCACCTTGCGGATAGCCGCGATGATCTTGTCCTTGTTGGGAGGACAGAGCGGCTCCAGGTTCCTGGCGAACGGCACCGGTACGTTCAGGCTTCCGACGCGCAGCGGAGGCGCATCCAGAAGGTCGAAACCGCGCTTGCAGATCTCGGCGATCACTTCGCCGGCGATGCCGCCGCGCTCACAGGCCTCGTGCACCACGACGACGCGGCCTGTCTTCGCTATCGATTCGATCACCGTGTCGTAGTCGATCGGGAGGAGCGTGCGCAGGTCGACGATCTCCACGGAAATGCCTTCCTTTTCCAGTTCTTTCGCCGCTTCCTCGGAAACATAGGCCATATGGGAATAGGTCACGATCGTGACGTCGCTGCCCTCGCGTTTCACGGCCGCCTTGCCGAACGGTATGGTGTATTCTTCCTCGGGCACTTCGCCCTTGAGCTGGTAGCAGCGCTTGTGTTCGAAGAAGATGACAGGGTTGTCGTCGCGGATCGCGGTCTTGAGCAGCCCTTTCACGTCATAAGGAGTGGAGGGCGCGACCACCTTGAGGCCGGGGACCCCGATGAACCACGCCTCGTGGTTCTGCGAGTGCTGTGCCGCAACGCCGCCCCCCAGGCCGAACGGCGAGCGGATGACGACCGGAACCTTCGCCTGGCCGCCGAACATGAAGCTGGTCTTCGCCGCAATGTTGATGATCTGGTCCATCGGCAGCGTGATCCAGTCGTTGTACAGGATCTCTACGAGCGGGCGCAGACCAGCGATGGCGGCGCCTATGCCCAGGCCCGTGAACGATGCTTCGGAAATGGGCGTGTCGATAACGCGTTTCGGACCGAATTCCTTCAAAAGCCCCTTGGAGATGCCAAAGGGATTTCCCCTGAGGGCAACGTCACAGCCCATGATGATGACGTTCTCGTCCCGGGTCATTTCTTCTCGCATTGTAGACGTTATTGCTTCTCTTAGCGTGATTATCGCCATACTTATCTTACCCCTTCTTTGCGGATCATTTTATGATTTCGCCGTTGGCATAAACGTAGTCGTAAATCGAATCGGGATCTGGGAAGTGGCCGTTCTCCGCATACTCGACACTGGCCTCGACGGCCTTTTTGCATTCCTCGTGGATCGCCTTGAGCTGGTCGTCGGTCGCGATTCCCTGTTCGAGCATGAACTCGCTCATCCGCTTGATGGGATCGAGCTCCCAGTAAGGCTCGATACCGGTCATGTCCCTGTACCAGTTGTCGTCCGTCGCATGGTGCCCCAGCACGCGCAGGTACTTGGCCTCGATGACGGTCGGGCCTTCGCCTTTGCGCGCCCTTTCGACTGCCTGGCGGGTGGTTTCGTATATATCGTAGACGTTGAAACCGTCGCACTGGAAGCTCGGCACCCCGTAACCGATACCCCTCTTATATAGGTCGGTCTCGCGCACCACGCGGTTGATCTGCGTCGCGATGGCCCACTGGTTGTTCTCGCAGACGAAAATGACGGGCAGGTTCCAGGCGGCCGCCATGTTGACGGACTCGGCCCAGACGCCGGAGTTGGACGCGCCGTCGCCGTGGAACACGACGGTAACGTTGTCTTCCCCTTTTACGTGCGAAGCCAGCGCAGACCCAACGGCTGAGGGGATCCCGCCGCCGACGATGCCGGTCGCGCCCAGCATGCCGATGTCCATGCACGCGATGTGCATGGAGCCGCCGCGGCCCTTGCAGTAGCCTTCTTCTTTCCCGTACAGCTCGGCCATCATCTTGTTGATGTCGCCGCCCTTGCAGATGACATGCCCGTGGCCCCTGTGCGTGGAACCGATCAGGTCGGTCTTGCGCAGGTTGGCACAGACGCCGGCGGCAATCGCCTCGGCGATGATGTAGGGATGGAAATAACCGATTACCTTGTTTTCCATCCACAGCGGCTTCACCGTTTCCTCAAACACACGGGTAAGCACCATGTTCTTGTACATTTCGAGTTGTTTCTCCGTACTCAGCCCTTCGGGCAGGAACATCTCCCTGTAGGCTTTGAACTCTTTTTTGATCTTCTTCAAAACATTCGTGTCCTTCATCTCTCGCTCCCCTTCCAGATTATTTGAACCACCTTAGTTTGTATAGCCGAAGCCCTGGCGTGAAGCGCTGTTGTTCCACTATCTTCAACACCCTGGCAAGTCTTTCCCGATATTCTTCGAATATGCGCCCCTCCCGCTTTAAGAAATAAATCATACAGCCGCGGATTTACCCGCCCAACAGCTTGGTCTTATGTAAAGTGATTGACTTATGGTAATACCCGTGGCGCTATCGTCGGCCTGTGACATTTGTCATATATTCGTTTGTTATATTCCATATGCTCTGGTTGATCGCGTTGAAATTGGGGTTGCGTGCAGGTCGCATCGTTCGTCGGATAAGCTTTCGTCTGTCACCTATTATAGATATATATACGGGTATCGTCAAGAAGATTTATGGGCCCTGCAGGTTCCGCATCCCCGCAAACCTGCAAAAACACGGCGGAATCCGCAAAAATCAGCCGGCAACCGCCGAATATCAGGGACAACCGATGCGGCAAGCCCTCCGGACAGCCACGAATCGGCGGGAATACCGTCGTCCCCCNNACCCCGCCCCTACCGCCATCAACCTTGCCTGCTGCAAAAAAGTATGCCGTTTACGCAGCCGTAGTTACATATTCCCACAATTATATAGAAATCTAACATATATCGCCGCGCTCGGTCCGTTCCGTATCAGAACCCTCGGCTGCTGCCGCCTCCGCCGAAGCTCCCTCCGCCGCCGAAGCCGCCTCCGCCAAATCCGCCGCGGCCGCCGAACCCGCCCCAGGGGCCGAAGAACCAGATACCGCCGCCGCCCCGGCCGCCACGGCCGCCCCGGCGTATGCTCCCGATGATCACGACGAGCAGGAACACGATGCCGCCCGCGATGTATTCGAACGCCGAAGGCAGGGAGCGGGCTTCCTCTAGGGGCGGGCCAGACGGCCGCTCGAACTCCGACGCGTCCAGCCCGTACTCCTTGCAGATCTCCTGCACGATGGCGCTGTACCCCTGGACCAGCCCCGTGTCGAAATCGTCGTTTGAAAAGTAGGGGATCATGTACTGGTCCTGTATGCGCCCCGTCTTCGCGTCGTTGAGCGCGCCTTCGAGGCCGTACCCCACCTCGATGCGGGACTCCCGCTCGCTGAGCGCGAGCAGGATCAGCACGCCGTTGTTCGCGTTTTTGTCGCCGATGCCCCACGCCCGCGCCACGTCCAGCGCGTATTGCTCCAGCGGCCTGCCGTCAAGGCTTTCCACCGTGATCACCACGACCTGGGCTCCGCGGGCGCCTTCCGTCTGCTGCAGGCGTGTCCCCATGTCGACGATCCTGTCCTCAGTAGGCTGGGAGATGACATTCGCGTAGTCGTTGACATAGAACTCCCGGGTCGGCTCCGGGAGCTTCGGCGCCGCCCCGCACGCGCTCAGGGCAAGCGCGCACGCCAATATGCAGAACAAAAGCAAGCGCTTTTTCATAACACACCTCGATAGGGCCGTTCAAAAACACGTTTGCGCACAGCCGCCCTAAAAATTGACCTCGGGGACTTCCCGGTCCGTTTCCTCCGCTTCGAAATAGTCGGCCGCAGAAAAGCCGAACATGCCGGCGAAGACGTTGGTGGGGAAGGTTTTGACCCGGGTGTTGTAGGAGCGCACGATTTCGTTGTAGTCCCTGCGCGCCACCGCGATGCGGTTCTCGGTGCCCGCAAGTTCGTCCTGCAGCGCGATGAAATTCCGGTCCGCCTTCAGGTTGGGGTAGTTTTCCACGACGACGAGCAGCCTGCTTAGCGCGCCGGTAAGCTCCGTATTCGCGGCGCTCTTCTCGCCCACCGACTGCGCCCCCGCCAGCCTGGCGCGCGCGTCGGTCACCGAATCGATCGCGGCTTTTTCGTGCGCCGCGTAGCCTTTCACGGTGTTTACCAGGTTCGGGATGAGGTCGGCCCGGCGCTGGAGTTGCGTATCGATGGCGCTGAACGCGTTGTCGACGCTCTCCTTCGCGCCCACCAGCCCGTTGTACGTCGAAATAAGCGTGACGCCGGCGATCAGCACGACCGCCGCCACTATGATCAGCGGGATCAGGGTCTTCTTTTTCATGGTTCATCCCTCTCTCGAACATATTCTTCGTATAGAAGCGCAAGCTCATTATATTGTATCTTCATGGCCGCCGTCAAACCAAAGGCCGGCCGTGTCCGTCCCGGAAACTCTTATGTTCCTACTAATCCTATGCTCCAAAAACCGCGCCCTAATACACGGTGGAAATGATTGCACAAAAACGCCGTCAGATCCTGTTAAAAAACCCCAGCGCAGCCCAACCCAAACAACACCCCGCAACGCCTACCCCTAGCAACGCCCATAAAGCCCTTCCCTAACAAAGCTACAACGCCCTTCCCAAGAAAAAACCACGCAAAGCCCACCCGCGAAAACTACTGGCAAAGCAAAGGCTTTGCGTGGAAGAGGAGGAGCGACGGAGTGAGCGAGACTTTGCGCCTGCGAAATCCGCGACGACGAGCAAAGCCTACCTAAGAAAACTCCCCACGAAGCAACGGCTTTGCGTGGAGAGGAGGAGCGACGGAGCGGTGCGAAAAACCCCTGAGTTGAGAAACAATTCAAGGGTTGTGAGACGAAGCCCCGCCCGAAAAAAACCACGCAAAGCGAAGCTTTGCGTGGCAAAGGAGGCGCAACGGAGCGGTGCGAAGAACCCCCGGAGCGCGAAGCGCAAAGGGGGTTCTGAGCGAAGCGTAGTTTGCTCCGACGAGTGGTGGTCTGTACTGGACTCGAACCAGTGACCCCTGCGATGTGAACACAGTGCTCTACCAGCTGAGCTAACAGACCGCGCAAGTTGTATTGTAGCGCATATACGCCCAAAAATCAACCCGTCACAGCGGGGAATAAAAAAAGGTTTCCGTAGCAATCTATGGACAGGAGGGTTTGTAAGTTGTTCACACCATTGATACGCACCGTCGTCCTTTTTTCCCTGGTCGTATTCGCAGTCCGCATCATGGGAAAACGGGAACAGGCGCAACTGCAGCCCTACGAGATCGTCATCGCGGTCATGCTCGCCGAACTGGCCGGCATACCGATGGCCGACATGGGCATCCCGCTCCTGTTCGGGGTCATACCCATCCTCACGATACTGCTCGTACATTACCTGCTCTCCACTATCATGCTCCACAGCGAACGGGCGCGTTCGTTCCTCTGCGGGCGCCCCACCATCGTCATCGAGAAAGGGCGCATCCTGATGAACGAGCTCAGGCGCATGCGCTGCAACCTCAACGACCTTCTCGAACAGCTAAGGGCCCAGCAGGCGACCCTCGATTCGGTGGAATACGCCATCTTCGAGCCGGGAGGCAGGCTCAACGTCATCCTCAAGTCCCCGAAGCGCCCGCTGACGCCGGCGGACATGTCCGTCACGACGGAACCCGCCACGCTGCCCACGCCCGTCGTGCTCGACGGGAAACTGCACCGGCAAAACCTTCGGTCCGAAGGCCTGGACCCCAACCGGTTCCAGGCGGAGCTCAGCCGCCTCGGCTACGGTAACGTCAGGGACATCGTCATCGCCACCGTAGACGACCAGAAGGTGCTGATCGTCCAGGGCGGCGGCCCGTACGACACGTTGCAGAGCTACCCGATGCAGGGAGGAAAGGGGGCGCAGGCATGACCGCCAAAACCATCGCCGTCCTGATTACGGCCGCCGTGCTGCTCTTCCTGCTCATCTACCCGGCCGTGTACCTGCACGCCGAGGTCAACGGGTATCTGGAAAACATCGACCGGATCAAGGAAGCGATCCGGGAAAAGGACGACGCGCGCGCGCTGAAGCTCTACGGGGAGAAACTCGCCCAATGGGACGAGAAAAACACCTTCATACTGGCCTTTACGCCGCATGCCGAAACCGAAAACACCAAGGATTTCATACTGGAGCTCAAATACTGCCTCGATCGGAAGGAATACGAAAAGGCGCTCGAAAAGGCGGACCTGCTCTATGCCCGCATCGACCACCTCATCGAAGGCACAAGGCTCTCGTGGGAGAACATCTTCTAGCCCTCAGGGGCCCAGCACCTTCCTTAGCCACTGCCCCGTATAGCTCTTGGGTACTTCGCTCACTTCCTCCGGCGTGCCGCACGCGACGACTTCGCCGCCCCTGTCCCCGCCCTCCGGGCCGAGGTCGATGACGTAATCCGCCGTCTTTATCACGTCGAGGTTGTGTTCGATCACGATGATCGTGTTCCCGCCCTCCTGTAGACGTTTTAATATCTTGATGAGTCGTTCCACGTCGGCCACGTGCAGTCCCGTCGTCGGCTCGTCCAGGATAAACAACGTGCGCCCCGTGCTCCTGCGGCTCAGCTCGGTCGAGAGCTTGACGCGCTGCGCCTCGCCCCCCGAGAGCGTCGTGGACGGCTGCCCGAGCTTCACGTATCCGAGCCCCACGTCGCAGAGCGTCTCCAGCTTCTTGTTGATGCGCGGGATGTGCCGGAAAAACTTCAGCGCGTCCTCCGCCGTCATGTCCAGCACGTCCGCGATGTTCTTGTCCTTGTACCTGACCTCCAGCGTCTCGCGGTTGTAGCGCTTGCCNNTGGCAGACCTCGCAGGGCACGTACACGTCCGGCAGGAAATGCATCTCGATCCTTATGATGCCGTCGCCCTTGCACGCCTCGCACCGCCCGCCCTTGACGTTGAAGCTGAAGCGCCCGTTCTTGTACCCGCGCATCTTCGCGTCGGGCGTGCTCGCATAAAGCTCGCGGATGAGGTCGAACAGGCCGGTGTACGTCGCGGGGTTGGAGCGGGGCGTGCGCCCGATGGGCGACTGGTCGATGTCGATGACCTTGTCGAGGTGCTCCTGCCCCTCGATCGCGGCGTGGGCCCCAGGCCTGGTCTTCGCCCGGTTGAGCGTCCGTGCGAGCGCCTTGTGGAGGATGTGGTTGACGAGGCTGCTCTTGCCCGAGCCGGATACTCCCGTCACGCAGGTGAACACGCCGAGCGGGAACCGCACGTCGATGCCCTTGAGGTTGTTTTCGCGCGCGCCTTTCACCGTCAGCCACTTGCCGTTGCCCAAGCTGCGCTTTTCGGGGACCGCGATCTTCTTTTTCTTGCTGATATACTGCCCCGTCAGCGACTCGGGGCAGGCGATGACGTCTTTGAGCGTCCCCTGCACGACCACGCGCCCGCCGGTCTGGCCCGCGCCCGGGCCGATGTCCACGATGTGGTCGGCGGCGCAGATCGTCTCCTCGTCGTGTTCCACCACAATCAGCGTGTTCCCCAGGTCGCGAAGGTTTTTAAGCGTACCGAGCAGCCGCGCGTTGTCGCGCTGGTGCAGGCCGATGCTCGGCTCGTCGAGGATATAGAGCACGCCGACCAGGCTGGACCCGATCTGCGTCGCGAGGCGGATGCGCTGCGACTCCCCGCCCGAGAGGCTCCCCGCGGATCGCGCGAGCGTGAGGTAATTTAGCCCCACGTCCGATAGGAAACGCAGCCGCGAGCGAATCTCCTTGAAGACCTGGCGTGCGATCATGCGCTCGCGTTCGCTCAGTTCCAGGGAATCAAAGAATTCGTACGCTTCGCGCACCGACAGGCGGGAGACCCAGGCGATCGACCTGCCGCCCACCGTCACGGCCAGCACTTCCTTCTTCAGCCTGTCCCCGCCGCAGTCGGGGCAGACGATCGTGGACATGTACTGGCCCAGGGCATCCTTGGCAGCCTCGGACGACGTTTCGCGGTAACGCCGTTCCAGGTTGGTGAGCACGCCTTCGAAGGTGCTCGAAAAATCCCCGTTCCCGAACTCTCGCTCGTAGCGGAAGGAAACCTTCTCCCTGCCGGTGCCGTAGAGTATCGCGTTAAGAGCCTCGGGCGGAAGGTCCTTCACCGGCACGTCCAGCGAGAAGCCGTAGTGCTCGGCGAGGCCCTTTAGGTACATGTCGGCCATCGTGTTGGATGCGGCCGAGTTCCAGCCCGAGACCTGGATCGCGCCCTGTGACAGCGACAGGTTCCTGTCGGGGATGATGAGGTCCTCGTCCATCTTGGTGAGCATCCCGAGGCCGGAGCAGGTCGGGCATGCCCCGTACGGGCTGTTGAACGAGAACATGCGAGGCGTGAGTTCTTCTACGCTGATGCCGCAGTCCGGGCAGGCGTAGTTCTGGCTGAAAAGCCGTTCCTCGCCCGTGTCCGCGAGCGCGATGCGCACCAGCCCCCCGCTTAACGCGAGCGCGGTCTCCATCGACCCCGCCAGGCGCGGCGCGGCGCCCTCGCGCACCACGATCCTGTCCACCACCACGTCGATGTCGTGCTTCCTTTTCTTGTCCAGCCTGATCGGCTCGCCCAGCTCCATGACCTGCCCGTCGACGCGCACGCGCACGTACCCGTTCCTGGCGATCTCGTCCAGGAGCTTCACGTGTTCGCCCTTGCGCGCCCGCACCACCGGCGCGAGCACCTGCAGCCGCGTCCCTTCCGGCATGGCCATCACCTGGTCGGCCATCTGGTCGATCGACTGGCTCGCGATCTCCTTCCCGCACTCGGGGCAATGGGGCACGCCGATGCGCGCGTACAGCAGCCGCAGGTAGTCGTGGATCTCGGTGACCGTGCCCACGGTGGAACGCGGGTTGTGGCTCGTCGTCTTCTGATCAATCGATATGGCAGGGGAGAGCCCGCCGATGTAATCCACGTCCGGCTTGTCCATCTGGCCCAGAAACNNGCCCTCGGCGTAGATCGTGTCGAAAGCCAGCGACGATTTGCCCGATCCGCTCAGCCCGGTGAACACGATCAGCTGGTTGCGCGGTATCTCAAGGTCTATGTTCTTCAGGTTGTGTTCCCTGGCGCCCTTGATGGCGATCACTTGCTTCAAGTCTTCTTAGCCCCTCTTCTGCCCCTGTTCGCGTACCGTTTCCGCGGCCCCTGCCTGACGGGAACCGTTTCTCCCTTCAGCTGGAGTATCCTGTCGCGCAGCACGGCGGCCCGCTCGAATTCGAGCGCCGCGGCGGCTTTTTGCATGTCCTGCTCGAGCAGGAGTATCTTCGCGGCCCTTGCCGCCTCGTCCCCGGCCTGCGCCCGCTCTTCCGTTTCGGCGCGCGACATCTCGATGATGTCGCGCACGCTCTTTTCGACGCTCCGGGGGACGATACCGTGGACCCTGTTATACGCCGTCTGCTTCTCGCGGCGGCGGTTGGTCTCGTTTATGGCCTTTTGCATCGAGTCGGTCACCGTGTCCGCGTACATCACGACGCGCCCGTTCACGTTGCGCGCGGCGCGCCCCACCGTCTGGATCAGCGACGTCGCCGACCGCAAAAACCCTTCCTTGTCCGCGTCGAGCACGGCCACGAGCGATACCTCGGGCAGGTCGAGGCCCTCGCGCAGCAGGTTGATGCCGATGAGCACGTCGAACTCGCCCAGGCGCAGGTCGCGGATGATCTCCATGCGCTCCATCGTATCGATGTCCGAGTGCATGTACCGAACGCGCACGCCCGTCTCCGCGTAGTAGTCGGTGAGCTGCTCGGCCATGCGCTTGGTCAGCGTAGTCACCAGCACGCGTTCGCCCCGCTCCGCCGTGCGCCTGATCTCATCGAGCAGGTCGTCCACCTGCCCCTTCACGGGGCGCACGTCGATCTCCGGGTCCACGAGGCCGGTCGGGCGGATGATCTGTTCGGCCGTTTGCTGCGCGCGCCCCAGCTCGTAGGGCCCCGGCGTGGCGCTCACGTAGACGGTCTGGCCGATGCGCTTTTGGAACTCTTCGAACTTGAGCGGCCGGTTGTCGTAGGCCGAGGGTATCCTGAAACCGTATTCCACCAGCGCGGTCTTCCTGGAGAGATCGCCCGCATACATCGCCCGTATCTGGGGCACGGTCTGGTGCGACTCGTCGATGAAGAGCAGGAAGTCGTCCGGGAAATAATCGAGCAGGGTGAACGGCGGCTCGCCCGGCTCGCGCCCGTCGAAATACCGGGAATAGTTCTCGATGCCGGTGCAGTACCCGAGCTCGCGGATCATCTCCATGTCGTAACGCGTGCGCTGCAGCAGGCGCTGGGCCTCGAGGTCGCGCCCGTCGTCCCCGAGTTCCTTCACGCGCGCCAAAAGGTCCCTTTCGATGGATTCGAGCGCGGCGTCCAGCTTGTCGCGCGATGTCGCGTAGTGCGACGAAGGGAATATGGCGATGTGCGCGCGCCTTAACAGGACCTCCCCCGTGACGACGCTGATCTCGCTGATGCGCTCGATTTCGTCGCCGAAGAATTCCACGCGCACCGCCTTATCGGACGAATTCGCCGGGAATATCTCGAGCACGTCCCCGCGCACGCGGAACGTCCCGCGGTTAAACTCGATGTCGTTGCGGTCGTACTGGATGTCCACGAGCCTGCGAATCACCGCGTCGCGCTCGACCCGCATGCCCTCCCGCAGCGATATGCTCAGGCGCAGGTACTCCTCCGGGTCGCCCAGCGCGTAGATGCAGGAAACGCTGGCGACGATGATCACGTCGCGGCGCTCGTTCAATGCGGAGGTCGCCGAGTGCCTGAGCTTGTCGATCTCGTCGTTGATTGTCGCGACCTTCTCGATATACAGGTCGGAGGACGGGATGTACGCTTCGGGCTGGTAGTAGTCGTAGTAGCTCACGAAGAACTCCACCGCGCTGTCCGGGAAGAACTCCCGGAACTCGCCACAGAGCTGCGCCGCCAGCGTCTTGTTGTGGGCGATGACCAGCGTCGGGCGCTGGACACGCTCGATCACGTTGGCCATCGTGAACGTCTTGCCCGAGCCGGTCACGCCCAGGAGGATCTGGTCGGCGTATCCTTTTTCGAGCCCGCCGACCAGCTGGTCGACGGCCTCCGGCTGGTCTCCCTTTAGCGTGTATTCAGATACTATATTAAACCGATTCATTCGATACCCGTCCGATCACCCGTGTTGCGGCGCGACGCTTCCCCGCGCCGCCGATATCATTGTACCAAAAATGATCTATTTTGCAACGCCAACACCATGATACCAGAATAATCCTGACAGCATGGTGTCATGTTCCGGGAAAGAAACCGAAGCGTTCAAATGAAACAGGCTTGCCGCAGGCTACACAGCTATATGAATTGTTTTGGTGTAGATATAAACCTCAATTGATGGTAAGCGATATGCCCTCTCCGGGAGGGGGTGGGGTGCCGCAGCCCCCCATCTTCAATCCGATCCGGCGGCACGCGCGTCAGACCGGCAAAGAAACGGCGCCAGGCGCGCCGTTTCTTCCTGCCTGAAAAAAATCACAGCGCAAACACAGTTTGCGCTGTGAAGGGTTAGTCCTTGATGACCACAGCGAGCATCCGCATCGGTTCGTCGCGCTTGTTTTCGAGACAGTGCCCGGCGCCCTTCCCGGTCACGGTCACGTCGCCCGGCCGCAGCGTCCGCACGGTGCCGTCGTCGTTGGTCTCCGCCTCGCCTTCGAGGATATAGTATATCTCCGTCTCGTCGTCGTGCGTGTGCCAGCCGATCGAACACCCCTTCTCCAGCGTAATGACGGAAAAGAGCCTGCACTTGGCGGGCTGCTCCTCCTCCGGGAACATTCGAAGCAGTTTGACCGCGCCGTTGCCGTCGCGGATGCGCTCGCGGATGTAGGTCGTCATTTCCTCTTTCGGCATGTACATTCCCAAATCCCCCTTCCGGTTTAGCCGTGCGGCTTGTGTCAGTGCTCCACGCGCAGGCGTCCCAGCACCGCGCTCACCTCCGGCAGCCCCTCGATCTCTTCGATCGCCGCGCCGAAGGCTTTCTCGCGCGACTTGTGCGTGATGAACACCAGATGCGCCGTGTCGTTCGAATCCGGTTCCTTCTGTATCACCGAGGCGAGGCTCACCTGGTGCTTTCCGAAAACGCCCGCGATCCGGGCCAGCACGCCCGGTTTGTCCAACACTTTCATGTGCACGTAGAATTCGCTCTCCCAGTCGTCTTCGAACGTGTTGCCGTCCCCGTTGGCGTCCAGCAGCGGGTAGCGGTGCTCATGCCCGCTGCACGCGATGATGATGTCCGAAACCATGGCGCTGGCGGTCGGCAGGCTTCCGGCGCCGCGGCCGTAGAGCATCACGTCGTCCACGTTGTTGCCGTGGATGAACACGGCGTTGAACGACCCGCGCACCGCCGCGAGCGGGTGCTCCAGGGGCACCATTGTCGGGTGGACGCGCACCTCGATCCTGCCTTCCTTCATCTTGGCGATCGCCAGAAGCTTTATCGCGCACCCGAACTCCCTGGCGTAGCCGATGTCCTGCTTCGTGACTTTCGATATGCCCTCGCGGTACACCCTCTCGATGGGCACGCGTGTGTTGAACGCCAGCGAGGCGAGTATCGAAATCTTGTACATCGCGTCGAAGCCTTCCACGTCGGCCGTCGGGTCGAACTCGGCGTA
Source organism: Christensenella sp. UBA1431 (assembly GCA_002329665.1). Taxonomy (GTDB): domain Bacteria; phylum Bacillota; class Clostridia; order Christensenellales; family UBA1431; genus UBA1431. The sequence continues at coordinate 28,431 of DCTV01000072.1, forward strand.
GCCCTTGGCCTGCGCTTCCCTGAGCACGTCGGCGAACTCGCGCCCCTCTTCGGACATGGCCGTGAGGATATAGTTGGTCGTGCCGTTGATGATGCCCATGATGCTCTCGACGTTGTTCCCCTGCATCGAATGGGTCAGCGTGCGGATCACGGGGATGCCCCCGCCCACCGTCGCCTCGAAATACAGCCCCGCGCCGCTTAAGTGGGCAGCTTCCTCCATCTGCTTCCAATGCTTTGCGAACACTTCTTTATTGGACGTCACCACCGTTTTGCCGGCATTGAGCGCCGCCATGATGAACGTGCGCGCCGGCTCTTCCCCGCCCATGCACTCGGCGATCACCGAAACCTCTTCGTCGGCGAGCACGTCCTCGAAATTCGTCGTGAAAATGGACTGGTCCTCAGCGATTTTCGTGTTGGGTTCGTCGAGCGCCTTGACGAGCACCCTGGCAACGCTGAGTTCGACGTCTTCCCGCCGGGCGATCTCGTCGCGCATGCCCGTGACGATCCTGTATATTCCCGACCCGACCGTGCCGAACCCCAACAGAGCGATCCTGACCTGTTTTTTCGCCATCGTTTTCCCTCCAGACTCTTCTTAAGCAGCAAAATCTATGCGTCCCGCGCCGTCCGCTCGCTGTTCCTCTCATACAGGATGCGCAGCCCCTGCAGCGTCAGCAGCGGGTTGATCTCCTCGATGATGTCCGTTTCCGTCGAAACGAGGCGGGCCAGGCCGCCGGTTGCGACAACGCTCACATCGTGCCTGTTCAGTTCCTTCCTGATCTTTTGTACGAGGTACTCCACCTGGCCTACGTACCCGTAGATGATGCCCGACTGCATGCCGGTCACCATGTTGCGCCCGATCACGCTGGGCGGCTTGACGAGTTCGACGCGCGGGAGCTTGGCAGCGCACTGCACCAGCGCCTCGCTCGCGACCTTTATGCCGGGGCAGATCGCCCCGCCCAGAAAATCGCCTCTTTCGTTGATCACGTTGAACGTGGTGGCCGTGCCGAAATCGATCGCGATGCAGGGCCCCCCGTAGAGCTCGTAGGCCGCGATGGCGTTCGCGATCCTGTCGGCGCCCAGCTCGCGCGGGTTGTCGTAGCAAATCTTCATGCCCGTCCTGATCCCCGGATCGACGAACATCGGTTCGATGCTGAAGCGATACCGGCACATGTGTTCGAGCGTGAAATTGATCGACGGGATCACCGACGCGATGATGATGCCCTTTACGTCCCCGATGTCCCTGCGGTTGGTCGAAAAAAACGAGAGGACCAGTTCGCCGAGTTCGTCCGCCGTCCTTTCGATATTGGTGGCCACGCGCCACGAATTCAACAGTTCGCCGCCCGAGAACAGGCCGAACTTGATGTTTTTGTTGCCCACGTCCATCGCGAGAATCATCGCTTTCCTCCGTCCGTGTCCGCCCGGAGGCCGCGTTCGGGATACGCCCGGGAAACGGCCTTATAAGCGGCGATCGTTATGATGATTGCGGCGGTGACCTCCAGCGACCCGTTGGTAAGGCCGATCGCGGCCAGCGCGCCCAGTATCTGGGGCGGCTCCAGCCCCATCGCCGAGGCGAACGTGTCCGCGTGCCGGATGTAGATCGCAAGGAGGACCAGCACCGTGTTGGCCAGCGTGCCCGCAACCGCCCCCAGCCCCGCCGCCAATGCGTCGCCGCCCCTCAGGCGGAGGAAAAGCCTGCGGCCGAGCCTGTATGCAAAATACGCGGCGAGGGGCACGAAGAGGCGCGGGATCACCGCCACGACCGGGTCAAGGAATATCGGGGAGAGCGGCATCGGCCTAATAACGGCCGACCACATGCTCGAAAAGCCGAACACGAGGCCCAGGAACAGCCCGATCACCGGCCCCTCCAGGATTGCCCCGATGATCACGGGGATGTGTATGATCGCGATCCCCGCCGGCGGCACGGGTATGATCCCGATGTCGGTCAGGTTCAGTATGAGACAAACGGCGGCGAGCATGCCTGCCACCGCGATGCGCCGCGTCTTTTTGTTTTTCATTTTTCCTTTACGTTCAGATTCCCGTCCGGGATACCCGACGCCCTTTCCTATACAGCCCATGTAGTCCGGTTCTAAGAGATACCGGCTATGAAGCATTATATCAGCAGCATCATGGGTTGTAAACGGGGCTTTGCTGGGTTGTTCGGGCAGTAATCAGCGGGAAGTTGCCCGGTCGGTGCTTCGCGGAGGTTGCCCGGGCGGGACTCGAACGCCTGTCCCATCCCGGGGCTGCGCTTAGTGTATTGGAAAAACCCGCGACGGAATCGAAGCAAACGCCGGCTAGTTCAGCATCGCGATCACGTAGTTGATCACAGCGACGAAGGCCAGCCAGACCAGATACGGCACGAGGAGCCACCCGGCCGCCGCATCCGCCCTCCACGCTTTACGGAGCAATAGCACGGTCAGGACCGCAAGCGCTATGAGGACGGCGAACGCGACCACAGGCGAGTGCATGCTAAAGAACGCGATACTCCATATAACGTTCAAAAAGCCGTTGGCCGCGAACATCGACAGCAGGCCCGCTTTCAGCCTGCCCCGGGCAATGAGCCGCGCAAGGGACAGCGCGACCATTGCTAAGAGTACGGTCCCGACGATTAGAAATACCAGGTCCGGCGGCTGGAAGGCGGGCCTGACGAGGGCTTCGTACCAGACGGAACCGGTATCCGCCAGAAGCGTCCCCGCGACCCCCACGGCCGCGACGGCCAGGACAGCGGCAACCGTTTTGAGGATATCCCTAATCTGTATCTTTGCCATGTCGCCACCCCTTGATTCAATATTTATATTGCATGCATATTCGCTGTCCTTTAAGGTCTATGCCACCGAGTTGCTATGGGCCCGTCCGCGCTTTTGCATGAAAATACGGCGGAACCGGCCGGCCGATTCCGCCGTATCCTGAATGTAGCCTTTTAGCAGGGACCGCAAGGCTTGTTGCCGACTCCGCCGAAGCCGAAGCCATTGCCGCAGCAGCAGAGGAGGAGCAGAATGAGGATGATGCAGGAGCAGTCATCGCCTCCTCNNCCTCTGCCGCACCCGTCACCGCCGAAGCCGCCGAAGCTATTGCCGCCGCAGCAACTGCAAAGCAGCAGGATGATTATGATCAACCAACAACAATTATCGTCACCGCGTCCTCCGAAGAATCCACCCATTTTATTTCCTCCTTTTTATTGGCTGTCTTGCCGAAGTACAATTCCATAATACGTTCAGCGGCCGAAAGGTGTGCGTGATATGCGAAGAAGAAAAATCTGAAGTTTCTATTTGCGCCATTCTCCATCCAATAAAAATCTTGACATCAAAACAGGTTCTGATATGATGTATGGTAATCGAATACGGCAGCGATGACGGGAAGATTAGCCGCAAAACGGCCGGTTGTGCAGCGACCCGGGGACGGTTCGAGCCCGGGACGGCCATGGGGCAAACGGCAACCCGGAGCGATGCAGCGCTTGTACAAGGAGGGCGCGCCGGTCAACAGCGCGCGCCAAAAAGGGTGGAACCGCGAAACCGACCTTTCGTCCCTTTACGGGACGGGAGGTCTTTTGATTTTCTTTTGGAATTCTTAACATCACATGGAGGGAGATACGATGGCAGAAAAGACCATGGACAAAATCGTTGCGCTGAGTAAAGGCCGGGGCTTCGTGTTCGCCGGTTCGGAAATCTACGGCGGGCTGGCCAACACCTGGGACTACGGCCCCGTCGGCGTGGAACTCAAGAACAACGTGAAAAAGGCCTGGTGGCGCAAATTCGTGCAGGAATCCCCCCACAACGTGGGGCTGGACGCCGCGATACTGATGAATCCGCAGGCCTGGGTCGCTTCCGGCCACGTGGGCGGATTTGCGGACCCGCTGATGGACTGCCGGGGGTGCAAGGCCCGCTTCCGCGCCGACAAGCTCATCGAGGACCACCTCGCTTCGAATCAGCGGCCGGAACAGGTGGTGGGCTGGGACGTGAAGCAGATGGAGGCGTTCATCGCGTCCGAGCATATCCCCTGTCCCGAATGCGGCAAGCACGATTTCACGCCCATACGCCAGTTCAACCTGATGTTCAAGACGTTCCAGGGCGTGACGGAGGATTCGCAGTCGCAGATCTATCTCAGGCCCGAGACCGCGCAGGGCATCTTCGTCAACTACAAGAACGTCCTGCGCACGACCCGCAGGAAAATCCCCTTCGGCATCGGCCAGATCGGCAAGTCGTTCCGAAACGAGATCACGCCCGGCAACTTCACGTTCCGCACGCGCGAGTTCGAGCAGATGGAACTCGAGTTCTTCTGCAAACCCGGCAACGACCTCGAGTGGTTCGTATACTGGAAGGACTTCTGCTTCGACTGGCTGCTCTCGCTGGGCATGCGGCGGGAAAGCCTGCGCATGCGCGACCATACGCCCGAGGAACTCTCGCATTACTCCAACGCCACTACCGACATCGAGTTCCTGTTCCCGTTCGGCTGGGGCGAACTCTGGGGCATCGCCGACCGCACCGACTTCGACCTGAAACAGCACGCCGCCCACTCGGGCGAGAACTTCGACTACCTCGACCCTGTCACCAAAGAAAAGTACATTGCTTACTGCGTAGAGCCCTCGCTGGGCGTCGACCGCGTGACGCTCGCTTTTTTATGCGACGCCTACGACGAAGAGACGCTCGAGGACGGGGAGACCCGCGTCGTGCTCCGCTTCCACCCCGCGCTCGCGCCCTATAAGGCCGCGGTGCTTCCGCTTCAGAAAAAGCTCGGCGACACCGCCACCGGGATCTACCACAGCCTGCTGCGCCGGTTCATGGTCGACTACGACGCTACCGGGTCCATCGGGAAACGCTACCGGCGCCAGGACGAGATCGGCACGCCCTACTGCATCACGATCGACTTTGAAACGCTCGAAAACAACACCGTCACCGTCCGCGACCGGGACAGCATGCAGCAGATACGCCTCCACGTGAACGAACTTGCGGGGTATCTTGACGAAAAGACGGACTTTTAGTAAAAGAGGTTTTTCCTGCCGGTGAAATGCCGCGGCGGAATGCTTACGAACCCGGCGGCGCTGGCGCGCTATTAAAGAGGCTTTGCCTTCCCCGCCGCCGATTCGAGCATGGAAACGTAGCGCTCGCCCCACGCCTGCAGCGCGTAGTGCGAGAGGATGCGCGCGCGGCCCGCGGCACCCATGCGCCGGCGCATATCGCCGTTAGCGAGCAGGGTCGAGAGCGCGGCGCGCCACCGGGCTTCGGAAGAGGCCAAAAACCCCGTTTCGCCCGCAAGCGTGATCTCGCGGTTGGCGGCGGCCGGGGATGCGACGGTGGGCAGGCCCGCCGCCATGTACTGGATCAGCTTGTACCCGCATTTGCCGTCATCCCAGGCGGTCCCCGACAGGGGCATGATACCGATGTCGCTGTTTGCGAGCAGAGAAAACTCGGTCTTTGCGTCCCAGGCCACGCATTCTACGTCGAGGCCGGGGGCTTCGATTTGCGCGCCGACGACGCGCAGCCGGAACGCGTGCTTTTTGGCGACCCCGGCGAGTACGGGCACGAGCGCCTTAAGATAAGACACAGTGCCGGGGCTCCCGATCCATACGACGGCGGGGACGGACCGCTCTTCCTTTTCAAAGCCTTCGAGCGGATAGCGCGCCGCGTCGACCACCGTCGGCAGGTACTCGAGTACGCCTTTTTTGATGTGCCCGAAATACCAGCGGTTGCCCACCGTAATAAGGCGCGCCCTTTCGCACAGCCTGTCGACCTTGTTCTTAAACAATAGCCTCGTTACGCGGTCCTGCCGGTACCTCAGCGCGTGCGCGTCGTCGAAATCGAGCGTATAGGCGCTCCCGCCGAGGAGCAGGCGTTCGACGAAGCAGGGCAGGCCGTGGGCAAGCTCCTTTTCGACGACGAGCAGGTCGAACTTCCTGCGCGCAGCCAGCACCCTGCACGCGCGGCGGAAAACGCAGGCGAGCTTTTTGAGCCGCTTTTTGCGGCCCGCGTAAAGGTCTTTGACATAGCCGTCGTACATCAGCGGGAAAAACGCGCATTCGTGCCCCGCCGCCTCGAAAAAGGGGGCGTACTGGTAGCTGCGGCAGCGGGAGCTGGCGCCGTCTTCGTGATACTTCGTGAAAAACGCGATCCTCATTTGCGCCTCCCCGGCCGCAGGCACCACGCATAGAGCTTCTTATAGGCTTTGAGCGTATGCCCGGCTTCGCCGAACCTCAGGCGCAGCACGGCGAATACGAGCCGCGTAAAGGGCTCCACAGCCAGCGCGAAGAAGGCGGCGGCCGCGGCGACGGGCTGCGAAAAATGCTTGAAGCCGTACAGGATGCGGCTTTGCAGCGAATAATACAGCCTGAGGTCCCTCACCTTCCCGGAGGTGCCGCCGCCCTTATGGAACGCCGAGGCGTCTGCAAGGTACAGGCTCCTGTAGCCGAGCCGGCGCGCGCGCAGCGAGAAGTCGACGTCTTCGAGGTACAGGAAAAACCGCGTGTCGAATCCGCCGACTTCCTCAAACACCCTGCGGGGCATCAGCCAGAAAGCGCCCATCACGTGGTCGACATAGCGCGTCTGTCCGTGGTCCCACTCGAGCATGAAGTGGGTTGTGCGCGGGCCGGGAAACAGGCGGCCGACATGGAACGCGCGCAGGATGAAGTGCACGGGCCTGGGGAAGCGGGCGCAGGTCCTGCGCACGGCTCCGCCCTCGTCGACGAGGCGGACGGAGCATATCCCCGTCTCTTCATAGCCGGGGGCGGAAAAGGCGCCGAGCGGCGCGCGGAGGCTGTCCTGGAACAGGCGCGTGTCCGGATTGAGAAAGAGGACGTAGTCCGCCCTGCCGCAGGCGGCGCCCCGGTTGCAGGCCGCCCCGAACCCTTCGTTGCGGCCGTTTTTAAGGACCGTAAGGGGCAGGTCCAGGCCGCCGAGCCTGTATAGCGAACCGTCGGTCGACCCGTTGTCGACCACGACGACGGAACGAAGCCCGAAGGAAGTGTCCTTCGCCCCGGCTATGGAGGCGGCGCACGAAAAAAGGGCGTCGCCCGCGTTGTAGTTCACGATGACGATGTCGAGTGTGGGAGGCATGTGCGGCTCCTTCGCTTATTCGTAGAGTATTATACCACGTTCGGGACGGCTTAGGCATACGCTAAGGGGCCCGACATGGTATAATGTATCGTATTTGTTGTGGAGGTTAACATCTTATGGAAAAACAGATCATGGACAACGAAGCCGCACGCCGGATGCGGGCGCACTGGGACGCGCTGGCGAAACCCCCGGGGAGCCTCGGGCAACTCGAGGAGATGACCGTGCGCCTCGCGGGGATACAGGGAGACGCGCCGCTGGCGCGGCCGCGCGCGGTCGCGGTGTTCGCCGCGGACAACGGCATCCTCGACGAGGGCTACCACTGTGTCCCCCGCTCCGTTACTGCGGCGCAGCTGATGAACATGGCAAAGGGCACCGCGGCCATCAGCGTGCTCTGCAGGGAGGCGGAAGCGGAACTCGCGCTGGTGGACGTCGGCGTCGCCAGCGACTGTAGCCACCCGGCCATACGGGACAGGAAGGTATCCCGGGGCACGCGGAACATGGCCAGGGGCCCCGCGATGACGCCGCGGGAGGCGCAGGCGGCCTTCGACGCCGGCGTGGAAACGGCGCATGCGCTCTGCGATGCGGGGAACCGTATCATCGGCGTGGGGGAAATGGGCATCGGGAACACGGCCACTTCCGCCGCTGTAATCAGCTGCCTGTGCTCCATCACCCCGGAAAAGACGGCAGGCAGGGGCGTCGGCCTCGACAACGCGATGCTCAGGCGGAAAAAGGACGTGATCGCCCGCGCCATCGCCGTCAACCTCCCCGACGCGAACGACCCCATGGAAGTGCTGACAAGGGTCGGCGGGCTGGACATCGCGGCGATGGCGGGGTGTTACACGGGCGCGGCCGGGCGGGGCGCCGCCTGCGTGGTCGACGGGCTGATCTCGGCGGCGGCCGCCCTCCTAGCGGTTCGCATGCGCCCGGACGTGCTCAGATACCTGTTCGCTTCGCACATGTCGACGGAACCGGGGTTCGGCATCGTATGCGGGGAACTGGGCCTCAAGCCCGTGCTGGATCTGGACATGCGCCTGGGCGAAGGCACCGGGTGCCCGCTTTTGTTCATGCTGCTCGACGCCGCCGTGGCCCTCTATTCGGGGATGGCGCGGCTCGAAACGACTGGCCTTAGCAGCTTATAGCCATACGGGTTTTGAAAGGCGGAATCAACGGTGAACGCTTTCGTGAAGCTGGCGCAGCTTGCGGAGATCGCGGCTATGGGAGTGATCGTTTGCGCGACCGCGATGGTCGTGAAGGCGTGGGAGATTCTCCCCGATTCGCTCTACGCCCCGCTCGGGCTCGCACACGCCCGTCCTGTGGCGATCGGCGGGAAGGATTTCCTGCTCTGGGTCATGCTGGGGATGTTCGCCGTGTACCTGCTGCTCTCGGTCTTCATGCGCTTCCACCGGCTCTACAGCTACCCCGTCAAGATCAGGCCCTACAACAGGGAGGCCCAGCAGGCGCTCTTAAAATCCTATCTCAGCCTTATTAAGTTCGAGCTCACCTGCATCTGCGCCTATACCATAGCCGTCATCCTTTTCTCCACCCTGCTCGAAGAGCCGCTCTGGTTCGACATATGGTTTGCGCTGCTCGTCGCCTGCGTGCTCGGGGCGACCACGGGCGGCTACTATTATCTGGCGCACAAACATAAATAACAAACGAAAACTTTGGACATAGAATCCCGGAAGCCCTGAACCCCGGTCATTTTGGAAATATTTGTCACCCAACGGAAACAATCGGGCAAAACGCTGCGTTCATATTGCAGGGGAGGTGCTCAGGATGAAAAAACGCGGTTTGGCGCTCTTTGTCTGCGTCTGTCTCTGTGCGGCGCCGCTGCTTTGCGGCTGCGCGGGCGCGCAGGCGCAGGGCCTCGAGGTAGTGTACGCGGGCGGACTGGACTCAACGCAAGAGCCCGTGGATAACCCCGCCGTCTCGCGGGGTATTTACGAGTTTTCGCTGGACATTTTCAGGGAACTGGCCAAAGGCGGGGAAAACAACGTGTTCCTTTCGCCGACCAGCATCGCGGTGGCCCTGGCGATGACCCTCAACGGCGCCCGGAACGAAACGGCCGCGCAGATGCAAGAGGTGCTCCGTCTGCAGGGCCTGGATTCACAGGACGTGAACGAAGGCCTGTTCGCCATCTCTTCGCTGTTGCAGCACGCGGACAAGAAGGTGGAGGTACGGCTTTCCAACGCGTTGTGGGCCAACAAGGACGTGACGATCGACGAGCAGTTCATACGGGACAACAAGGAATACTTCGGCGCCATGCTCGCGAACATGGACTTCTCGAGCCCGGACACGGTCGAGACGATCAACGGCCGGGTCAGCGAGAGCACGAACGGCAAGATCGCCAAAATACTCGAAGGCCCGATNNCCGATCGACCCCCAGACTATCCTCTTCATCATGAACGCGATCTACTTCGAGGGGTCCTGGCAAAAGCCGTTCAAGGCGTCGAACACGCAGCAGGAGACGTTTTACGGGCTCAGCGGGGACAAAACGGTGGCAATGATGCACCAAAGCGAGTCCTTCCGTTACGGGGAACCGGGCGGCGGGCAGATGATTTACCTGCCCTACGGGGACGGCGACCTCGGGATGTATGTCTATCTGCCGGGCGAAGGCGCGTCGGTATCAGGCACGATAGCAAACCTCGACGCCAAAACCTGGGACGAGTGGACCAAGGGCCTTTCGGAATCGCAGGGCAGCATCGCACTGCCCCGGTTCCGCCTCGAATACGACACGTACCTGAAAAACGTACTGACCGCGATGGGGATGCCCGACGCGTTCTCGGACACGGACGCGGACTTTTCGGGGATCGCCGAGGGCGCGAGCATCAAAGACATACGCCATAAGGCGTTCGTCGACGTCGACGAAAAAGGCACGCGCGCGGCGGCGGTCACCAGCGTCGAGATGCGCGCCACCGCCGTCGAGGATCCGCAAAAACCCTTTTCGATGACGGTGGACCGGCCGTTCCTGTTCGCGATCGCACAGGAGCGGACCGGGACGATCCTGTTCATGGGCAGCGTGGTCGACCCTTGAAGAATCGCGGCGGGGGCGGCAGGCTGACGCCTGATTAGATCTATCGGCTTAATCGATAGAGTGAAAAGCGAAGCGGCGTAACGCCGCTTCGCTTTTTGCGCGCCCACAGTTGCGGCCTTGGGGGCGGCCCGGCGTTGACAGGAAAAGCAACGGGAGCCGCGCTTATGGCGGGCGATTTGACATCTTTATAGCCGTCCTGTATGATGGCATGCAACGCAAGGCGTTCCCGCGCCGCAGGGAGACGCCGCGCCTTGACTTCATCAGTATGGCTGGATCGGGGTGAATCATATGGAATTCCTGTTCGGCAAAAGCGTGTTCGTGTACCTTTTCATATTCTTCGGCAAAATCCTCGAGGTTGCTCTGGGCACGTCGAGGATGGTGCTCATCACCAAGGGCGAACGGACGAAGGGCAGCGTCATCGCCTTTTTCGAGATCGTGCTCTGGCTGATGATTACGGGCACGGTCGTGGCCGGCCTCCGGGACGATCCAATGAAGGCGCTCGTCTTCGCGCTGGCCTTCGCGGCCGGGAACTACCTGGGGTCCTGGCTGGAAGACAAGCTCGCCTTCGGGCTGAGCACCATCGAGGTCATAGCGCCGGAGGGCGCGTGCGTGGACGCCATGCTGCATTCGCTGCGCTCCAACAACTTCGCCGTGACCGTCGTGAACGGAGAAGGCAAGGACGGGAAGCGAAAGCTCCTGCTCATGCACCTGAGAAGGAAGCGCCTGCAGCAGGCGGTCAGGCTGATAAACGGCATAAAGTCGGACTGCCTCATCACGGTGACGGACGTAAGGCTCGTCCGGGGCGGCTATATCGTGAAAAAATAAAGGCGGAGCGGCGAAAGCTAGGCCTTGAGCGAGTCCACCGTATCCCTGTCCAGTTTGTTGACCAGCGCGAGCACGAGTTCGACCCCGTTGGCGTAGTCGTCTAGGTGGGCTATTCCGACGTGGGAGTGGATGTAGCGCACGGGTATCCCGATGACGATCGACGGCACGCCCTGCCGGTAGACGTGGATCTTGCCGGCGTCCGTCCCCCCGCCGGGCATCACCTCGGCCTGGAAGGGGATGCCGGCCTCCGCGGCCGTGGACGCGACGAGGTCCCTTAAAGCGATGTTGGGTATCATCGTCGCGTCGTAGAATCCGACGACAGGCCCTTTCCCGAGGCCGGCCCTGGTCGTCGCCTCGTCCTCGCCGACGTTGGGCGTGTCCGTCGCCACCGTGACGTCGAGCACGACCGCCACGTCCGGCTTCACCACCGTGACGCTGGTGCCCGCCCCCCGCAGCCCGACCTCCTCCTGCACGGTCATGACGCCGTAGAGGTTCCCGGGGAAGCTCCTGCCGTCCAGTTCTCTGAACACCTCCACTATCATCGCGCACCCGGCCCTGTCGTCGAGCGCCTTCCCCATGAAGGATTTGCCGTTTTTGCAGACCTCGAACCGGCTGCAGGGCACGATCGGGTCCCCGACCCTGACGCCGGCCTTTTCGGCCTCTTCCCTGCACGTGGCGCCGATGTCGACGTACATGGACCGGAGCTTGATCGTCTTTTCGGCCTCCTCCTTCGAAAGGATATGCGGCGGCTTGGCACCTATCACCCCGGCGACGGTCCCGTTTGCGGTACGTATCTCGACCCTCTGGTCGGGCAACACCTGGCTCCACCATCCCCCGAGCTGTTGAAATTTAATAAAACCCCCGTCCGTTATCCGCGTCACCATGAACCCCACTTCGTCGAGATGGGCGGCCAGCAGTAGCTTCGGGTATTCCTCAAAACCCGTTTTGGAGACTATGAGGCTCCCCATGTTGTCCGTCTGCATCCCGGTGGACAACGGGGCAAGAAGGTCCCCCACCACGGTTCGGACGGGCGCCTCGAACCCGGAGACGCCGAAAGCCTCCGTGAGGGTTTTGAGGAGCTTTAGCGACTGTTCCTTCGTCATGTCAGGCCCTCGTTCCTTGCGGCAGTATTCGTTCGCTGCAGTATAAGGTTTGGCTCCAGCCCCGGCAAATATGCGCGCAAGGCCCGTATGGCTTCGGGGACGAATGAAAACCCGCTCCGTATAAGATACTATGGGTAGCATAAAGCTCCCTTTATATCACCCGGGGGATTGCCACGAAACGGGCACGGGTCTACAATAAACGTAATACGGGATAAGGAGATTGTATCAATGCCAAGCATAGCTTCCGTCACTGCAAGGGAGATACTCGATTCGAGAGGGAACCCGACCATTGAAGTCGACGTCGCGCTCACCGACGGCACGCTCGGACGGGCGGCCGTCCCCTCCGGCGCCTCGACGGGCACGCGGGAAGCCGTCGAGCTCCGGGACGGCGACAAAAACCGGTATCGCGGCCTGGGCGTACAAAAGGCCGTGGACAACGTGACGGCGATCATCGCCCCCGAGATCGCCGGGATGGACGTGTTCGAGCAGAGGAAGATCGACTATCTGATGATCGGCCTGGACGGCACCCCCAACAAACAGCGCCTCGGGGCAAACGCCATGCTGGGCGTGTCGCTGGCCGTGGCCAGGGCGGCCGCAAAGACACAGCGCGTCCCGCTTTTCAAGTACATCAACAGCGCCGCGTCCTATACGCTGCCGACGCCGATGATGAACATTCTAAACGGCGGCAAGCACGCCGACAATACGGTGGACGTGCAGGAATTCATGATAGTGCCCTCCGGCGCGGGCAGTTTCTCGACCGCGCTGAGAATGTGCGCGGAGGTCTACCACACGCTGAAAGGGGTGCTTAAGGAAAAAGGCATGAGCACCGCGGTCGGCGACGAGGGCGGGTTCGCCCCCGACCTTGCGGCCAACGAGGACGCGCTGGCGCTCATCGTGGAAGCGATCGAAAAAGCGGGCTACCGCCCCGGCCCGGGCGTCTCGATCGCGCTCGACCCCGCGGCTTCCGAGTTCTACCGCGACGGCAGATACGTCCTTGAAGGCGGGAAAACCGAATGCACTTCCGCGGACATGATACGGCTCTACGCGGACTGGATCGACAGATACCCTATCGTATCCATAGAGGACGGGCTCGCGGAGGACGACTGGGCCGGGTGGGGCGCACTCACGGCCGAACTCGGCAAAAAAACGCAGCTGGTGGGGGACGACATCTTCGTAACGAACCCCAGGATACTCGAAGAAGGCATACAGAAGAAGATCGGCAACGCGATCCTCATCAAGCCCAACCAAATAGGCACGCTCTCCGAGACGCTGGACACGATCGAGATCGCCAACGGCGCGGACTACGCGACGGTCATTTCCCACCGCTCCGGCGAAACGGAGGACACGACCATCGCCGACATCGCCGTCGGGATGAACGCCGGGCAGATCAAGAGCGGGGCCCCCTGCCGGTCGGAGCGGACCGCGAAATACAACCGCTTGCTGCGGATCGAGGAAGCGCTGGGCGAAGACGCCGTTTTCTGAAAGAAATAAGGCTGGGCATGAGCCCTGTCGCCCGACCAAGGAAAAGCCCGCGCATACCTATGGTTTGCGTGGGCCGGCCTGTCAAATAATCAAGAATGCAGAGGGTGTGGGGACATATTCCCCCAGTTCCAATCCGATCACTACATGTGCGTCAGACCGGCGGAAAAAAAGTCATTTTTACCACAAAAGAAACCGTCGACAAGCCCCGAAGGGGTTTGTCGACGGCCGGAGCCCACGCAAACCTATTGTGTTTGCGTGGGCAGGGATAACGCGGCCCGGTCCGCGGGGATCCGGCCGCCGGGCGTCGGCAGCCGGCAGGTTCTTGGGCGTACAGGCGGAAGAACGCGCGGGCTGAAAACACGCGGGCAACGCATGATACGGTTTCCGGCGCAAATCCCGGTCCGCGCTTTAAAGCCCTTGAGCAACCCTTCCGCATGACCACCCCGCATCTGGTTTTATCCGTGCCCTCCCGGTGCCGGAGCAACGGACCGGCCGGGTACTGATATGGATATTCTTCCCGGCACAAAAAAATGATGCTTCGGATGAAAACCGATGAAAGAATATATTCCCGGCACAAAAATAGGCCGGGCGCCCCGGCACAGTACGCGGCTCCAAAACAATCGAAGGCGCTTCAGTCGCCCGCCCGGTAGACCACTTCCCCGTCGATGATGGTGTACAGGCAGTTGGTCAGCGTCTGCACCGGGTTCCCGTCGAAGATGGCGATGTCCGCGTCCTTGCCTTCCTCGATGCTGCCAAGGCGCCCGGCGACGCCGCATATCGCGGCCGCGTTTATCGTGACCGCCTTGAGCGCTTCCCCGATCCCGAGCCCTTCCTTGGCCGCGAGGCCCGCGCACAGCGGCAGGCTCTGGATCAGCGACACGGGGTGGTCCGTCGTTATGGCGACCCTGACGCCCGCCTTGTGCAACACGCCCGACGTCTTGAATTCCATATACTGCACTTCGATCTTGTTCCTCGAAGCGAGGCTGGGCCCCACAATAGCAGGGAAGCCGGATTCTTTGATCTCCCCGGCTATAAGGTGCCCCTCCGTGCAGTGGTCCAGCGTCAAACGCAGGCCGAACGCCTTCGCGATGCGTATCGCCGTGAGGATGTCGTCCGTCCTGTGCACGTGCGCCTTCAAAGGGATCTGTCTTTCGAGCACGGGCAGCCAGCATTCCTGCCTGACGTCTTCTTCGAAGGCCTCTCCGGCGTCGAGGGCCGCCTGTTTTTTCCTTTGGTAACGCTTCGCCCCGGCCAGCTCTTCGCGCAGCATCGCGCCGATCGTCATGCGGGTCGAAGGCATCAAATTCTTGCCGCCGTAGCTTGTTTTGGGGTTTTCCCCGAACGCCACCTTCATCGCGGCGGGCTCGAGCACCGCCATGTCCTCGATCCTGCGGCCGTGCGTCTTGATGAACGCGAACTGCCCTCCCACGACGTTGGAACTCCCCGGCCCGGCCATCACCGACGTGATCCCGGCCCTGATCGCGTTGTGGAACGCGGGGTCCATCGGGTTGATCGCGTCGATGGCCTTGAGATAGGGCGTGACGGGTTCGGTGGCCTCGTTGCAGTCGTCGCCTTCTAGCCCCTTCTTTTCTTCGAGGATGCCTATATGGCTGTGGGCGTCTATCATCCCCGGAATGACCCACAGCCCCTCGGCGTCGATCACCGTGGCGCCGTCGTCCTCCGGTTCGATGCTCTTGGCGACTTTCGCAATCTTATCCCCCGTTATGAGCACGCACCCCGGTTCCAAGACCGTCCCGGCCATGGTCAGTATCTTTCCGTTTCGAATCAGTATTATAGCTACCCACTCCGCTTCAAATAATTCCAAAGGCGGTCCTCGAATATTTTTTCCCCTCCCGCAAATAATACACATAAACCAGCAAAAAGGAGTTGCCACCCTAATGGACAATTACCAGAACCAGAACAGGAACCAGTCCAACCGGCAGGACAGCCAGCAGCAGCAGAGAGACAGGCAAAGCCAGAACCAGCGCAACAGGCAGAAACAGAAACAGGACCAGAACCAGAACCAGAACAGGGACAACTAGTCAGCAAACATAAAAAGCCGCCCTTGTTTCCGGGGCGGCTTTTTATACGAAGGACAGTCGACAATTCCTCCCGGAATTGCCGTTTTGTTTCATGTCGTCCTGGCATGCGCTTTGAGCACGATCTCTTCGCCCGGTTCGACGATCAGGCGTCCGGGCGGGCCGAACCTCTCCGCGATCCTGCGCTCGAAGAGTCTGCCGGGCTTCGTATGGATGGGTATGCTGATTTTCGCGCCGATTATCTCGGCGCAGGCAGTCGCTTCTTCCGCGTCCATGTTGTAGACGCCGTCGATGGGCAGCAGGGCGTAGTCCAGTTTCATCCCCGGCAGCAGGGTCTTCATCTCCTTCGTCGTCGAAGTGTCTCCGGAAGCGTAGAGCGTCACGTCCCCCAACGTGAGCACGTAGCCCACGCATTCCTTCCGGTCGTGGTTCCTGTTGTACGCGGGAACGGCCTTGATCCGTACGTCCTTGACTTCGAAACGCTGGTATTCCCCTCCCCGCAGCGCCTCCCTGTTGGTGATGAGCGAGCACTCCCCGGTGCGCGGGACGAGCTCGAGCTTGCTGTGGTCGTGGTGCTGGTGGGTCACGAGGATGACGTCAGCGGGCACGTCGTACCCTTCCCCGGCGTACGGGTCGACATAGATCACGGTCCCTTCGTCCGACGTGATCCTGTAACTCCCGTGGCCCTGATACAGTAGTTTCGCCATTCGTACACCCTCCTTATCGGTTGGATTCCGCCGTGTGATTATGCAATAACATTTTCGATGGCCGTTTGTCAATAGCTTCCCCTTTTTTCAGAAAAAACCAGCAGGCGCGCTAAGCATAGCAAAAATCGCTCGCCTTCATAAGAAATGCGTTCCGGGGATACGGCGCCGCAAGCTCCGTTTCAACGACAAAAACCGATGACAGGCCCGATGCCTGTCATGGAAAAGGGGCCGAGGCCCCGTTCATTCGATTGTTATGCCGCTTGTAAAGCCCATTCAGGAAAGCAGCAGCCGGTCGTTGACGAGTTCGCTCCCGCTGGCCTTCTCGAATTTTTCCAGCAAATAGTCAACCGTAAGGCCCTTTTTCTCTTCGCCGCCGATGTCGAGGATGATCCTTCCCTCGTGCATCATGACGAGGCGGTTGCCGCATTTGATGGCGTCCTTCATGTTGTGGGTCACCATCAGCGTCGTGATCTGGTGCTCCCTGATGAGCTTGTCGCTCAGCAGCAGCACCTTCAGCGCCGTCTTCGGGTCCAGCGCCGCCGTATGCTCGTCGAGCAGAAGGAGGCGCGGTTTCTTCATCGTCGCCATCAGCAGGGTGATCGCCTGCCTCTGGCCGCCGGAGAGGAGCCCTACTTTGGTGCCGAGGCGGTCCTCCAGACCCAGTTCCAGCGTTTTGAGCTGTTCCCTGTAATAGGCGCGCTCCTTGTTGGATATGCCCCAGCGAAGGGTGCGCCTCTGGCCGCGCCGGTAGGCCAGCGCGAGGTTTTCCTCGAGGCCCATGCTCGCCGCGGTGCCCATCATAGGGTCCTGGAAAACCCGGCCGAGGAAACGCGCGCGCACGTGTTCGGGCTGTTTGGTGACGTCGGCGTTGTCGATGAAGACCGTTCCGCTGTCGACGGGGTATACGCCCGCGACGCAGTTTAGAAGCGTGCTCTTACCGGCGCCGTTGCCGCCGATCACCGTCACGAAATCGCCCTCGTTGAGCACGAGGTCCACGCCGGTCAGCGCCACTTTTTCGTATACCGTCCCCGGATTGAACGTTTTGGAGACGTTTGAAACCTTCAGCATGTCAGGGGCCCCTTTTGATCGATTTTATCAGCGTACCCAAATACGTCTTGAACACCGGGAAGGAAAGCGCTATCGCGACCGTGATCGCCGTGAACAGCCTCAGGTCGGTGGGCGCCAGGCCCAGTTCGAGCACGACGGCGATGATGATCCTGTACGCGATCGCCCCCAGCATCAGGGAGAACAATGTGTTCATGAAATTGCGGGTGCCGAAAAGCACCTCGCCGATGATGACCGACGCTAGCCCGATCACGATCGAGCCGATCCCCATCTGGATGTCCGCATAACTCTGGAACTGGCCGATGAGCGCCCCGGCAAAGGCGACAAGGCCGTTGCTGATGACAAGCCCGAGAATGATCATCGTGTCGGTCTTTACGCCCTGGGCACGGATCATTCTCGGGTTGTTGCCGGTCGCGCGGATGGAACAGCCGATCTCCGTCCCGAAAAACCAGTAAAGGATCAGTATGACCGCAACCACGCAGATCAGCCCGAAGACGATCACGGCGTTGCGGGTGTCCAGCCCCATGGCGGTAAAAGGGGAGAATACCGTGTCCACCCTTAGAAGGGAAACGTTTGCCTTGGCCATGATCCGTATGTTGATCGAGTAGAGCGCGATCATGGTCAGGATTCCCGAAAGGAGCGCGGGGATCTTCAGTTTCGTATGCAGGAGGCCGGTGATAAGGCCGGCGCCCATGCCCGCGAATATGGCGATAAGCGTGGCCAGGAAGGGGTTCATGCCCGATACGACCAGCGTTGCGGACACCGCCGCGCCGGTGGTGATGCTGCCCTCTACGGTCAGATCGGCGAAATCGAGTATACGGTAGGTGATGAACACGCCTATCGTCATGATCGCCCATAACAGGCCTAGCGATACCGCCCCCTGGAGCAGTGATAGCATTGAATAACCCCCCGCTTTAAATCAATATTGTGTTACTCTTCTGTTGCCGCCGGCGTCGCCTGGCTGGGATACACAACGGCATCCGCCAGGTCGTCGGGCACCGTCATCCCAATGTCCTTGGCGACGTCTCCGTTGATCGTGAAGTCGTAGTCCGTCTGGCTCTCGATGGGCATTGAAGCGGTCTCCGCTTCGCTCTTTAAGACCTTGACGGCCATTTCGCCCGTCTGATAGCCGAGCTTGGAGTAGTTGATCCCCAGCGTCGCGAGCCCGCCGCCCAACACCATGTTGGCCTCGCCGCAGATCACCGGGATCTTTGCTTCGGTGGTGATCTGTGAAATGACCGGCATGGCCGACGCGCACACGTTATCGGTCGGGATGTAGATCGCGTCCACTTTCCCCACGAGGGACTGCGTCACCTGCTGGACGTCGTTGCTGGAGGTGACCGTCGCCTCCTTCACCGTCAGCCCGAGCTTCTCACACGCGTCCTTTACCATGCCGGCCTGCATGACGGAGTTGTCCTCGCTGGAGGTGTAGAGCAGCCCCACGTTCTCCACGTCGGGGACGAGCTTTTTGAGCAGGTCGATCTGCTCTTTCACGGGGTTCATGTCGGTCGTGCCGCTCACGTTCCCTCCCGGGGCCTCGTTCGAGTCGACGAGCTTGGCGACTTCGTAGTCGGTGATCGCCGTGCCCAGGATCGGGATTTCCGTCGTTTCGGAAACCATCGCCTGCGCCGCCGGGGTGGCTATCGCAAGGATGAGGTCCACCTTGTCGTTGACGAAACGCTGGGCGATCGACTTGAGGTTGGACTGGTCCGCCTGGGCGTTCTGCACGTCGATCGTGATGTTCTCCCCGTCCACGTAGCCGTTCTCGGCGAGCGCCTCGACGAAGCCCTCGCGCGCCGCGTCGAGAGCGGGATGCTCCACATACTGGACGATCCCGATCTTCAGTTTGGCATCTTCAGGGGCCGTTGTGGCGCCGTCTTCCGCTGGTTTACAGCTCGCAAGGACGAACACCATTGAAACCGCAAGCAATAGCGCCAATACTTTCGGTAACTTCTTCATACACAATACCTCCTTTTATTCGATCCGGCCGCCCACCGGCCGCAATCGATAGTATAAAAATCCCGCCCTGCCAATAAGGACGGGAAAAGCATCCCCGCGGTACCACCTTTATTCGTTTACACCTTGCGGCGTGAAACCTTTCTAAGTACATCGCGTTTATACACGTACTCCGCCACGGTAACGGGTGGCGCCGGCTCAGATTCGGCCTGTCGGCCTTTCGGTGAGCAGTTCATAGGGTGAACTTCGGGCACGCCGCCCCTGTCCCTTTCGCAGCTTCCGGGACTCTCTTCAAGGAACGTTGGCGTCCTTACTCTTCCTAATCATCACTGTTTTCGAATATAGAATTAATTATACATACGCTTTTGTGGGGTGTCAACAAATTCAGCAAAAGCCCTGAAAAAAACAGCCGGGGTCCGCCTGCTCTTTGGGTGCAAAGCAAAACCCCGGCCGTGGTTCAGAGTTTTACGTTTTCCCCCGGCGCCTTTCCTATTTCCCGGGCTCGAGCACGACCTTCAGCGCGTTTCCGCTGGCGGCCAGCTCAAAGCCTTCCCGGAACCGGGAGAGGGGCAGGATCCCGGTGATGAGCCTGCCGGGACGAAGCTGCCCTGAAGCCATCAGGTCGAGGATCGTCATCATCTGGGGGACCGTGGAATCGGAAGCGCCGTGCACGAACAGTTCCTTGTAGTGGATGACGTTGCTGTCGAAAACGGTCTCCGACTCCCCCTTGGGGAGACCGCCGAAAAGGTTGACCCGCCCGCGCTTGGCCGCCATCCTGGTCGCCTGGACCTGGGCCTTTCCCGACGGCGCGGCCGTAATGACCACATCCGCCCCGACGCCCCCGGTCCAGTGAAGCACCCGTTCGACCGGGTCCTCGCGCGAAGCGTCGACCCGGTTATCGATCTCGGGAAAATCCCGGGATAGTTCCAGCCGCGCCGGCGCCACGTCCGCCAGGAACACCTTCGCGGCCCCCCTGGCCCTGGCCAGGAGGCAGTGCATGAGGCCGACGGGCCCGGCCCCCATAACGCAGACCACGTCCCCCAGGCCGACGCGGGAGAGTTCCTGGCCGTTGAGGGCGCAGGAAAAGGGCTCGGTAATGGATACCTCCGCAAAGCTCAGGCCTTCGGGCATCGGGAATACGCCGCCCGCCGCCACATGGCGCGGCGGGACCGCCACGAACTCGGCAAAACCGCCGTCGTACTGATACGAGATTGCCGTCTTGCGGTCGCACTGGTTCTGTATCCCCCTCAGGCAGTTGATGCACTGCCCGCAGGGCGTGATCGTGGCCAGCACGACCCGCTGCCCCGGTTCAAAGCCTTCGGTGCCCTCCCCGATCCCGTGGACGGTCCCCGCTATCTCGTGCCCGATCGTTATGGGCAGGTCCATCCCGTGGGAGGACCCTCCCGCCCGGACGTTTCTCAGGTCGCTTCCGCAGATGGCGCAGGCTTCCACCTTCACCACCAGTCCCCCCGGCTCTGCCTCGGGGACGGGAATGTCCTCCAGCCGCAAGTCGCTCGCTCCGTACAGACGCAGGGCCTGCATAAAATCACTCCTTCGCTATGTCCGGGACCGGGGAAGAAGGCGCAGGCCCTCTCCCCGATCCGTCCTGTTCATTATGCCATATCCGCAAGGACATGCATATCGTCTTTGGTCTTCTCGTAGAGGTTACGGTAGATCTGGTACAGCTTCCGGTATACGGCGTGGGAAGCGGGGTCGGGCACGTTCGCCTGGTCGTAGCGCACCCAATCCCTGATCTGTCCGAAATCCTTGTAGACGCCCACGCCCAGCCCGGCCAGGAACGCGTCGGCGACGGGCGCGCCGGAAACCTTGGCCATGTAGTCCTGCGGCGTGTTCATGATGTCGGTGATCACTTGCCGGAACAGGTTGCTGCTCGCGCCGGCGTCTACCGCGACGATCCGCTTCGGCATCAGGCCCTGTTCGCGGAGTATCTCGGCGTGGTGCTCGAGCGCATAGCCGATCCCTTCGAGCACGGAGCGGAACATGTGCCCGCGCGTGTGGTAGAGGGACAGCCCGAAAAAAACGCCGCGGGCTTTGGGGTCCCATATGGGCGAACGCTCGCCCATGAAGTAGGGCAGCAGCACCAGCCCGTCGGCGCCCTTGGGCACGGCGGCCGCCTCGAGGTCCAGGAGCTTGTACGCGCTCGTGCCGCGTTCTGACTCATATTCCTTTTCGAGCGCGCCGAAGTTGTCCCGGAACCATTTGATGATCGCGCCACTTGTCCCCAGGCCCGCCAGGGCGACGTAGCTGCCCGGCACGATGTGCGGGAAATTTATGAACCGGTCGTCGAATTTCGGTTCGGGGAGCACGATCTGCCAGCAATGCGTCGTCCCGTACATGCAGGAGGACTCGCCCGGTCCGACCATGCCGACGCTGAACGCGGAGGACGAAGCGTCCACGCCGCCCCCGGCGATCACGGGCGTGCCCTCGGCCAGGCCGGTCTCTTCGGCGGCGCGGCGGCGCACGGTCCCGACTACTTCATGAGCGGCGTAGGCCGTGGGGAACTTGTCCGTGTCCATGCCGCAGCCCTCGATCATCTCGCCCGACCATTTCAGCTGCTTCTGATCGAAAAACGGGGCGTTCAGCCCTGCGACGCCGTAATCCACAACCGCTTCGCCGGTCAGTTTCAGGACCACGAAGGCGTGGGAGTTGAGCAGTTTCCACGTCCTGTCGTACCTTTCCTTTTCGTTGCGGGCGTACCACATGGCCTTGTAACCGGCAAAGTAGGGGTCCGCGATGTTCCCCGACACCTCGAAGACCTTGCCGCCGAATTTCTCCATCGCTATGTCGCACTCCGCCGTGGCGCGCCTGTCCATGTAGATGATGCAGGGCCGCACGGCGTTCCCTTCCCTGTCCACGGGGACGATGTCGGGCGTCAGTCCGCTTACACCGATGCCGGCGATCTGTTTCGGGTCGATGTGCGCTTCGGCCAATAGCTGTCGTGTGATCTTTTTGAACTCGCCCCAGTACAGTTCTTCCGCGTCCTGTTCGGCCCACGCTGGGCGCGGCACGCTCACGCCGTGTTCCATGGTTTTACTTGTAAGCACTCTTCCGCCTTCGTCGATGATCACGCCCTTGCTGCCCATCGTTCCAATGTCATACCCAAGTAAATACCTGTCCGCCATCTTAGTACCCTCCTTTAGTGTTCGATCGGACTGCCCGTACCATATTCGTATATATTCCACGGGAATACGCTTTATTCCTTCCGGGTTCACATAATAAAAACCGGGCCATGGGGACAAGGCTGGGCCGGGGCGGGGCTTGCGCCTGTCTGCCGATCAGCCCGCCTGCGGCTCACTTCGTCAGCGAGTATTCCGAAACCAGGGCCGTCATTTCCCGCCTGAGTTCCGCCCTCGCCGCCCTGAGCGTGTCGCTGTCGGCCGAGCCCGCGTACAACCCGCACAGCACGTCGTTGAGCGCTTTTGCTTTCGCGAGATGCGCCCTTGCCTCGCCGATTTTTTCCTTGTACCTTTTTTTTATCCGCCTCAATTCGTCTTCGTAGATTTCGTCCGTGTTCCCCTTGACGGCCGCCGCATACACATCGACGACCTCGTCGCCGTCCCTGCCCGGGAAATATTCGTGCGGGGACGTGCTGTCGAAAACGGCAGTCCCAAGTTCCCTGACGATGACCATGTCGAGGCTTTTGGGATCGAATCCGCAGTGGTATACTTCGACGTCGAATCCTCTCTTTTGCCCTTCCTGCGCGAGCTTGCCCAGCATGGTCGATTTGCCCGTCCCCGGCCTTCCCTTGAGGAGGAAGCGCCTTGACAGGCCACCCGTCAGGTCCGGGATGAAATCGACCGCGCCTTTCGGGGTCGCCGCCCCCAAAAAACGGTGCTTCACGACGGGTTTTTTGTTCGCGGACCTGGCCTTGTAAAACCCGCGTATCAACTCTTCGGTAAGCCGGTTCGCCGCTTCGTGATCGAGCCGCTGGATATAAATCGCTTCCCAGTCGTCGTGGATTTCCAGGGCGTCGGCGAGGTTTTCGTGCACCCGCGCCAGTTCGTTCACAATCTTATCGCTTATCCGAAGCGCTTCGCTTTCCTGCGAAGGCGTCGAGGGAAACGAAAACGCCCTCTTAAGGCCGATGACCATTTTGTTACCGAAGTTTCTGACGCGCTTGTTGGAATGAAAAAACGAAAAATCGACGACGGCGGCCAGGCCGGGGACAATCACCCCGATTATCCCCGCGTTGTCCGTCGGATTGTGCAGGTACTCCGTGGCGTACCCTTCTTCCTCCCAGAAAGCCCCCGTCTCCTGCATCATCGGCGTGATGACCGCGTTGGGGGCGTCTTTCAGGACGAACAGCGCGCGTACGCCTTCCAGGTTGGAATCCAGCAGGTCATAGAAGCCGCGCGCCGTATGTACGCAGGCAAAATAGTTCATCGCCCTGTGTTTCACATCAACACTTCCTTCTCCAGATCGGTATGCCTTCTCATTTTATGCCGGAACCCGCCGTCCGATGCGCCGGCAAACGACAACGCAAAGTCCGCCGATTCCGTTCCCTTCCCGCCCAAAAAGTTGGACACGGTTATTAATAGGACGCATGGCCGAAAGCGCCGCCGCCGTGATACAATTGTATCGGTTTAATACCGTAAAACAGCTGCGCGCTGCATAAAAGGGAGTATACTATGGATAAAATGAATGCCTATATCAAGCTGGTAAACCAAAAAGTGCAGTTTTCCGCCGTCTCCGATGCGAACCCCGGCCGCCCCCTCACGCTGGACTACGTCCCGCCCCTCGGCGACGGGCAGGGGTTTGCGGGGCTCGAACTGCTCCTTTTGAGTTTTTGCGGCTGTGTGAGCACGGCGGTGGTGGCGTTGCTCAGAAGGTCGGGCAGCGTCGCCGGATACGAAGCCCGCGCCACGGGCATCCGGCAGTAAAACCCGCTTACGCTCAAGAAGATCGTCTTTTCGGTCAAGGTGTTTTCCGGCGACATCCGGGCCTCCGACGTAGAGAAGGCGCTCGCCGTCGCGTCCGCTATCTCCCCCGTCTGGCTGGCCGTTAAGGGCAACGTCGAAGTCGAGACCGATTTCTCCCTCGTTGCTCCCTGACCGCTTCGGACGGCAATTCTTTCGGACGGCCGGAGGGCGTTTCAGCCCTCCGGCGGGGCCGAGCGTCCGCTCCTCTCCTTGCCGCAGATATGCTCGGGCCGGATTTTCACGACCGCCGCCTTTGCGCCTGCTTTGGCGATATATGCCCGCCCCTTCTGTTCGTGCCCCGGCGCGTATTTGGCGATGAGCGCGGCGAGCGCTTCGTTTTTTTCTTCGTCGTTGACGAAGCTCGCCCTCCCAAATACGACGACGCTCTCGTACGCCGTGGTAAATTGGGCGGGCAGAGTCTCACATCGTCCCACCACTAAGAACGAAACCCTGTCGTCACGGAGGATGTTGTCCGTCTTCTGCCCCTCGACAGCGCAGTGGAAATAGATCGAACCGCCGCGGTAAACGTATTGCAGGGGCACGCCGTACGGGTATCCGTTTTCGCACACGGTCGAGAGGATCCCGTAAGCGCCTTCTTCCAGTATCCCCGCGGCCCGGCTGGCATCGGTCTGCTTCTCTTTTCTCCTCAGTTCTCTGAACATATGGCGTTTCCTTCTTTCTAATGTTTCGCGTTCCCATTATATCTCATTTTTTATCGGCAACGCTCCCGCGCGCGCGTTTCGCCTCGGTCCCGGCGTAATAACCCGGCTTTTTGGGCAAATTAAACGTGCGTGAAAGGAGGATGAAAATGCCCCGTTACGATTCACCACACAAGCGCGGGCGCGAGAAACAGGGCGCCGGGCAGGGCGTCCCCGGAGACGGCACCAACGCCCGCGAAGAACCGACCGTCTGGGACGCCATGATACGCTGCAACCATGTCGGAGCGGCCGCGCAGAGGAAACGGTGATGCGGGCGAAATACCGCCGAAAGCCGGCCCAAACCGCTTTTTACGCCAGGGCTGAACCGTCTTTGCCAGCGGTCCGCCGCAACATTTTTACGTAAGTGTGTGCGTGAGGCGTCAGCCTAACCGGACCGGAAACGAACGGAGAGAACCAAGCATGCATCCATACCCGGCGCTCTATGAAAGCGCCGTGCACGCGGCGGTCGGCGGCACGATCGACGCCCTGTTCGGGCAGTGCGACTGCGACCCTTACCAGCTCGACTGCCTGCTCCATCCGCGAAGGCACCCGCCCGTCGTGCTCCTCGGCCCGTGCGGATGCGACGGCGAAAACGGCGGCTGCCAGACGGCGTGCTTCTTCGGCGCCATATCGCGCGACAGCGAGGGCAACGCAGTCGTATCCGGGAAGGACTGCGTCGGCTGCGGCGCATGCATCGACGCGTGCGAAGCCGAAAACCTGACGGATATCAAAGAGGTCGTCCCGATCTTTACCATGATCCAAAAAGAAGGCCTGCCGGTATACGCGCTGATCGCACCCGCCACCATCAGCCAGTTCAGCCCGGGAACGACCCCGGGCAGGCTGAGGAGCGCGTTCAAGGCGCTCGGCTTCACGGGCATGATCGAGGTGGCGCTGTTCGCGGACATCCTCACGCTGAAGGAGGCGCTGGAATTCGACGCAGCGATCATGCGCGACGACGACTTCATGCTCACTTCCTGCTGCTGCCCGCTGTGGGTCGCTTTGATCCGCAGGGATTACAGACGGCTGATCCCGCATATGCCGCCGTCCGTCTCCCCGATGGTCGCGTCCGGACGTGCGGTCAAAAAGCTGTTCCCCGGCGCGAAGACTGTGTTCATCGGCCCCTGCATCGCCAAAAAAGCGGAGGCGCGGCAGGAGGACGTCGCGGAGGCCGTGGATTACGTGCTGACGTTCGAGGAAACACAGGCCATTTTTCGCGCGGCGCATATCGAACCCGAAACGCTAAAGGAGGACCAGCGCGACCATTCTTCGGCGGCGGGGCGAGGCTACGCGCGTACGGGCGGGGTCAGCGAGGCCGTCCGCGAAACGCTCGGGCGCCTGCGTCCGAAAAGAAGGATCCCGCTTGGGGCCAGGCAGGCCGACGGCATGCGCGCCTGCAAAGCGATGCTTGAGGACTTGAAAAGCGGGGCGTTTGGCACGAACTTCTGGGAAGGCATGGGCTGCGAAGGCGGCTGCGTCGGAGGCCCGAAGATACTGACCGACAGAAAAACGGCAGCGAAGAACGTCGCCGATTACGCCGGCCGGGCGGCGAGCCGGGCGCCCATGGACAACGCGTACGTCCTCGAACTGCTCAGGCGGCTGGGCTTCACCACGATCGAGAGCCTCACCAAAGGCCGCAACATGTTCACGAGGGACTTCTGACGCCGGTTTGCCCGGGCGGTCGCCGTCCCTGCGGCCAAAAGCCCGCGAACGGCTTGTTACCATGGTTAAATTATTGTGCTAGTACATTAATATATCCGTTTTAAGCCCCGGCAGGCGCCCTTTTTCGCGTTCGATTACGGCCGATAAGTCCATTGCCGGTCACGCCATAGCGTCGCCGGGCGGCAGCGGCGTATCATTCGTTTGTTTGGATCGGCCGTTTGTGATTTACGGGCCAAAGACGGCGCCATTCCCCCGGCGCTGCCGGCGGCACGGTCCGTTTCCCAGGCAATCACATTTCGACGGATAATATTGCACTATGCATGGCATACTAAACCTGCGCTCGCATGTGCCCAACGCGAAAGGAGGTTGGTTTCATGAATTATGGCACAGTAAAATGGTTCAATGCAGACAAGGGTTTTGGATTCATTGCCGACGATGTCAGCGGCGAGGACGTCTTCGTGCATTTCTCGGCCATCGACTCACCCGGATTCAGGACTCTTTTGGAAGGGCAGAAGGTGACTTTCGACACCGAACCGGACCCGAAAGACCGTTCCAAAATAAAGGCGGTGAACGTCCGCATAGAATAGCCAGCGTTAAGCAAATGGCCGCCCCGTCCAGGCGGGGCGGCCATTTGCTCCGAAAATATTTCGATAACGGCGCGCCGCGCTTCGGATCCCTCACAAAAAGAATATAAGCCGCACAATTTATTCTCTTGAACAAACATGCCGCGGGTGTTACGATATACTATCCATACAGTTTGAGGGGGATTCGTCATGAATACCGCGGTAACGTTTTTTTCGAGGACTGGCAACACGAAAAAGATCGCACAGGCCATAGCGGAAGCTGCCTGCTGCACGGCGCAGGACATAGCCGCCTTCGACGTGCAAGACACCGTCGACCTTCTGTTCATCGGGGGAGCCATCTACGGCGGGGCGCTCGAACCGTCGCTCGCGGAGTTCATCGCCCGGCTGAACCCTGAGAAGATAGGGCGTGCGGCGGTTTTCAGCACGTCGGCTTCGAAGACACGCTATGGAGTGGCCGTCAACCTCATCCGTAACGCCCTGAAGGACAGGGGCATACCGACGGCGGACGACAGCTTCTGCTGCAGGGGAAAATTCCTGTTCATGGGCAGGAAGCATCCCAACGACGCAGACCTCGGCGATGCAAAACAATTCGCCGTATCAATGACCGGCAGATATTCTCAGTGACTACGGGCGTAAGCGGCGCCGGCGGAGCCGGTTTCCCCGCCAAGTAACGAAAACACAGCAAACCCCATATCATGAGTTGGAAACCAATTGATAGGGGTGAAAAACTTGGGTAATCCTTACAGACGGCAACCGTATCCCGACCACAATAATTGGCCTTCGAACAACGCATACGGCATGTATGACAATGATAGAGGTTATCCGTATGACAACGACAATTATTCGCGAAGAAGGGACGCGGGCGCAAGATATACCAGGCTTGAGGATTACGGGCCGGAGCCGTTTGTGGTCAATATCGAGAATGTTACCAGACGAAACGATGCATTCCGTACCGCTTTATGGACGGGAGCCCATTTGCAGCTTACCCTGATGAGCATCGATGTGGGAGAGGACATTGGTTTAGAGGTCCATCCCCACCTCGATCAGTTTATACGTATCGAAGAAGGCCAGGGCCTTGTGCAGATGGGCAAGAGCAGAGATTTCCTCGATTACCGCAGAAGGGTACACGCCGATTACGCGTTCATTATTCCCGCCGGTATGTGGCATAATCTCACCAATACCGGCGACAGACCGATTAAGCTGTATTCGATCTATGCGCCGCCTGAGCACCCTCGGGGCACCGTGCACGAAACCAGGGCGATCGCACAAGCCTCCGAGACAAATATGTATTAGCGGCGGTGAAAAGCGCAAGGGGGCCGAATCAGGCCCCCTGTTTGCCGACCGGGCGTATGGCATACCGCTTTATATGTCACATAGGTTCGCACAGGGCCGTCAGCCGTTCCCTGTTCCTTTTTCCCACGCTTCAACAGCCTTCAACGCCTCCGAAACCGAAGAAGTGTCGCCGAAAACACCGACCATGGTGATGTGCTGGGGACAATTGCCCACGATCTCCGCGATTTCGACATCCGACGTCTTTTCCGCTATGTCTCCGGCCGCGAGCACCGTGGCAATCGGCCCCTGAATGAATCCGATGGCCGTTATCAACCCGTTATTCAGCTTCTCTTTCACCGCGTCGTCGAAAATCCTTCTTAAAAGGATTCGCACCGTGCCTTTCGTGGGAGTGTTGATAAAACTGACCGTCAACATGATTCCACCTCTTCATTCCGGGGCTTATTGAAGCTCGCACAGTATCGCCTTGGACGGAGACGCTATGACGGACGTGGCGATGATCGTGCCTTCCTCTCTCATCCTCTCCTCGCAGGCCAGGACCGCCGTCTTCACGGACGATACCTCTCCCGTGAGCAGCACGTAGCCCTTGCCTCCCAGGCCTCGTGCTATTCGGATATCGATAAGCGTTACATTGGATGCCTTCACCGCAGTATCCCCCACGATGACGGACGAAACAGCGGTCAGTGTTTCAATGATGCCCAGGGAAGCATAATTCTCGACGCGGGTCGTCCCGCTCAGCGCCGGGAACACCGCTTCGCTCACGTTTGAAATCACATGTCCCTCGAGGGCAAAATCGCAGGCGGCCTGCTTTCCGGTCTCGACGGCTATCTTCACTGGCCCCACCTCGCCCCCTATTATGGTTATATATTTCCCGGGGCAAAGGGGAGACGATAGGATAAGCCGCACATCCGCCGCTTTGAGCATGAGGTCCGTCGCCTCGATTCCCTTGGCAATGCTCTTGAATTCCAGTATCCCGATGGACTTTTTCAACGCTGTCCCTCCCTTAAGACCTCGCGATCTCTATCGTGTCGTGATCGATGCCCGTAACCTTTCCGCCTATGCCGGAATGCACTTTTGCGCCCAGTTTCCCTTCCGGGATATCGCCTATCAACTGGTTTTTTTCGATCCTGTCCCCCACCGACACCACCGGCCAGGCGGCAACGCCGACGTGCTGCTTCAGCGCGATGCGCAGTCGTGTGAAGCGTTCTGTCCCAGAAAGTTTCAACGGCGCGGGGACGTCGTACTTTGAGAGCCCCAGTTGGTTCACGAGGCGCTTTACGGGGAACTTTTTATACTCGCGGAACTCCGAAACCTTCTCAGGCGCGCGGTTGTCCGTCCTGCGTATGCCTGCCGCGCCCAGTTTCCCCTTGAGGTAGTTGTTCAGCTTCCACGGCTGAAGCCCCATGACGCACGCCTGTTCGCAAAGCCCGCATTCGGAACATATCAGGGCTTCGTCCATACAAGGGTCCGTCTCGAAACCGGGGGTGTAGCTGGCCATCCGCATCAGCCTGTCGGGCCTCAGCCTGTGTCCCAACAGGTTGCGCGGGCATACTTCCGTGCACAGCGAACAATGGCAACAGGCGATCCGCGCCTCTAGGAGCATCCTTTCCATGCTTTTGCCCCTGGACGCAATCAGCCGGTGTTCTTCGGGGAGCACGATATAGGCCTTCGTGGTTTTGGTGACCACCGCGCGCTCATGGTCGATGAGCTTCCCCATCATCGGCCCGCCTTCGATCACCGCAAACGCATCCACAGCCGGTCCGCCGGCCAGGCCTATGGCCTCCGTCGCGCCGATGCCTACCGGCACTTTCACCGTAACGGGATTTTTGACCGCGCCGGTCACGGTGAGATACTTCTCGGTAACCGGGATATCCTTCATCGCGTTGCCGATGTTGAGCATGGTCTCGACGTTGACGACCACCGTTTGCACATGGATGGGGAGCCCGCCCTCCGGCACGATCTTTTTGAGCGCTTCGTACACGGTAACTTGCTCGTCCCCCGCCGGATAGAAGTCCTCGAGCAGGAAGACCTCCACTCCGTCAACCCGCGAGACCGCTGATTCCAGGCACGCGACGGCTTCCCTGTGTTTTCCCTTAATCGCAATGATCGCTTTTTTTGCCCCGAGCGCTTCCCTGGACGCCTGCAGCGCCGTCAGTATCTCGTTTTTGTATGCGATAAGGAGCTGCTGGTCCACACGCAGCAGCGGTTCGCATTCCGCGGCGTTGACGATGATGTATTTAGCGTCCCCCGCAAACTTGACGTGCGTCGGGAATCCGGCTCCCCCGGCGCCCACGATACCGGCCTTCTCGATGAGACTGACCAGATTCATTCGATCACCTTCTATTTGATTTCGAATCCGCCTACGAGAACGCATCTTCTCCTGCGGCAGAAAGTTTTGGCAGACGTGAGCCCCTCCCCGGTGGGCCCCGCTATCGTGAACGTGGCATAACCTTCGCCGCCGACGCCGATTCCCGCGTAGGAAGGACCGTTCTTTACAAATATGGTGGTCTGTATGAGCTTGGCCATCTTCGTGAGCTTATCCACGTTCTTCGAGTGCATGATGGCGGTATGGCGGCAGCCGTTTTCAAGCCTGATGCACAGCTCTATCCCCGCATCCGCGTCCGGCACCCGCACGATGGGAAGTATGGGCATCATCATCTCCTCGGTGACGAAGGGATGGTTGCTTTTTGCCTCGAATATGATGACGCGCGTGCCGGGCTCGGCCGTAACCCCGACTTTCTGGAGCAAATATTTTGCGCTCTTTCCGATGTATTCCGGATTCGGCCTGCCTTTGTCCGTAAACACCAGCGCCTGCAGCGCGTCAACGGTCGCCTGGTCGACCTCCATACCGCCGCTTTTCTTCATGTTGAAAACCAGATAGTCGGCGATGGAATCTACGGCCACCACTTCTTTTTCACAGGTGCACGGGAGGTTGTTGTCCAGCGAACAGCCGTCGATGATATCCTTGGCCGCCTTCTCGATGTCGGCCGTTTCGTCCACCAGCACGGGAGGGTTCCCGGCGCCCGCGCCGATCGCCTTTTTGCCCGAGGTCAGCACCGCGCGCACCACGCCCGGCCCGCCCGTGGCGACCAGCATTTGCACATCGGGATGCTTTATCAGGACCCCCGCCTCTTCCATCGTCGGTTTGGCTATCGTCGTGATGAGGTTGGGCGGCGCGTCCGCTTCCCGCAAAGCCTCGTTGATCAGCCCTACGGTGAACTGCGAAGTGTGATTCGCGCGGGGATGCGTGGAGAAAACCACGGAGTTGCCTCCCGCCAGCATGCCGATCGCGTTGCAGATGATCGTCTCGCTGGGGTTGGTGGTGGGCGTAATGGCGCCGATCACCCCGAAGGGCGAATACTCGAGCAGCGTCAGTCCGTCGTCCCCCGTATATGCCTCGGTAAGCAGATCCTCCAGCCCCGGGGTCTTGTTGGCGGCCAGCCGGTTCTTGATGCATTTATGTTCAAAATTGCCCATGCCGGTTTCCTCAACCGCCATTTCGGACATCTTCTCGATATTCGCTTCGATCAGGACCTTTTTGCGTATGGCGTCGATGAAGCGTTTCCGGTCGCTGAGCGAGCACTTCATGTACTCCCTCTGCGCAACGGCGGAAGCCGCTATCGCCTTTTCCATGTTGCTGAACACGCCCTCCGGCAGCGCGCTCCCGTCGCCCGCCGTACAGTTCCGGTGCGCGTCTACCGCATGAAGCACTTTCTGCACGATATCGGCAAGAACCTTCTCATTCGCAACCATTTTGGTCTTCCCCTCCTTGAAATCTATCCAGCACATAGGATGCAATCTCCATATCCTGCCCGACGGTGCCGCCGCTGACGCCGATGCCGCCAACGGCCTCCCCGCCGACCTTAACGGGGTATCCTCCGCCGAACAATACGAAACGGTTGTCGTTCGTCCTCTCCAGCCCGCATAAGGGGGCGCCCGGGCCGGACAGTTCGCCTGCCTGGTCGGTGGGCATCTTGAGGGCGTTGGCGGTGTACGCCTTCTTAATGGAGATATCTATGCTGGCAATCAGCGCGCCCTCCATCCTGTTGAGGAGGATGAGGTTGCCTCCCTTGTCCACGGCCGAGAACACGATGGGAAGTTGCATCTTCGCCGCTTTTTCCTCGGCATGAAGGGCCATTTTGCGGGCCGTTTCGAGGTCGAGTCCCGGTTTGCAGTCCATGAACCGAAGCTTTTCCAAGACCCTGTCCCTGATCGTCCGCACGGCAGACAGTTCCTCTTCGCGGCGGGCAAGGGCATACAGGCAGTCGGACAGGCGGTTCATGTAACGCAAAAGCTCCGTGCTAACAGGCTCGCCGCTGTCGCACAGCCGCGTTATGCAGCGCTCCGCCCTGCGCACGACGGTCCGGGCAGCATGCAGCGCGGCCGAGAAGCTGTTGACGCCGGGCACGACGAATTCCTTGGTGGCATCCGTATACTCCGCACACGCATCGATGACGCCTTCAAGGTACGCGGTATCGTCATCGCCGATCCTGTCTTTGAGCATGTGCATGCCTTTTTCGTCGCTGGCGAGCTCGGCGGCCGCCGTGATAAGCCGTTTCTGTATCGCGTGCAGGTGTTGGCGCGATTCGCCGTCCGTGCCGAGGGAATAGGCAAGGCCGATCATGGCGATGCCCTCGTCGATCGTCCCGTAACAGTGTACGCGGAGGCTGTCCTTGCTCACGCGCGTGCCGCCATAAAGAACGGTGTTTCCCGCATCGCCTTTCCTGGTATACAAACCGGACAATGGTATCCCTCCCCGTCAGTCCTGGAGTTCCGCTTCGTCGACGATCCCGACTATGGTGACATCCGTAGCCGCTTTCTGGAAACCCTCGATATTCTTTGTCGCCGAACTGCCTACCACCAACAGCACGGTATCTCCCGCGCCCGCGCCGACGGTATCCACCGCCACGACGGTTTTCGAATCGTCCCTGAAAGCCTTGCCGGCGTCATCGACCGTGAGATGGCGGACGATGAGCAGCTTCACGCCCGAAAGATGCTCGTCCTTGCGTGTCGAGACGACATTGCCGATAACTCTGCCCAAATACAAATCGATCCCTCCAAAGCGTTATTTTGAGCGTACGATGGTGATGCCCCGGCGGTTGGCATAGTCCCCCGCCAGCTGGGTGACTATGGCTTTTTTGCCGACGGAAACGGACCCGCCGGGAGGCGTGCCCATCAGATCGGCGAGCCCGACGATCCTTTTGCCCGCGACCGGGGAACTACGGGCCGAGGGTTGCGGCGGGCTAAGCCGCAACGTCGTCGCATCCTTTGCCGCGCCCAGGCTCCGCAGCCTTTCGGCAGCGGTCCGGCGGACCCGCCGCCCGAAATCCTCTGCGCTGGTGAGCACCACGCCGTATTCGCGCATGGCCGCGAGGTTCCGGGACAGTGCGGCGGCGTAGGGATGCGGGATCTTCCCCGCATATTTTTCCAGGCGCTGCATGCAAGCCGGACAGCATCCGTCCGTCGCCGCGATGACAAGCTTTCCCGCCAACAGCGACTTGGAGATGGCGTTGGGGACGACGGAATCACAAATGCAATGCGCCACCTTCGCGGCCGTATTGACGGTGAGCGCGGGTATGAGGATAAGCTCGGCCTTTTCCCACGCTTCGCGGTCCGCCTGGTCCTCGAGGCAGACCTCTTCGCTGCTAAGGACCTCCTTCACCGCATCCACGCCGATGAGCTTCCCCGCGCTCTTTGACAGCACCGCGCGGATACTGAAGCCGTCGTTTTGCAGGCCGCGCAGGGCGTCCATCACAGGCTTAAGCCCCAACAGGGCGCCGGTGAAGAAGGCCGTGGCCGATATCGGGCGCGCGTTGTACCGGCGCAGCGTCTCCGTCGCCACTGCCCGCGCCATGACCTCGCGGACCGTCTCCTCGACGATGGCTCTGAGCTTTATTTCATCCAAATTCCGTCACCCCCTGCAATTCATCGCTATGCCCAGCGGCGTGACCAGCAACGGATGGACCGGCTTCGTCGTTTTGACGCCGATCTCCTGTTCGAATTCGGCCTCGAATCTCGTGAAGCAGCAGGCGCCCCCGACGACATATATCGTCTCCACGTCGTATCCCTCAATGAAGCGTTTCACGATCGAGGCCATCTTCTGGACGACCGGCCTGACCACAGGGAACACGTCCCGTTCGTACCGGGACATTTTTTTCATGGCTTCGGCCGCCTCGAAGGAGATTTTGAGGGCGCCGGCCAGCACCAGGCTCATATGGGTGCCGCCGGTGGGTTCGTCCGCCGTGAGGACGACCCTGCCGTTGCGGATGATGGAGATGCCTGTCGTCCCGCCGCCCACATCCACCACGGCGCCGTCGGTAATCCCCAGCACGGTGGCTGCTGCGGTCGGTTCGTCGACCACGTTGTCCACTTCGAAATCGGCAGACTCGACCACGTTGGAGATCACCTTGATGTTGCCTTCGGTGATGCCCGGCGGGATGGCGCAGGCGGCGCGATTCAGCACCCGCCCGACGATGCCCTCCACCTGCTCCTTGAGCCGTTCCACGATGCGCGTGGCCCCGATATAGTCCACGACCACGCCGTCCCTCACGACGGACGCTTCCTCCATAACGGCCGCCACCGGCACGTTGTTATTGTCCACCACGGTGATTACGATGCTGGCCGTGCCCAGATCCACACCCGTTTTGAGGCCGCCACCGCACCCGTTGCATCGCTTTTCGTTCAGGAGCGCGTGGCACGTTTCTATCGCTGCGTTGGCCGCCCAGATGTCCACGCCCTCACTCTCCCGGTTCGATTATTCTGGCCGTCGCGTCGTTTACCGCCCCCGCCGCGTTTGCCTCGTCGGTATCAAGGTGCATCTCCAGCGCGGACGTTTCGGTTACGCGGATCGGGACGTTCCTGAATACCACCCTGCGTTGGTCGTTGCCCGCTTCCACATCCACGCGCTGCCCGTCGGCATACCCGTACCTTTGCGCTATCTGCGGCGTCATATGTATATGGCGCAGCGCGACGATGGCGCCTTCGTCCTCATGCACGCTTCCCTCTGGACCGACGAGGTCGAAGGCAACCGACCCTTCCAAATCCCCCGACATCCTTACCGGCGGCCTGAATCCGAGCTGGTAGCTGTCGGTTACGGACACCTCAAGCTGCGTTTTCTTTCGCTCCGGGCCCAGTATCCGCACCTTGTTTAGGGAACCTTTCGGGCCTTTTACCGTGAGCGTCTCCGCGCAGGCATACTGGCCGGGCTGCTTGAGCATCTTTACCGGCGTGAGCTGGTACCCTTTGCCGAAAAGCGCGTCGACGTCCTCTCTGGACAAATGGATATGCCTGTTGGAAACGCCGATGGGGATTTCCAGCAGTTGCAGGGCACAAAGCCTTTGTACCACTTTTAATGCGATCGCTGCCATCATCTCTTTTGTGACGGTCGTTTCCATGGGCGCCTCCATAAATGCTTACTTTTCCTGGCCGTCCTGTTTCTCCCTTTGGCCCCCCTGGGGCAGAAGACCTGGGCGATACGCCGCCCTATTTCTTTTTCTTCTTCGGCGTCCGGGGCGGCTCGCCCTTATCGGAAGAATCCTTTTTGTCCCGGGGCTCCTTCGTTTCGGGGGCTTTCTCCGGCGGCTTCACCGGCTCCCTGGCGGGCGTGGCTTTCTGCTTCGCCGGTTCCTCCGGCGGCCTGGCTTCTTCCTTCTTCACCGGTTCCTCCGGCGGCCTGGCTTCTTCCTGCTTCACCGGCT
>DCTV01000072.1:64664-74302 GCA_002329665.1 Christensenella sp. UBA1431
CGGCGGCCTGGCTTCTTCTTTCTTCACCGGTTCCTCCGGCGGCCTGGCTTCTTCCTGCTTCGCCGGTTTTGTAGACGGTTGTGTCTTCATGGCAGGTTTTACGGGCGAATGCCCTACGGTATCGGGAGTGCGCACGAGCTTCTCCAGCTCCTTGCTCGGGCGGGGGATTACATGGGCGGAAAAATAGTCCGTCAGCCTGCCCGCGGCGGTTCCGGCCGCCTGTATGGCGGCCTGGACGGCGCCCACATCACCCTCCACCTTGATGGTGACCAGGCCGCCCATCTTTTTGACCTCGTAACCTACCAAAGATACATTGGCGGATTTCAAGGCCGCATCGGCAGCCTCTATCCCCGCTGTGAGCCCTTTTGTCTCTATCAGTCCCAGGGATCTATTGGACATCGGATTCCTCCTCCTTCCGGCGGTTAATCGTATTGAACGGCATCCGTTTGACGAGCCGGGCTGCATTGATGCCCATGTTGCGCATGTCTCGCCTGTCTACCTCGCGATCGATGATATACAGGGGCATATCACGCGGCAGCTTGTCGTAATGGAGTGCCACTTCGTCCACATTGACGCCCAGCCCGACAGACAGGCTCGAACCGACGGCGGCCTCGAAGCTCAGGTCCCTTATGTCCGTAAGGTCGCTCGGAACGAGCTCGAAGGGCACGCCTTCCTCCTCGATGCCGTAGAGCATATCGAGATAGCCTGCCTCAGGGCCGGTATTGTGGGCAACATATATCCTGATTGCCGGGGGTCTTGCGTTGTTGCTGCTTTCCGGCATAAGGCTGAATCACTCCTCCAGTGAAAGGATGAGTCCGGTGGCTACCGCGTTGCGCGGGCCCTCCACACCGCGTATGTTGGCGCGCCCGGCAACGATGCTGTAGCCTGAGAGCGCCTCTGTCACCATCTGCGGGATCTCGAAATCCAGGGCCGAGCCGCCCACCAGCACCACGAAGCCCACGTCCCGCACGTTCCCGGTGGGGCTGACCCTCGACAGGGCGCGAAGGGCGTTGGTGACAAACACCTTTTCCTTGGCGCTGCGTCTTATGTTCCTGATTTTTTCCAGCGTAAGCTTGCTGTCGATCGGTTCCATCCCGCCCTCTTTGAGAATGACGACGCGTGCAAACGTCCTCGGGTCCAGCGGCCGCTCGAAAAACTGCACCGTACCGTCCTCGTGGCGGATATGGAAAAGGCTCTCCACCTTGGCGAGCGGATACTGTTTGATGTCTTCCGCCAGCGCGTCGTCCTCCAGGCCCATCTCCGATTTGATAAGCATCGTCACCATGTTCCCGGCGCCGCCGAGATGGATGGATACGATGTCGCCTGTGCCGTTGATGATCGAGGCGTCGGTGGAGCCCGCGCCCATGTCGATGATGGCCAGCGGTTTGGCCGTGCCGGGAGTGGTCAGGGCCCCGCGTATGGCCATGTCGGCTTCCACGCCGCCTACCTCGACCTGTACCCCGAGTTTCTCGGCGAGTTCCCGGGCGATGTTCTCCATCTGTAACCGGTCGGCCTTGACCATCGCGGCGATGCCCACCGCGTTTTCCAGCGAGAATTCGTCGGCGACGCTGCCCCGTACACTCCTCGGGACAAACGTATCGACGGCCAGTATGTCCTGTATCCTGATGCTGGACGGATGCTGTTTTGTCAGCTGGCTCATCACCTGGCGCACGCGCTCGAGCATCCCTCCCGCGTTGGTGCCGGCCTCGCCCCTGACATCCTCGAGAGGCAGCGCCTTCGACTGCGCCTCCATGATTTTCTCGGCGCCCTCGTCCACGTTCACGCTCGCCGAAGCCTTGCCGGTAAAAATGATCTTCCCGGCGGGGATGCGCCGCTCCTTCACGTCGCCCTGCGGCGTCTTGATGACGACGGCGGACCGGTTCCCTATCAGCGCCCGGGCGATCGGCACGACCTGGCGCGTTTCATCGGCATCCAGGCCGAACAACGTAGCGATGCCGAAGGGGTTGGAGAGCACCTCCACCACACCCCCCGGCTGCGCGACCTCTATCGCGGCCTTCATCCCCAGAGGCACCTTGTCGATCAGCAGGACTTCGTCCACAATCGGGATTTTTTTCTTCAGGCGGTTGTTGATGAGCACCCCGTCATCGCTCTGCGCGATGACGCCAACGATATTGTATTGGTCCAGGCAAGCGTTTATCATCGCTGCCGCTTTTTCGAAATGGATCGATTTGGGAACGACGGCGATAAGGTCGTTCTCCGTCGGTTCCTGCCGTACGTTTTCCAACGGTACCGTCTTTCCGATGCCGACGCCGATCCCTCCCGGCGTGGAAGGGTTGTGCCCGATCATGGTCGATTCGGTGATAATGGTCTCGGTGATGGTCTCCATGGCCACATCCCCGATGACCGGCGCCGCTTCGTTTACCCGTATCAGGCTCAGATCCGACACCTTCACAGCGGCTTTTTTCAGCGCGTCCGAGAGGGCCTGGAATACGCCGTGTATGTTCTGGGTAGTCCCCTTTATCCCCGTCGTCGGGACGATCGCGCTGGCGATGAACTCCATCCCCCCATCGTCGTGAATCTTTGCTATGGCTACCTCCGTAGTGGCATTCCCGATGTCTACGCCCGCTACGATCTTCATTGAAGCACCTCCACAAACGGCTGCTGAATGGTGTGCGCCTGTCATACCCGGCGCACCCGGTGTCGCCGGCGCCGCCCCGCCTCCGTCAGTAAGCGGGGCGGCCACCGGGAGAATGTCAGTCCCTCTTCAAACGTCCGCGCGCCGCGTATACGTCGGCGGCTTCACGCACGAAACCGGCGCATTTGTCTGCGCCGTAACCCTTGAGTTCGTCGGCGATGGCGTAGAGTTCCTCCTTGCTGGAACGGTAGGGGCGCAGCGCGTTATAGATCTCGAGCAGGCGCTCGTCGGGGACCGCGATCAGTTCCGCCGCACGCCGCATATTTTCAGCCAGCGCGTCGCGCTTTACGGACTCGGCGACCTGTGCCTGCATTTCCAGCGTCTGGGGAGATATGCGCACATCCTCGGCAGTCACCTCGCCTTTGATGACCTTGTCGAGCGTCAGCTCGTTCAGGTTCTTGCCGGTGGGGGTGAAGACCTTTTCGGGAATCTTTTCACCCAGAGGATACTGCGCCTGGGTTACGCCGCCGTCCGTGGGCGCCGCAGCCTTGCCCATAGAGGCCATGACCTCCTTGACGACAGCCTGTATCATTTGCTCCTGATTCATCATTACACCTCCACGTTACTTGAAAATGACCTTGAGTTCCTCGGGCTTTCTGTTCGGGTCGCAGTGCTCGGTCTCCTTGATATGCAGCAAAGCGGCAAAAGCCTGATACTTCGGGCGAGCCATCTGGTCGTTTCTCACGGGAACCGGAGAAGGAGACTCGCCTTTTGCGTACTTGGCGGCATTCTTGCCAATCGCCCGGAATGTCTCGTCGTCGAGCAGAGGAGACTGCGGGAAGAGCTCAAGGTTGGATAGCGGCGCCAGGTCCTTCTGATGGATCACCGTGGTCCCCTTGGACTGGATGCCGACGCCAATGCCTGAACCTGACAGCTTCGCAGCCGCATGCGCCACGAAGGCGACATCGCTCGTGTGGTACACGCGGATGAAGCGGAAGGACACGCCCTCTTCCTCTATCCCGGCGATGACTTCCTTCAGCACGTTGTAGTGGGGCAGCCCGATGATGGTCTTCGTTTGGGAATCGCCAAATGCAGGAGCTAATCCGATGACGACCTCGTCCGGACGGGTGCCTTTTTTCGCCTCGGCCTGGCCTGCTATTTCAAAGCCCTTGACTTCGCCCCTGGGAGCGGCCGATACGGCGGTAGCGGCGGAAGCATCGTATTCCTGCAACACCGCCTCTATGATGCTTCTCAATGCTTTCTCATCAATATTCATCGAAATACCTCCTACTTTATACTGTCAGGATCGACGGCCTTGGGGATATTCTTGATCTCCTCCCAACGCGCGTCGCTGATGACATAGCCCGTCATCGGCCCGGTATAAGCGTTCGGACAATTGACAGCGCTTAACACGTTGAAATCTTTGTCCAGTATGGCCGAGGTATGGAGGTAGTCGCCTGTGACGTGCTGCAAAGTGATTTTGAACAAGCTATCGGCAACATCCTCGAAGCCCGCCCTGTAGAGCGCCTTTACCATGTCGATGCCGGTTATTTTGCGCTCCAGCAGGCCCTGCGCGGCCTTGAGGTCTTCCACGACGGTGCGGTCGGGCATATCCTTGCTGCCGTGGGCATACGTCGCGGCCTCCACTTCCTCGTCGGTGATTTCGGGCAGCCCGAGTTCCTTGAAAAGCGCCTGCATAACGCGTGCCGCCCTGTTGCGTGCGGCGACAACCTCTTCCTCGGATACGGGTTTCAGTCCGCCGTCGATCTTGAGGTCGCGCTGGATGACGTTCCAGTCGTCATAGTCCTCGGCATCCCAGTTGGACCCCGCGAACATGTTGTCGTAGTTGGGTACCGCCGAATAGCCGGAACACAGGAAGTCGGTTCCGGGCACGAACTGCATGAGCGAGCGCGCGACCCTCCTCAGGTCGGAGTGCGTGAACGTCTGGTCGTTTGAGGACGCGACCTCCATGTCGAGCATGGCGCCGATGACGTTCTCCGCAAGGATGGCGCGTATGCCCGAGGGGAACGCCGCAGGAACGCCGACGCAGCTCACGGAGCCGTTCTGCGTGCCCTGCACGCCCGCGCCCTTGGTCACGTACTGGCAGCGCGCCTCGAGATAGAGCATGGACTTGCCCTCGGCGTAACCCATCTGCACCTCGGAGCCCGTCCCGGAGGTAAACCTCATCTTCAGGCCGCGCGAAGCGTAGCAGGATGCGAGGAACGACTTGGACCAGGGCGTATCGTCGCCGTCGATGAACACGGGCTCGGTCCCGTATACGGACACCGTCTCGGCGTAGGCCGTAAAGCCGCGCATGCCCAGCAGGAGCTCGGTGGCTTCCTCCACGGCGCACTGCGTGAGTATCCCCGGCCGGCCGACCTGCGCGCCGACCATGAGGGCCATGGCGTTGAAGGGCGCATAGCGCACGATGCCCACGGTGGTCTCCAGTTCGTCGAAACCGCGCAGCGCGGCTTCGGCGGCATCCGCCGCAATCTGAACAGGCTGGTCCTTCACGTTTGTAACATGGGCCTGGTTGGACGGGAACAGCCGCGGCCGCATCTTGGTCAGCGCCATCATCATTTCCAGCACGTTCATCTTATTAAGGATGTCCGTGACCTTCGCAGGAGTCATGGCCGTGGTATACTTCACGATTTCGTCGCGCGGCACGTTGATGTCGCACAGCATCCGCGCAAACTCCAGCGAATCGATAGCCATAGCCTCCTCGGCATAATCCAGGTTGATCGCATGATCGGCAATGAAAGTGTCGAGCATGTCGAAATCGGCCCTCTTCTTGCCGTCGAGCTCGGTGACCCTTCCATTCTCGATTTTTATGCTCGGCTTGGGATCGAAGGGGCTGTTCATGGTGATCAGCCCGACCTCCGGCCACTCCTGTACGTAACCGTCCTGGTTGACAGGCCTTTGCGCCAGAACTTCAAAGCGCTTGGATTTCATGATTTCACTTCACCTTCCTACCTTGTGTTTTCCCTAACTTTAGATATAGGGTGTGGTCGATGACTTAAGCTCTTCGCCTGTCATGGGCCCAAGCAGTTTCTTGCCGACTTCGCGCGCGGCAATGATCGCCTGGCGCACGGCGCCGGAATCGCCGGACACAAAAACAATGACCTCGTTGGAGAAGCTCGTCCCGCCTGCCGGCGAGGCATATCCAACAAGGTCCACATTGGCTGCCTTGAGCGCCGTATCGGCCATGACCACGCCGATCGCGGCCGGAGCGCCCACACTGATGCCGAAGGCCTTTCCGAGGGGAGCGTTGAAAGCCTTGTTGAGGGCGTAGCTCGCGCGGGCCGTGTACTGGAGTTCGAGGTGCCCCGCGGCGGACCCGTACACATCGCCGAAAGTACGCGTGATTTCTTTGAGCGTCACTTCGACGGCGCGCTTCGCGTCCGATACGTCCTCGGCGCCGAAGATGATCAAGCTACCGTGCCCGGCGCCGCCTTCCGTGTCACGTGGGAGTTCGATCTTGAGTATCTCGGTGTTGGTGGCCTTGACCGCTTCGTCGGCCGCAAAAATGTGCGGCCCTGCGCCGGTCCGGGCCCC
The DNA here is from genome assembly GCA_002329665.1 of Christensenella sp. UBA1431. GTDB lineage: Bacteria > Bacillota > Clostridia > Christensenellales > UBA1431 > UBA1431. The sequence goes on from DCTV01000072.1 coordinate 70,816, forward strand.
GACGATGCCGATCGACTTGTACTTCGCGTCGATCCCCATCGCTTCGTGGAGATGGGCATCGACATTTGCGATGACCAGGCCGATGGTCCTGCCGATGGGATTGATCCCCACGAATTCCGTCAGGTTGCAGTTGCCGACCGTCGCGGCTGCTGCGGGAGCAGTGGCATCGCCGACTTTCTTCATGACTTCGTCCATGATCTGGGTAATCAATTCTTCTTTCATAACGATTCCTCCGTTACAGATTTTGGTTTATCCGGCCATCCGTTGCCCGGCCGGGTCAGTCGCCCTGGGGAAGGATCTTCTCAACGTCGGTGTGGGGACGGGGGATGACGTGTACGGATACGACCGTTCCGACCTTTTCGGCCGCTACGGCACCCGCGTCGGTGGCTGCCTTGACGGCGCCAACGTCTCCCCTGACCATGACCGTCACAAGCCCGGAACCGATCTTTTCGTAGCCTACGAGCGCGACGTTCGCCGATTTGACCATGGCGTCCGCCGCTTCGATCGCACCTACGAGACCTTTGGTCTCAACCATGCCCAGCGCTTCCTTCGTCATACGGTTAACCTCCTTAGAATTCTTCGAATCTGCGCTCCCTCGCAGTTTTGTTCGCGCACGAATCGGTAGCTATTGCACTCATTATAGCTGCGGGTCTATTGCAATGTATTGGTTAGATGCTATACATTTTGTCGTTATCGGCAAACTTGACAATCGACAAAAACAACGGTTAGAATAAGGTGTTACTTTTTGTTGCAAGCACACATCGAGGTTTTTTCATCATAACGACAAAAAAATCCCCCTACTTCGCCTGCTAAGGGAGAGAATCTTATGAAAACCGTTATGCAAATCTCGGATTATATCGATCTCGACGTGCTACAAAGCATCCAGAACCACTTCACCATGGCTACGAGCCTCGCCGCCGTCACTGTGGACTACCGAGGGGAGCCCATCACGGAATACAGCCGGTTTTCCACATTCTGCGTGAAGCTCCGCAAAAAGGACCGGTGCCGTGAACTCTGCTACGAATGCGATGCCCACGGCGGCCTGCAATCCGCCATAGCGATGCGGCCCTACATATATAAATGCCACGCGGGCCTCGTGGATTTCGCCGTGCCCATCATCGTATACGGGACGTACATAGGCGCGATGCTCTGCGGACAGGTACGCCTGCCGCCCGAGGACGAGGGGAAACTGAGCAACATCATCGAAAGGAAGGTGGACTGGCTCGACGACCCCGAACTGGTCGCTGCCGCCGCCGACATTCCCACCATCTCCTATGATAAATTATTGGCCGCCGCCAACATGCTCTACGAAATCGCCAACTACCTCGTGCAAAGCAAAATCATCCACTACGACCGCGAAGAACTCAACCTGAAACAGCGCAAGCTCATAGAAGAGACCCATAAACGCGTAGAACTGGAGAAAACGCTCAAGGAAATGGAATGGAAGACGCTCCAGCTCAACGTCAACCCCCATTTCCTCTTTAACGCACTGAATACGGTCGGGCGCCTGGCTTTGCTGGAGAACGCGTCCAAGACGGAAGAGGCGATGTATGCCCTGGCCGAAATCATGCGTTATACCCAGCAGCGCAATACCATGGTCTCGCTCTCCGAAGAGATCGAGTTCGTGAAGAACTACCTCAAGGTACAGTCCATACGCTTCGGCGACAGGCTCCGGTATACCCTCGACATCCACGAGGACCTGATGGGCCTGGAGTGCCCCTACAACACCATACAGCCGTTCCTCGAAAACTGCATCAACTACGTCGTCGAAAAAGAGCCGGAAGGAGGCGACATCACGCTCAAGGCGCGCGCCGAAGGCAAAAATCTCGTAATCGAGATTGCCGACAACGGCAAGGGCATGGACAGCGCCCGTATCAAGCGCATCCTCGACGGAGCGGAGTACCTGCGCCAGAACGAGAGCGGTTTCGGGATCTACAGCGTATCGAGGCGTCTGAACCAGGCCTACGGCGGCAAAGCCTCACTTCATATCGAAAGCGTCGACGAGGGATTTGCTGGCACGCGCATCACCATCACCCTGCCCCTGAAGATGAGGTGACATGCAAATGGCAAAGGTGCTTATCGTCGAAGACGAAGAAATCGAGCGCATCGTACTAAGAAAGATCATAGTGGAAAATTTCCATGATATAGAACTCGTGGCCGAGGCGGTGAACGGCACCGACGCCATCGCCATCATCGACGAAAACGCCTTCGACCTGGTCATCCTCGACATAAATATCCCCGGCATCAACGGGCTCGATGTGTGTGAGGCCCTCAAGACCAAGTATCCGGATACGGGCGTTGTCATCACCACGGCCTACAGCAAATTCGAATTCGCCTTCCGCGCCATCAAAATAAAGGTCAACGATTATCTTCTCAAGCCGGTCCGCCCGCAGAAAATCATCGACTGCGTCAACTCCATAATGAATGACAGGCGCAATTCCGCGCCCGCCCCAAGCGACCAGTACCTGGAAAAACTGAGCATGCATATCAGGGAATACTCCTACCGGGATACGGTCAAATGCCTGCGCGACACGCTTGTCGAAATATACGAGCGGTATACGGATCTGGGCACCATCTCCAGCATCGTTTCAAGGATCGCCAATAAAATCGCGGAGACTGCCATGCTGATGGGGCTGGACATCGAGACCAAGCACCAGTATCAGATCTACTACCTGAAGCAGCGGCTCGCCCCTTACGACAACCGATCCGATATCTATTTCAAGCTCCTTTCCATGGTCAATGCCATTTTTGACGAACTGCTCCGTTCCAGCAAATTCAACAAGAACGATTTTAAATTCATCATCAATTATATAGAACGCAACATCGGCCAGAACATCACGCTCAACGACGTTGCGTCCCAGGCCAACATCAGCACCTACTACCTGAGCAAACTGTTCAAGCGGGAAATGGGCGTGAACTTCGTCGCCTATCTGGCCGACAGGCGGATAGAGCTGGCCAAGGATATGCTCCAACGAACCGAGATCCCCATTATGAACATCGCCATGGAACTCTCTTTCAACGAACCCAACTATTTCAGCCGTGTTTTCAAAAAGAAGACCGGCTTTACCCCCTCGGAATACCGCGACCGGTCGAGGGAGATTTGAATCTAAAGGCTGATACGGCGCGCTTTCACTCCTTTCGTCCTTGCGACTGCCGCAAGCAGGGGCTGAAGAGGTTAACCCCTGCATATGCGGCAACCGGCAGGTAGGGGTTTGGTGAAACCATGTATTGCATACAGGCGGGGGCAATCCCCAATAGGCGTGGGCATTAATCCCTCTTTCGCCTGCGAACGCGCTTCATAATGCCGAAGAGACACGGTTAACAGGGACTCTTTATTTCTCTGGTTACAAAGCCATAGAAAACCCTCTTGCGCACGCACATGCAAGAGGGTTTATCGTAAAAGCCGAATTCCTGTTCCCGCCCTCCGCAGGCCGCACTGGTTTTCGATACCGGGCAGGCTTCCTGGCTCGGCTTCATCCTCGCCGGA
>DCTV01000072.1:74318-89940 GCA_002329665.1 Christensenella sp. UBA1431
GCTGCAACGGATTCTCACCGTTTTTCCTATTATCCTGCGCCTTGGCAGGCACCCGTATCGCTGTATTCTGTTTTCCGCATCTTACCATACAGCGATCCTGTGCGGAAAGATACATTTTTGTTCACGCCTGAAAATTTTTTTCTCCTGCTTGTCGGGTCATCCCCGCGCCGCCTCGCGGATCTCCACTCCGTTCGCCGCCGCGCCGTAACGGGGGAAAAGGCAGGGTTCCCCGGTCTGAGGATGCGGGATCTTTATAAGGCGGACGCCGTATACCTCGTCCACCACTTCTCCCCTCAGTTGGGACGGGAACCCAAACGCGCGCAGACGGCCGCCGTCGAGCAGGGCGATGTTGTCGCAGTAGTGAAGCGCGAGGTTGAGGTCGTGCAGTACGCACACGATCGTCATGCCGGTTCGAACCGCCGACGCGCGCATGAATTCCATGACCTCGAGCTGATAGCGGATATCCAGGCCGGTTATCGGCTCATCCAGCAGCAGCACGGGCGTTTGCTGGGCGAAGGCCCGCGCGACCACAACCCGCTGCCATTCGCCGCCGCTGAGCCGGGTAACGGGGCGGTCGGCCAAATGGGTGATGCCGCTGTGCGCCATGGATGCGCGCGCGATAGCCAGATCCTTATCGGATTCCCCCTGAAAGCGGCTCAGCCAGGGATGGCGTCCCATCAGCACCACGTCCAGCACGGTGAAATCGAAGTCCAGCCGCGAATTCTGCGGCACGAGCGCCACCAGCCGCGCCAGCTCCCTGGTCGAATAACTGCGTACGTCCTTTCCGTTTATCATGACGTTTCCCGATTTCGGGGCCAGCAACGCGTTGATCAGCCGAAGCAGCGTCGATTTCCCCGAACCGTTGGGCCCGATAATCCCGGTAACGGTGCCTTTTTGCATGGACAGGGTAACATCGAAGAGGACGTCCCTTCCGTTATAGGCAAAGCTCAGTCCATTGATCTTAATCAGCGCCATGATTCTCTCCTTTTTCCGATCTGTCTACGGTCATACGCTGCTCCTTCGCAGAAGGTAGATGAAGAAGGGGCCTCCGAGCATGGCGGTCAGTATGCCGACCGGCAGTTCCAGGGGCGCGATGATGATGCGCGAAACCAGGTCTATCGCCAGCAGATACAGGCCGCCGCCGATGAAAGAAAACGGCAGCAGGACACGGTGGTCCGGTCCGATGACAAGGCGCATGGCGTGCGGCACCATCAGGCCCACGAAGCCGATTATCCCGCACGCCGACACCGCGGCTGCGACGGCCAGCGAGGACGAGGCGATGAGGGTTTTGCGCACGCGGGGCACATGCACGCCCAGGCTCTGCGCTTCCTCGTCCCCCATGAGCATCGCATTGAGGTCGCGCGTATAAAACATACAGACGCCGCATCCTATTATTACAAGCGGGATGCACCACACGGCCTTATGCCAGGACGCGTTACCGAAACTCCCCATCGTCCAGGAGATGATCCCCTCCAGCTTATCGTGGTTCATAGCCAGCAGGCCGTTCATGACCGCTGCCAAAAAGGAGCTGAGCGCGGTCCCGGCCAGCAGGAGGGACAGCATGCTCATGCGTCCTCTCACGCGGGACAACTGGTAGACCAGCAAAACCGTGACCAGGCTGAACCCGAAGGCAAAGACCGTGATGCTGCCCAGCCCCAGCAAGCTCGCGCCGCCGAAGACCAATGTCGCGACCGTTGCGCCCAGCCCCGCGCCCGACGATACGCCGAGGATACCGGGGTCCGCCATGGGGTTTTTGAAAACGCCCTGCATGCATGCGCCCGAAACGGCCAGCGCCGCGCCGACGAAGAAGGCCAGCAGCACCCGGGGCAGGCGGACCATCGTAATGATGTTGTACGCCATGGTATCGCTGCTCGCGCGCCCGGTAATCATGTCGGCGAACACGGATACCGTGCGCTCGACGGATATCCCCGCGCTGCCCATCATGCAGGACAGGATCAGCAGCACGACGCTGAGGACTGCGATGACGGATACGGTGACGATGATCCGGCGCCTGCGGAGCGCAAACGTTTTTGCCAAGCCGGTGTTCCCCCTTCAGTCAGACAGGCAGGCCCTTTTACTCGGCGGGATGCAGGAGCTTTGCCATACGCACCAGCGCATCGACGATACGTGGGGCGGCACGGCTGGATGTGTCATAGTCGATGGCGTACACCCTGTCCTCCCGCACGGCGCGCAGCCCCTGGTAATTGGGCGACGCCTTGAAGTTCACGGCATCCTCCTTTGGGCCCGAGATCAGGATCACGTCGGGGTCGTCGGCAAAAATCTGTTCGCGCGTATAACTCGGCCAGGGGACCGAGATGTCCTTCGTAACGCAATCGGCGTGCGCCATTTCGAGCATGTCGGTAATGAAGGACCCCTGCCCGACGGTGTAATCCCCCTGATCCCCGAAGCTTACGGCATAATACACCTTCGGGGTTTTGCCGTCGGCGGCTGCGATGGTTTCGGCCTCGGCTTCCTTTTCCCGCATGTCGGAAATCACCTGCGTCGCGTCCGCGCCGATGGTCCTGGCCGTCAGCTCGATGGCGTCATAGATCCCTTCGTAAGAGGTCGCCTCGTTTACCACGACGTTCGCTCCCATGTCCTGGAGCTGCTTTACGGCATCCTCCTGTATCCCTTTGCCGGCGAATATAACGTCCGGTTCCAGCGCCTGGATGGCCTCCAGGTTCGGGCCGCTGAAATCGCCCACCTTGGGCAGGTCATTGGCCCCGGCGGGATAATTGCTGTATAAATCGACGCCGACCACCTTATCGCCCATGCCGAGCGCGTATACGATCTCGGTGGCGGCGGGGTGCAGGCAGACGATGCGCTCCACCTCTCCCCCGGCAACCGCCTCATCCTGATCCGGCGCCGCTTGCGAACATCCCATAAAAACCAGCGACAACAGCACAAGCCCCATCAGGCATGCGATCCGTTTCATAAATATCCCTCCCAATACAGAAAAATCCCTTTCGCATCGTACGTGCAAAAGGGTAAACGGCCAGTTTCTCATACTATCCCCACCCTCCGCGGGTCGTACATTTTATTGCGAACGGGGCAGGCTTCCTGGCTCGGCTTCATCCTCGCCGGAGACCTTCCCATCCATGAGGACAGTGGTTCGCGCTCCGGTCTGTCAGCCATACAGTAGCGGGGGCTGCAACGTTTTTACGTTTTTCCTATTATCCTGCTTAAAGCAGGCACCCTTGTTCGCGTATTTAGTTGTTGATTTATCTTATCACACAATCATTTCATGCGAAAGATATTAATTTGTCGTGCGCTGAAAGATTTCAGCCGTGTCCCAGCGCCGCGCGCAATTCCTCGAGGCCTTCGCCGGTGAAGGCGCTGACACAGTAGAATTCATCGACCCCGGCCATCATCAGCATCCTGCGCGCATATTCCACGTCGGCTTCCGGGTGGTCCACCTTGGTGATGATCCCAATGACGGGAATGGGAAAAAAATAGCGGAATCCGTTGATAAACACCGGCTGCGTATCGGTCGAACAGTGCACGAACGCGACGATGTCCGCCTCCGTGCCCGTCACCTGCAGGTGCCCGCGCATCCAGCGGTTCTCGCTGTACTCTCCGGGCGTGTCGATGTATTTGTCCAGGTATTCCACGGCCTGCGTCTTTCTGTAGTCGAGCGCCATACCCTCGAGCGCCTGTATCAGCGTGGTCTTCCCTGCGCCCGTGCGGCCGATGAGCATCACGCGTGCCATCCAGGACTACGACCGGGTGATGTCGGTCGGCGCAAAATCGAGTATTTCCTGCAGCGTGCTGATGACGGCGTTGAGCGCGGCTTCAACGCCGGCCACATTGCCCGTGATGACCACCGATCCGTTGAAGCGGTCGAGGAAACCAAGCTCGACGTCCGCAGCCTTGGCCGCGGTGTCGGCGGCGATGATCGCCCCCTCCGACGGGGTTATGGTCATGATGCCGATAGCGTCCTTGCCGTCGGCGCCAAGGCCCAGCTTCTTGAATATCGACGCCTTAGGATTGGAGATAAGATGCGCCAGCGTGATCTGCTTCCCCGGCACAAACTCCTGTATAAACCGAGGTTTTTCGGCGGTCGTGAGCCGGTTGCTTTCCCCAGCCATTAAAATCATCACCTTTTTGCAGTTTTTGTCGCTTTCATGAAATACCCGGCGGTTTTGGAAATGATATCTATCATGTCCCCTATCCCGCCGATCCTGTCGTGATTCTCCAGTATGTTGACCGATATGAGCGCGGAGAGCATCTTGGCCCTGACGCGCAGGCCCGGATCCCTTATCACGTCAAAATCGGGATAGCCGCACATGCCGGTCGTCCGGGTAAAATTGGAACAGGCGGCGAAAGCAGCCATTTCGTAACAGAAATGCGAAAGCTTCTCGTCCAGATATCCCGGAAGGTCGCGATACAGCGGTTTTGCGTAGCGCATGAAGAGGTCGCGGTAACTGTTACAGTAGCAGGCATAGATATCGTGCAGCTTGGTCAGAAGATACACGCGGAAGCGCCCGCATTCCTCTTCGGAAAATTCGCGACGGAAATGGAAGGCGGCGTATTCCGAGATGCAGTTCGCGGTCAGATACCCCATATCATGCGCCTCGGGGCCCATGAAGGTATACTCCATGTCGATGACCTTCATATTCTCCTGATCCAGGAAAATATTGGACGTGTGCAGATCGCCGTGTATGAGGCATTCCGTCTTGCGCATGAAAATATTGCGCATGCGGACCATCTCCTGCCGCAGCCTTACGCGCTTCCAGAAATGAGGCCCTATGAGGAACTCGCGCGGATCGGGGTCTTCAAGCCCTCTTGCGCGATCGGGATCGGGCGGCAGGAATATGAAAGCCTCCATGATCTCTCGCATTTCGGGATTGATGAACTTTGCCTGCAGCCCCCTGAATACCCTGTCCGGAAGATACTCGAGCGACGTGAAAAAGTTGCAGGATGCGAAGTATTCGCCGATCTGCCTCGGGAAATTCGGGAATATCTTCATGCTGTTGAGTTCGAAACGCATGATATGCATCCCCGAAAGGTCTTCCATGACGAAAATATTGTTGTCGACATCGCAATAATAGACCTCGGGAATATACTGCGGGCATATCGCGCTGCGTATGCGCAGGATGTCGACCTCCAGGCGGTTGCGCTCCACGGTCAGCCTGTTGCCCTCCTCGCCCCACATTTTGAAGTATTCCCGGGCCTGTTTCACCACACAGGAGCGCTCTTGGTCCCAGACGCGGAACAGGAAGTTGACGTATCCGTCTCCGTCCGTGCCTCCCTCTCCGACCTCGTGTACGCGCAAAACGGCGTCTTCGGGGAAGAGGGACGTGTGCTCCCTCACATAAGCGGCAACATTCTCTTTTGTCAGGATCAAAGCGGACATGAAACGGCATCCTTTTCACATATTACGTGTATTGTATACTGACCGCGCCGCGCAAACAATGTATATTGTTGTCCGCAAACTATACATAACGATGCGTCCGGGAATGCCGGCCGGCATTGGAGGGGGTCGGGGCGGTACGGGCAGACCGTTTTCTATACGCACAGGGAAAGATTATACATTTACAGCATTGGGGGTTCTGATATAATCAGGAACCAATTATATGCCGAATCCGCATGGGAAGGTGGTCAAATGTACTGGACCGGTCTTTCGCCGGACGAAGCCAGGGAATCGCTGGCCAACAAGGACAAATCGAAGAAAGACAAAAGGATGACGCTTTCTAAGGCGGTTCGCAGCTTCGTCAGCGACGGCGCAAACATCGGCATAGGAGGCTTCGTAAACAGCCGGCAGCCGCTTGCCCTGGTGCATGAGATCATCCGCCAGGGAAGAAAGGACCTTACCCTCTCCTTTCAGTCGGCAGGACTTGCGCCTGAACTGCTGGCCGGGGCCATGGCACTTTTCCCGGACCGCCTGCATATACGCCGCTTGGAATTTGCCTATTTCGCTCATGAATACGCGGGAATCTCCCCGATGTTCCGCTATCTGGCCGAAAACGGCATGGTAGCCGTCGAGGACTGGAGCAACTACAACATGTCTGCCCGTTTCAAGGCAGGCGCTATGGGCCTGCCCTTCCTTCCTGTGCGGAGTCCGCTGGGCAGCGACATCATGAAAAGCAACCGCTCCAGGACCATGGAATGCCCGTTCACTGGGCGGACCATCGGTCTTATTCCCGCTTCGCATCCCAACGTTGCCCTGATTCATGTGCAGGAAGCGGATATGTACGGGAACTGCCGTATCAAGGGGCAAACCTTTACCTGTCCAGAGATTGCCATGGCCTCCCAGCATACCGTCATCACCTGCGAGAAGCTGGTGGAGCACGAGGTGGTCACCGCCGCCCCCGCCCGGACCAGCATCCCGTTTTTTGCCGTGGACGCCGTGGTGGAGGTGCCGTTTGGCGCTTTTCCCGCGATGTGCCACGACTGTTACTATTTCGGGCAGGGGCACATCGCCATGCTGAGGCAGGCCGCCGAGGAATTCCGCAAAGGGAACAAAGCCGGACTCGAATCATACTACGATAAGTTCATTCTGAGCGCGAAGGACTTCGATGATTATATCGGCCGTATTCCCTATAAGGAATTGAACCTCGCCAGGCAGATGGAATCGCGCAGCCTGGAATTGCAGAAATTTGTCGAATCGTGTTGAAGGAAGGACGATTAACGCTATGGCATGCCATGCAGAAAGTTTCACGCCCCAGGAAATGCTCATCGTGGCCGGGTCCCGCCAGCTGGAGGATGAGAAGGTGGTTTTCGCCGGCACAGGCCTTCCCATGGTAAGCATCACCCTGGCCCAGCTCACGCACGCCCCCGGCATCATCCCGGTCTTCGAGGCGGGCGCGGTAGGGTCCAGCCTGATACGGGGGCTTCCCCTCTCCGTAGGCGATTCCCGCACCACCTGCAAGGCGGATTACCTCCAGGGCCTGAACGCGGCTTTTGAACTGACCCAGCGCGGGTTTATAGATTACGGCTTCATAGGGGGAGCGGAGATCGACCCTTACGGCAACCTGAATTCCACCATGATCGGGGATTTCCCCGTCGGTTACCGGAAACCCGGGGTGCGCCTGCCGGGGAGCGGCGGCGCCGGCGACATGGCCTGTTCCTGTACCCAGACCCTCATTATCATGGCGCACGAACCCAGAAGGTTTCGCCGCAGGCTCAGCTACTATACCAGCATGGGCTATTTCGACGGTTCGCCGGACGCGAGAAAAAAGGCGGGGCTGCAAGGAAAAGGGCCGTACAGGGTCATCACCACCAAAGCGTTGATGGGGTTCGACGAAGAAACGAAGTACATGAAAATCCTGGCCACCATGCCGGGAGAAACCGTGGAAAGCGTGCAGGAAGCGACGGGTTTCGAATTGATGGTCGACCCGGACGCCTACGAATACGAACCTCCGCTCAAAGAAGAGATCCGCCTGATCCATGAGGCGATCGACACCCAGGGATATTTCGTGAAAAGGGAAATGAAGCAATAGCCCATGCCCTAAAGTTTCCGTAAAATTCTAAAACAAATCGGAAAATAAAGCAATTCGGTTAAACAAAACGCGAAAAATATGACTGGCGCGTATGTTAACTCATTTCTTCGGACTGATTCTTATCACGCGATTCTACATGCAATAATCAGAGGACTATCTTCGAATTTTGTTGAAATACTATGATGAATATGTTATCCTGTCACCGATTATATGTTATGGAGGAGGTGGGAGTAGGTTCCGAAGAAAGATGCAGAAGGCAGTCCGCTTTTTTGCTCAACTGTATTCAATCTATGAACTGAAGCGAACAGAGAAGGAGTAATTAAATGAAAAGATTAACTATAACCGTTTTGGCACTGTTTCTTACCTTATCACTGGCCGGTTGTGCAGGAGGCACCGAAGGAACCGACGTTGCCGTCAGCCCTGCCACAAGTGCAGAATCATCTCATGACGGTACAGATGCTGACACTCCCGATTTTCATTATACAAAAGATCTTTACAGTTATGATCATAAGCTAAATGATTATCAAGGTGGTTATCAGTTAGTGGAAGGCCTTCCTTGGGAAGGGTACCCTGCCGACTTGCCTCTTATCGGCGGCTATATGGATTTGAGTTTGGGCGGCGGTCCTTCCGCTTTCAGTTCTGACAGTCATAGTTTAGTCGTATTTACACGGGGCGGCGATGACGGCGAAATAGCCAACTGGTATCGTCAGCAGTTGGAATCAGCAGGCTGGGAAGTAACGGACTTTGAAACCAGCGAACAATACGGCAGCACCAGGTTTAAGTTCTCTAACGATAACTGGTACGGAGATTTTCTGGTTCAAAGCGAGGAATCCGCTCTTGGGGGGTACGATGGTGCCATGCCCAGAGACGAATCCGATTTTGAAAAGACTGCTGTTATAGTCAATATAAATAAAAAATCGTCATAATCAACGGCAACCGGACATGCCTCAACCATGTAAACAGGCGATATTCCTTTTTCTATAGGCAGGGAACGCACCTGAAATATGATTTAAAGGCCTCTTGCAGAAGGAGGCCTTTAAACTTATACTTTACGTCCAACAAGTGCTTTAATGCTAATTGACAGGGACATTCTATTCTGGCATTTCCATCCCGTATTCCTCCGTTAGGGGTACGGGGCGGGATCTTTGGCATACCCGCGCTACCATCCCGGATACTTCTCCCGCCACTCGTCCGTGTTCTCGTAACCGGTGTACAGGTCGCATGCCATCGCACGGATCACGTCTTGCAGTTCGACCTGCCGGACCCATTCTGGAGGGATTCCCTCTTCACCGTGCATCAGACCCATGATATTTCCGCAAATCGCTCCCGTGGAATCGCTGTCTCCCGAATGGTTCACAGCAAGGATCACGGCATCCTTATAACTGTCCGGATACGACAGCGCCGCGTATACCGCGATTGCCAGCGCTTCCTCCGCGACCCAGCCTCCGCCCAGGGAATGGACCTTCTCAACTGCTGGCTTCCCGCTTTTCGCGAGTCGGACCGCGTTTTTTAGCGCCGCCGCCGTCTCCCGGCTGTCCTCTCCGCCTCCCAGCGTCTTCATTACGGACTCCACCGCTTCCGCCAGTCCCTGCCCGGCAACCAGACCGTTGATGAGGACGGCGAAGGCGGCGGCCGCGATCCGGCCCGTCGGATGCCCGTGCGTCAAGCCCGCCGCCTCGGACGCGGTGTCGAAAACGGATTCGAGCCCCATAATAAGCCCGACGGGCGCCATGCGCATCACCCCGCCGCAGCCTTTGCTGTCGTTCCTCGCCATGTCCCCGAAATTCCTGCTTCGCATAAGGGAGGACAGGCACGCGTTGCCGGGCGCGCGCTGTGCGTGCAGCGCTTCGACTCCGTACAGCCATCCGTCGGTCCCGATCTCGAACGCGGGCTCCCCGCCCTGGGTCTTCAGCCAACGAAGGTAAGCGTGGTGTATGACCCCGGGGACGTAGCATATCCCTTTTTCCACGCTGCGGCATTTGGCCCTGAGCAGCCCTTCCGCCGTGAACAGCGTCATCTGCGTATCGTCGGTGATCTCGGCATACGGCTTCCCCTTAAGATCGAGGTCCCGAATGCCTTCTCCCCCGTACCGGCTCTTGATTTCCTCCCAGCCCATGAACTCCACGGGCCAGCCCAGCGCGTCCCCAACGGCGCCGCCCAGCAGGCATCCCGTGAAATGCGAGAGTGTCCTTCGGTTCATCTTCTCACTCCTTATCACCGTCGCGGAAGCAATACCGCATCCGTATACCGCCGAAGCGGCTACGCGCAAGCGTCGATCCGTCAGGAGCGTCCCGGCGTTCGTTAAGTTTCAGGCTGGGCGACTCGCCCGCCCTCCCCGGTGAGGCAGATACCCTTTTATCGGGGATATGCTATTGCTTCCGCACATAAAACAGCCCAAATTCCGCTCACCCCGCCATGTCCCGGAGCTTCTCCCATATCCGCACCATCGCCAGCGTATCCAGGCGGCAATACGAAAGCAGGGCCGCCCTGATCGCTTCGACTTCCTCCGGTGTCCTTTCGTGCAGGGACGCGAAGGCGTCCATCGCCTCCGAGCCGTTTCGGACGTCCAGGCCGGCGTAGTCCAGCTCAGGATCGTCAGGGATTAGCGCCGGAAGCACATATTTGAGCGAATAGCTGCCCTGCATATCCCGGTTGTAATAGTATCCTTTCTTGAACGGGGCCATCAGGTCCTGAAGATTGTCGTGGATGCTCATCAAATGCGGAGCCAGATCAGGGAAACGGTTCGCGAGGTTTCTCAGCACCATTTTCTCGAAGGTCATGTTGTAGGCGACCACGCAGACGCCGGCGGGGACGTCCCGTACCAGCCTTTCGGCAAGCGCCCGCCTCGGGTCGGCGCCTTCCTTTGCAAGGAACTCCCTGTGCTGCAGTTCGCCGTCCCCGCTCTCGAAAAAATGCACGGAATACTGGAACGGTATCTGTTCGTAGGGCCTCAGCCCATCGAACGGGGGGACCGGCTGCATGTACGTCTCGAAATCCAGGAAGTACAGCGGGTAGGAGAAGCCCCCTATCGATTCGAGGATGCCCTTTGTGTTTATCTCCTCGGCGCCGTGGAGTTCCGCCTCCACCTGCAGCAGCTGTATGCCCGTGAGATGGCTGTCTATCAGGTCCTCGAACGCGAAGCATCCCTCGCCGTAAAGCCTGTACTGCTTCCTTTTCCGCATGCCAGTGATGTCGAACACGCAGGGAACCGGCAGATGCTTCGTACAATAGGACCAAAACCCGCATTCGTACGGCGAATGGCAGTGCAGGCCGATGTCCTGTTCCGGCTCTTTCTTGCTTTTCAAAGCTTTTCTCATCATGCGGATGCCGGCTTCGATCTCCGGCCTGATTTCGTACGCATAATCCGTCACGTCGCATACGCAGAACAGGTTGTCAAGATCGAGTTCCCCTTGCCGGACGTAATCGCCGTTTAGGTGCACGACATGCGCCCTGTTGACCCTGATCCCCGCTTCCGCGAGCACGTAATGCTGGTAGGCCGCGTCTACGCAAAGCACTTCCTTCAGGTCCGTCGTGCTCTTGACCTCGTAGATGTCGTAGCCGTCCCCCGATTTAACGAGGATGTCGCAGATCACGGCGAGGTCGCCGTGGACGAACGCCGCTTCATAGACGGCCTCTTCGCCCGAATCCATCGCCGCCTTCGTCCGCGCGGCCATCTCGAAAAGGTCGGGCGTAAACTGAATCAGGACGCCCCCCGGGAATAGGTCCCTCGCGAGTTCGCCCACCATCGTACCGTTTTTGAATACCATTTCAAGTCCGGGGTCCTGCTCCTCGAGTTCCGGCCGGTAGCATTTGAGCCACAGGTTTTTCACGCACTGCCATCCGCGAATGTATTTGCTCTTGGATATGAACATGTCACCCGCTCCATGCTTTTATTCCTGAGGCTATGTTAATATAACGTATGTACCTATTGGGGGACAGGGGTATAAATTTTGAATATTTATCTGGCAGCTTGTTAATTTTCTCCATCCGGCCTGGGCTTTGTATCGAGGCGTTTTTTAAACTCTGAAATGTAGCTCTCCACATTTATATATCCTTGCTTTAGCGACCGTGTATAAGCTGTATGCCACATCGGGATTATTGGATACTTTTTATTAAGCTCGGGAATTGCTTTTGTTAATATGTTATCGGTTCCCAATTCTATAATTCTCTCTGGTTCTATAATACGAACCTGTTCCAGTATAAATTCTTTATATTGTTTTGTATATGCCAAAACATGAGTATCTTCTTTATTATCACCGCCTCGTTTGTTGAGGTTCATTATTGCTACTCTTCCTAATGCATGATTAACATGTTCTTGACCCGTGATACGACTTAACGCCAAATACATGCGTGCAATCTTTTCTAGCTGTTTTGGACGATTATCCCCAATTCCTTTTGTATAATAATCCTGATACCATTTCAGCTGGGTACGGGCTGAAGGTTATTCGGACCCCTTGTGCTTTAGTATGTTAGCAACGCGCCGTCATAGTTATCACTCACAACACCGTCACGAATAAATGACTCTTGTTCAATGCCTGGAAGTGTAGTCTCGCCCCATGGTTTTTCCGTTCGATGCGCATCACACCATCGTGAAAACAAATCAGAAATCCTCTTATCGTATTCGTTGTAATCTAACATAAAAATCCCTCCATTAGAAATTTACGATGTGTTTCTTCCCTTCACTCACACCCCATACCGCCTGGCCAAATCCGCTATGTCCTGCTTCACAATCTCCCTCAACTCAGCCGGTTCCAGCGCCTCGCAGTAACAGCCGAACTGCAGCGCAAAATACCGGATGCCTTCCACGACCGAATATATGCACACCTCCATATACTCGTCGTCCAGGTCCCGCATCCTTGCGCTCCGCCCGAAGTTGTCCACCACGTCGCCCGCGCGGGACTTGTGCATCTTCAGCACGATCCTGCGCGGCTTCCCGCCGTACATGAAGTTGTGCTCCTTGGCGTATCTGGCCAGGTCCAGCCCCCTTTCATATCCCGGTATCTTTGTGATCGAACGCGCGTCCTTTTTCAGCACCTCGGGCCCGGTCATCTTGTCGATCCTGAAATGCCGTAATTCATTTTCGCCTTCATAACTCGCGATCAGGTAATACTGGCTGTTCGCGCAGACGATCTGGTAAGGGTTAACGACGTCCTTTTCGCTTCTCCTTGGATGCAGTTCCCCGTCCGTACCGTACTGGTTATAGAAAAACGCCGCCTGTTTGCGCAGGGTGATCGCTTCGTCTAGAAGGTCGAGCGCCAGGAAAAACTCCTTGTTGCGCTGGTGTATCCATCCTTCGACATTGTGGATGTGTTCGAAGTGCTGGGTAAAATACACGTTGGCCAGATTTTTCAGCTTGTCGATCAGGCGCTTTGCATCGTTTGCCGGGATATATTTCGACGTCATGACGCTGTCGATCAAAAGCCTGAGCTCTGTTTCTTCGAATTCCCTTTCGCGAAGATAGTACCCTTTCCTGTTCTCCTGATAGGGGCAGATGTCGTACCCCATCTCCATCAGCAACGAGATGTTCCGAGCAACGGCCTTCCTCTCGGCGCACATGCTATATTCCCTATTAAGCCGGTAGATGATCTCCTTCGTCGTTACGGGATGGTCGAAATCGGAGTATTTTTCCAGTATCCTCAGGATGTACAACAACATCTTCTTTTTGCCGCCCATATTGCTGATAGGTCTTCACCTCCCCGATTCTATTATTTTCCATAGTTTGTCAATTTCCTTTATTTTGGGTCCTTTTGAACCATTTTGTTGTTCCATCTTTCTACTTCTCTTTAAAACTCTTAACCCTCCCTTTGCTTGGTTTCCATCAGCGCGTCCAGCATGAGCCTATAGCATTTCATGTTGGGACGGAACGAACGGCGGTTTAACACTTCCGAATCGTCGCCGTCCGCCCATTTTATGATGGCCGCCCCGATACCAGCGCTGCGGGAAATCCCCGCATCGCAGTGGACCACCAACGCTTCAACCTTATCGAACCAGCGGGTAACGAAACGGGCCATTTCGCGCGCCTGTGTTTCAGAGATCGTGTTTTCTCCAAGTTCCCCGTCGTTAAAAAATACGCAACATCCCTGATTTTTTCGTTTGGCGCAAATTCGTTTGGCGTTCCGTATCTGGAATGAATGGAAATTATGATGCATGCAGGTATGTCGGCAGACATCGAAAACTCCACCGCCATTTTCCTGGATAAAATAAACAGCTCTCTCAACTCTGTCCGCCCGCCTTCTTAAACCAAGAAAACCCATGTCTCATACGAGTGTTGCATCCATTTAGGGCTCAAAAGCATTATATGAAAGCATCCGTACCATAAAGGGGTCAGCCTCGTTCATGCGAGAAACAAATGGATGAAAAAGTGTCATGTCAGCGAGGCAGAACCCATCCAATGCCGGAATCGAAATCTTCGGTCATATCGACCTTTTATCAGCGCGCCGGGCCCGTCCTTTTGGGGCTGCCTGACAGATCCCGCAAACTCGTACGAACAGGGCGTTTGAGTGGAGATGTCAACCACGTTTTTCAGACAGCCGTTTAGCCAATACATAAAATCAATCAAATTGAGC
Source organism: Christensenella sp. UBA1431 (assembly GCA_002329665.1). GTDB lineage: Bacteria > Bacillota > Clostridia > Christensenellales > UBA1431 > UBA1431. The sequence goes on from DCTV01000072.1 coordinate 88,327, forward strand.
ATGTTATAAAAAGCTAAACAAGAGGAGGTCTTATAATGACCACAGCAAAAGGGATTCTAAAGGTTGTCAGCGTTCTTTTTATCATCAAGGGCTCCATATTGACGCTGATCTCGCTGATGACGATCTTCGCGTCCGGGATACTCAAAACATTGATTGGCGAAGTGTCGGCCCCCGTCGCGGCCGTTGCCGGCGGGGTGTTGATCGGCGGCGGGGTTATTTTTCTTGTTGCCAGCGTTATCGAGCTGGTTATGGGGGTGCTCGGCCTGAAAAAGAGTGACGACCCTTCCCAGTCCGGTTACTTCATCGTTGCGGGAGCGATTATCGCGGCCTTCGCTCTCATAAGCCTTATCATCGCCCCCCACATACTCTGCATGATCGGCTTTTCCCTGCCAATACTCTATATCGTCGGCGGTTACATGCTCAAAGAAGGACAATACTCTTCAGCCTAGCAATCGGCTGGATTGATTCCCGCGACGGAGGGCGGAGGGAACAAAGCAACCGGCCATCCTGTTTATGATGCCGAAGCCGGGACTTGCCTTTCTACATGAAAGCATGTGTCGGAACTGTTGGACAAACAGATGCATCACGCTGCAGGATAAGCCAAGGAAATCGTTCTTGGCTTTTTTCGCTTTCGGAAGGATTAGTGCGATTCGTGTTGAATATCTATTAATTATTGAACATGAACATCTCGCCCTTTTTACGTAACATTGCATTTTGGGTTTTCGTTGTCGACACCAGCCACTAATGGCCGAATCACAAAACCGTCGGTTGCTTTTACCTATCAGGAGGTGTTTTGCAATGAAGGTCAAAGAAAAGTATCGTGGTCTCAGCAGGGAAGAACTCCTAATAGCTATAGAGCGTTTAGGGGCGGATTACGAAGTCCACTCGTACAGTTGTTCCCAGTGCATCCTGGCGGCAATCAACGATGTTGTAGGGCTCAGCGACGACATAGTCCGGTGCGGTACTTCGTCGTGCGGCGGCTCGGCCTTCCAGTTGGTCGGTCCGTGCGGCGGCTACCAGGGCGGCCTTATAGCGCTGGACTATTTCTTTGGGCGGCCTGCCAAGTGCATGAGCCCGGATGAATTAAAAATGGAAAACATCCAAAAACTCATGGACAGCGTTGCCGTCGCGAGAGAATGGTATGACAAGTATTTCAGGACGTACGGCACGATCCAGTGTGCGGGCATTATGTACCAGAAGTTCGGCCGCCTGTTCTACTTCGAGGACCCCGACGAGTTCCGGAAATTCGATGAGGCCGGAGCACACACGGACCCTGAAAAATGCGCGAAGGTCGTCGGTACCGCCGCACGCATGTTGCTTGAGCTGCTTATGGACAAGGGCGTGGTCGAGGCAGACTGAAAGCGCGGGATGGTTTGAGCCGTCGGTTCCTCCGGCCTTGATGCCTTCCCTCGGTTTATCGAAACCTCCGGACCGGTAAAACCGGTTCGGAGGTTTATCATATATACAATAACCAAACCATTAATCAAGTTTTCGCACAACATGCACAGGGCTATGCTTCCTTTGCATGGATCGGCACAGAACAGCGTCCGCATACAAGCCGCACGCGGACTCTATGTCATGTAAGCCGCAGTGTGTTTGGCAAACAAAAATTAC
>DCTV01000023.1 GCA_002329665.1 Christensenella sp. UBA1431
ACGCGCGACGATCACCAACATGGGCGCCGAACTCGGGGCGACGACGTCGGTATTCCCCAGCGACGGGGTCACGCGCGCTTTCCTCGAGGCGCAGGGCCGGGGCGGCGACTGGCGCGAGCTGTCGCCCGACGCAGACGCGCGGTACGAACGCGTCGTCACGATCGCCCTTGACGCGCTCGTGCCGCTGGTCGCGTGCCCGCACAGCCCGGACAACGTACGGACGGTCGAAGAGGTAAGCGGCGTAAAGGTGGACCAGGTGGCTATCGGGAGCTGTACGAACTCCTCCTATGCGGATCTGATGAAAGTCGCCGCCATCCTCAAAGGGAAGACCGTCCACAGGGACGTCAGCCTGGTGATCTCTCCCGGCTCGAAGCAGGTCTACACGATGCTTGCCAAACACGGCGCGCTCGCCGACCTGATGNNTATGCTGGCCCAAAACGTCGCGCTCGCCGACCTGATCGCGGCGGGCGCGCGCATCCTCGAATCCGCCTGCGGGCCTTGTATCGGCATGGGCCAGGCCCCGCGGACCAACGGCGTGTCGGTGCGCACGTTTAACAGGAACTTCATGGGGAGGAGCGGCACGAGAAGCGCCAAGGTCTACCTCGCAAGCCCGGAGACTGCCGCGGCAACCGCCCTGACCGGGCACATCACCGATCCGCGTACGCTCGGCGGGGCCATCGAGGTGGAACAGCCCGAAGCCTTCTTCGTCAACGACAACCTGATCGTCCCGCCGGCCGAAGAAGGGTGCGACGTGGAAGTCGTGCGCGGGCCGAATATCAAGCCCTTCCCGCTGGGACGGCCGCTCGGCGACCGCCTGGAGGGCGAAGTGCTGCTGAAGATGGAGGACAACGTGACGACCGACCACATCATGCCTTCGGGCGCGAAGCTCCTGCCCTACCGCTCGAACATCCCTCACCTTTCCGGATTCTGCCTGACCCCGGTGGACGAGACGTTCCCGGCCCGCGCCAAAGCGGCGGGCGGAGGCATCCTCGTAGCGGGGCATAACTACGGCCAGGGGTCCTCGCGCGAGCACGCGGCGCTGGTCCCGCTGTATCTGGGCATCAGGGCCGTGCTCGCAAAGTCGTTCGCGCGAATACACATGGCAAACCTCATCAACTCGGGCATCCTGCCGCTGGTGTTTGAGGACGAAAAGGACTACGAAGGGATCGACCCCGGCGACAGCCTCGTCATCGAGGACGCGCGCGCCCAGGTAGCCGCCGGCGGGCGGGTCGTCGTGCGCAACGCGACCAAGGGGACGGAAATCCCGGCGCGGCTGGAACTGTCGCGAAGGCTGACCGATGTCGTGCTTGCGGGCGGCCTGCTCAACTACGCGCGCGGCCGGTCGGACTGAAGGATGGACGGGCCAAAAAAGCCCGACTGGCGGCTTATAGGAGAACTGTTCCTCTCAACGCTCAAGATCGGGCTGATTACATTCGGGGGCGGGCTCGCGATGGTCGCCGTGATCGAGCGCGAGTTTTCCGGCAAGAAAAAATGGATCGACCCGGACGAGATGATCGATATCATCGCCGTTTCCCAGTCGCTTCCCGGCGTGATCGCCATCAACGGCTCGGTGATGACGGGCTACCGCATAGCGGGGGTCGCGGGCGCGGCGGTCGCAGCCCTGGGCGTGACGATACCGTCGCTGGTCGTACTGATGTTCGTCACGCTGTTCTACCGGCAGTTTCGGGACAATCCATGGGTGAACGCCGCGTTCAAGGGTCTCAGCGCCGGCGTGGCCGCTTTGTTGGCGTCCGTCGTCGTTCGCATGGGCAAAAGGGTGCTCAAGGACGTCTGGACGGTCCTGTTCTTCGGCGCGGCGCTGGTAATCAGCTTGTACTCGGGCCTCCACGCGATATGGCTTATACTCGCCGGCGGGGTATTGGGCTACGCCTTCAAACGGGGAGGTGTGGCCTGAGATGCTGCGGCTGTTCTTCATCTTCTTTCGGATAGGCCTGTTCAGTATCGGCGGAGGATACGCGATGATCCCCCTTATCCAGCAGGACCTGGTTGGCGCCGGATACATGACCCTCACAGAGGTGACGGACCTGGTCGCCATATCCCAGATGACGCCGGGCCCGATCGCAGTGAACGCGGCGACCTTTGCAGGGATGCACACGATGGGCGTGGCAGGCGCCGTCGTCGCTACGCTGGGGGTGGTGCTGCCCTGCGCGCTGATCTCGGTGGTTGTGGCGAGGTTCTTTTTTTCGAGAATGGATTCCGCGCTGGTGCAGGGCGCGCTTTACGGCATGCGCCCTGTGGTGGTGAGCCTGATCGCCGGGGCCATGCTGACCTTTGCCGTTTCGTCCCTTCTGATGCCGGGAGGCGGGCTGGAGGCGGGCGCGGCGGTCATTTTCGCCGGGGTCTTCACGCTAGCGCTCGTAAAGGAGACCTCGCCGGCGGTCCTGTTTTTGCTTTCCGCCCTTGCGGGGCTGGCATTCTATGCGCCGTGAGGCGCTGAAAACGGGGGTAATCCCATGGAAAAACTTGGCGAATACGGCGCCGAGGGCTCCCTGACCTGGCGGGTATATCACGCGCTCCGCCTCGCCATCATCAACGGCGAGTACAAACCGGGAGAAAACCTGATCGAAACGCGGCTCGCCGGGGAACTCGGCGTTTCACGCACGCCGGTGCGCGAGGCGCTGCGGCAGCTCGAACTGGAGGAACTGGTGCTTTCCGTCCCCAACAAGGGCGCGTTGGTGGTGGGCGTGTCCGAAAAGGACATCGACGACATCTACGAGATGCGGTCCCTCCTCGAAGGCCTGTGCGCCCGCTGGGCCGCCGAGCGCATTACGCCCGCCGAAATGGGCAGGCTGCAGGAGATCGTGGAACTGATGGGGATGTACGCCCATAAAAACGACCACGAAAAGCTCACAAGGCTGGACACCGATTTCCACGACGCGGTGTACAGGGCATGTGATTCGCGCGTGCTGCGGCATACGCTGATGGCGCTGACGCATAACTCCTTCAGGGCGCGGATGGTTTCGTTAAGGGACAGGGAACGCGCTAAGGAGACGGTGCGCGAGCACCGGGAGATCCTCAGCGCGATCGAGGAAAAGGCTGGTGAGCGCGCAAAACGGCTGATGATCGCCCACGTCCGAAAGGCGCGCAGGCATGTGGTCACAAGACAATGAGACCGGCCGGGAATCCCGTTGGCCAGGATATTTATCGAAAATATATTCAAAGAACGGTAACGGCATGATATACTTGTAACGCTAAAACCCGGGAAGGAGGCGCTTGATGAGAAAGGACAAGGTATCCGAAGCGGTCATCCGCAGGCTGCCCAAATACTACCGTTACCTTATGGAACTCGAACGCATAGGCGTCGAGAGGATCTCTTCACAGGAACTGAGCAAGAAGATGGGCATCAAGGCCACCCAGATACGGCAGGACCTGAACTGTTTCGGCGGCTTCGGGCAGCAGGGTTACGGCTATCAAGTGAAAATGCTCAAAAAAGAGATAAAGGACATCATCGGCCTGAACCGCGAGTACAGGGTGATTCTGGTGGGGGCGGGCAACATCGGTCAGGCCCTTGCCAATTATATCGGCTTCGAAAAAGAGGGTTTCAACATCGTCGGCATCTTCGATGTCAACCCGAAACTCATCGGGAACACGATCCGCAGCAAGACCATCATGGATATCGACACGCTGCACACGTTCGCGAAACAGAACCGCATAGATCTTTGCATCATCACGACGCCCAAGGAAAACGCGCAGCAGATAGCGGACATGGTTATCGGCGTCGGGATCAAGTCCATATGGAATTTCGCGCCGGTGGACGTCGAGGCGCGCAAGGGCGTCTTCGTCGAGAACGTGCACCTCAACGACAGCCTGTACACCCTCGTCTACCGGATAAACGAACAGGAGGGCATGAAAAAGCGGGAATGCCTACCGGCGAAGGGGGGAGAATGATGCGCGTACTGGACGTCATGACGCGCGAACGTTGCCAGATGGTGAACGTTACGGGTGAGGTTTCACAGGCCGTGAAAACTTCCGGCGTCGAAAAAGGCGTTTGCCTGCTTTTCGTCCCCCATACGACGGCGGGCATCGTCATCAACGAAAACGCGGACCCGGACGTGACGCGCGACATCCTCTCCGGGCTCGACGCGATAGTCCCCAGGCTGAAATACCGGCATATGGAAGGCAACTCGGACGCGCACATAAAGGCCGCGCTGGCCGGGCAGTCGCTGACGCTCATTATCGAAGACGGGGATATTCAGCTGGGTACCTGGCAGGGCATCTATTTCTGTGAATTCGACGGGCCGCGCGAGCGGAAGCTCTTTGTCCGCACCATGAAAGCGGAAGAATAAAAACATTGACCAAACGGCGGGAACGGACGCGGAGGCAGTTGGAAACGCCAAATGATCCGTTGATGTATTCTTATGTGCGTTTTCGGTCTTTTGACCGGATGAATAAAGAGATAGAGGGGAGTATTATGAAGAGAATATGGGTCATCCTGCTCGCGGTGACGCTGGTGCTCGTGTTGGCGGCGTGCGCCGCCCCCCAACCGGAGGCTACGTCGGCGGCGACGCAACAGCAACAGGAGCCGGTAACTACGCAGGATACGGAGCCTACTGCCACTACACAGGATGTGGAGCCGACCGCCGCTGTACAGGATAATTCGGGCGGCGGCACGGTCATCAATTCGGTAAGCAATGCCGTGTTCACTTTTGCCGTGACAGGCATAAACCGCTATGACCTCTCGGACGGCAGTGAGGCTATCATTATCGACTGTGCCGTAACCAACAATTCTGACAAGGAACAAGTGATCAGCTCCCTGCTGTGCTTCTCCGCCACGGATACTTCCAACAACAAACTGTCCTCCAGCCTGGACGCCGTGATGGAAGTCGCTACGAGGGGAGTCAACCTTGTCACACTGGACGGCGACGTCGCGCCCGGCGCGACGCTCAAAGGGTCTTTGTATTTCTCGGCTGCCAAAGGGACGCGGGTCAATTCGATCACCTTCTCGCCCGTCCTCTCGGAAAGCCTTACGTTGCAACTCGGCGGAATCTAAAAAACACGAACGGGACGGGGGCCCAGGCAAAAAAAACGGCGCGTTGCGCCGTTTTTTTGCTGCGGTGCCATGATTTCCCGACGGTGGGGGCGCGGGGGCTGGAGCCTTTAGCCCCCCCAAGGAGGGATTTGCGTTCGGGCAAACGTCCGCAAAGGACGGAAGGACGCGGGAAATCTGTTGGAAGACGAATACTTTTCCCGTTCATGTCCTCATGAAACCTGTTATAAGCTGTTTACAAGGTATTTGAATTCATATATCATAATAAGAGGCAAATACGAGCTTCCCGGCACCGTGGTGCCGCGTGGCTTTGGCAGGGAGATAGAATGGCAAATAACCGTACGTACAGGCGGCGCAGGCCGAAGAGATACGGTAAGAAGCGCTTGTTTTCCATAAAGGACAAAAAGAAACTCATTATTGCCGGCGTGGCGCTCCTTCTCATTGCCGGGATCGCGCTTTTTCTTTTTGTCGACAGGCCGCTTTCCGACGAGGACAAAGCCCGGCTGAAACAGACGCTGGTCTACCGCGACGGCGTGAGCGTGGCGGGCGTCGATCTTTCGGGGATGACCTACGACCAGGCCCTGGAGGCGGTAAGGCCGGCGAGGGAGCAGATGCACGACGCCGCGACGATCGAACTGGTATACGAAGACAAGAAATGGGAACTGACTACGGAGGACATGAAGTTCCATTACAACTGGGAGGAGCAGCTGGAAAACGCGCTTTTTGTCGGCCATCAGGGCAGCCTGGTTACCAGGTGGAGCCAGCTCGGCGCGAAGACGCTCGATTTCGAGGTAACCTATACGTACGAAGAAGCACTTGTCCGAAAAGCGGTGGAGGCGTTGGTGGACGAGATCAACAGTCCTCCCAAGGAACCCTACGCCGAGATCAACAAGACCGGTTCGGGCGGACGGTTCCTGTATCACGAGGGAAGCCCGGGGCTTGAAACGAAACAGAGCGATGTCTTTGCCGCGGTGATGGCTGAGCTCGAAAAAGAGGAGCATTCGCCGATCACCCTCAAAATCGTGCTTACCAAACCGAAAAAGACCATCGAAGATATACAGGCAGCCACCAAATACGTATCCGGTTTTACGACCAATGTCGGCGGCAGCCAGAACCGCAAGGACAACGTCAAAAAGCTTGCGGGGATCATCAACGGCACCGTTGTGCAGCCCGGTGAGGAATTCTCCATCAACGCCGTCGCCGGCGTCCGGACCGAGGAGGCGGGCTGGAAACTGGCGCCCGGGATCGAAAACGGAACGTATACGGACCAGCCCGGAGGAGGCGTGTGCCAGGTTTCTTCGACGCTCTATAACGCCATACTGCTGGGGGACTTCAAAGTCACGGCCCGCCAGCACCATTCGTGGCCGTCCTCGTACGTGAAGATCGGGCGCGACGCGACGATTTCGTCCTACGGTCCCGATTTAAAGTTCGTAAACAACCAGGACAACCCGATTTATATATTCGCCTATGCAAATAACTCGCAGTGTTCGGTGGAGATTTACGGCAAACCGCTCGATTATACGGTCGTGCTCGAATCGGTGGTAACCGAGAAGATCACCCCTCCGAAACCCAAATATTCGGAGGACCCCGAGTTGGAGTTGGGGGAAGAGGACGAAGTCGCGCCGTCAAAGTACGGCTACAGGGTAGAGGTCTACAAGTATTACTACAAAGACGGGAAACTGATCGAAAAGGTTCTCGACCACCGTGATTATTACAGGCCGTTCCAGGGCGAGATCGCAGTCGGGACGAAGCCGACGCCGACCCCTTCGCCGACCCCTTCGCCGACACCTTNNGACACCTTCGCCCCCCCCCACCGCCAAGCCGACCCCGACCGCAACGGATTCGCCGAGTCCATCGCTGACGCCATCCCCGACGAACGGAAGCTGACTTTAAGACATGCAATTGACCGGCATTCCAGCTTAATCATACGCAGGAGATACGGGAGAAGTGGTATGGAACAGAACAACGGGCAGGTAGACAATTCCACGAAGAGAACGCAGGAGCCGGAGATAGCGCAGG
>DCTV01000033.1 GCA_002329665.1 Christensenella sp. UBA1431
ACGAAGACGGGTGCACGGCTTTTATGCGAAGACAAACCTTAAATGGGTTTGTCTTCGGTTTGTTATACGGTGTTTCGTTGCGAGCCGTTTTAACCCAGCCGCTCAAGGGCCCAGGCGGCCAGTTCCGCCGTGACCGGGTCTTCGTCTTTCGTCAGGGCTTGTACCGCGCGCCGGTGTTCCGCAAGGCCCTGGTTGGCTGTTAGTATGAGCGCCTGGTTGGTCAGGCGGTTGGCGCGAAGAAGGTTGTTCCCCACCAGAGTCCCGATACGCTTTTTTTGCGCCGGATCGCGCTTCAATATNNGCGCCGAGTTCGAAGGCGGACACGACGTCTGCGGAGGCCGGCACCGGCGAAACGAAAGCCCGGTTGAGGGGGCAGGCGTTCTGGCAGGCTTCGCAGCCCAGGAGCGAAGTCATCTTCCCGCGTGAATCCTCGGGGAACGCGTTGATTTGGTACTGGTGGCGCAGGCACCGCCGGTAATCCCACGTCCCGTCCCCGGCGAGCGCCTTTGTCGGGCAGGCTCTCGCGCACGCGCCGCAGCCGGTGCAGAGCGCGGGTCCGGGATCGGGCGCTTCGGCGTCGAACACGTCGGTGAGGATCAGCGAAATGTGCGAATAACTCCCCAGCCCCGGCGTGACGAGCAGCTGGTGATAACCCCTCTGGCCGGCGCCGGCCAGGATGGCGGCGGCGCGGTGGGGGAGCCTGGCTGGGGCGAGCGCCTCTTGGCCGGTGGTTTCCTCTATGAACGAAGCGACGGCCCGTACCTTCGCGCGGGCCTGCTGCGAGAGCAGGTAGTAGGCTGGTATATGGCCGTACCCGCGGGGGAAGGCGGAAAACGGGCGGTATCCCGAGATGAGCACGACAACGGCCGTGACGGACGGCAGGAACAAGAAAGGGTCGGCCGAAAGCCTTTTCGCGCGGTGGTCCGCTCCTACGGCTTCCATTGCCGACTGCCAGCCGGTAAACTGCCGGGGGGGCATTGCATAAACCCGGTCGAATCCCTGCCCAAGCGCATGCTCCCGTATTTCATCAAAGCGTATCCCGGCCATTACGTCCCCCCGTTTCCAGATAACAATAGCATAGCCTAACAGGCAAACGTTAGCAACACCTTGGGCAAAGCCGAGGGACCCGGGGCATCAAATTGCCTTTATTTCGCAACGGCGCGGCGTTTACAAAGGCAATGGCGGCTGATAGAATATAGTAACGAGCAGGAAGAGGAGAGACTGAGCTTGCCGGGAATGTACGCGCACCATGCTTTCGGGCTGCGTGCGCTGAAAGCTTCGGGCGCACAGGCGGAGCCGATGCCGGGCGCGCAGAGGGAGGCGTTTTTGCTGGGATGCCAGGGCCCTGACTTTTGCTATTATCATTTGATACGCCCCGGTGCGAAAGCCGACTGGGTGGGCCTTGCAAGGACCCTGCACAGCCGGGAGATCGGGCAAATGATGCAAGAAGGCCTCACACTGGCCGGAAACGGAAACGACCGATCGGTGCGCGCGTATTTTCTCGGCTACCTTACCCACTATGCGCTGGACGCGTATGCACATCCCTACGTTTTTTACCACTGCTACAAGAAGAAATACCACCTGCGGTTCGAAGCGGCGATCGACGCGAAACTGATGGAGCGCGACGGATTCAATCCGTCTCGTTCGCCGCTCTACAGGCTTGTCGGCAAGGTGGATGCTAAGCAGAAAGAAGCGATAGCGGCGTTCTGGCAAGTACTGCTCAAAAAGGGGTACAATATGAATGTTGCCAAAAGCGACATTAAAAAAGTGCTTACCGCGATGCGCAGGGCTTTCAGGCTGACCGTCAGCCGTTTCGGGATCAAAAAGCGCGTGCTTGAGTTGGCCGCAGGCCACTGGGGCCTGAAAGACGATTTGCGGGCGCTGTTTTACACCGAATCACAGGTAACGGACGGTGATTGTCTGAACGAAGGAAGGCGGACGTGGTCGCTTCCCTGGGACAAGGACCAGAGGCGGGACCTTTCGTACCCGATGATCGAGGAGCAGGCGCTGCGCTTTGCCGCCGGGTGCCTAGAAGCCGCGATAGCGTACTGGGGAGGGACCGGGACGCTTGCGGGGGCGCTTGAGCGTATCGGGAGGATGTCGATGCTCACCGGGGAGGACTGGCGCATGGAACATGAAACCTATTTAAACGTGTCCCGAAGGTTCTTTGCGGGTGGGTCGCCCGGCCAGGACGGAGAGGAGACAAATGCGCTATGGCAGCAGTAAAGGGCTTGAGGATCAACTCGACACAGAAGCTCGTGCTCGGCTACCTTGCGGTCATTTTCATCGGCGCAGCGCTTTTGAGCCTCCCTGTCGCCACGCGCGACGGAAACAGCGTCGGGATGATAAACGCCCTTTTCACTTCGACTTCGGCCGTATGCGTCACCGGGCTCGTCACCGTAGATACAGGCACGACGTATTCGCTGTTCGGGCAGATCGTCATCCTGTTGCTCATCCAGACTGGCGGCCTGGGATTTATGACCATCGCCAGCCTCGCGTTTTTGCTGGTGAGGAAACGCATCACGCTGAGCGAGCGTTTGATCATCAAGGAATCGCTCAACCAGGACCGGACAGCGGGCTTGGTCCGGCTGGTCAGAAGGGTCCTGCTGTTGACCTTCATCCTCGAAGGGGCTGGCCTGATCCTGCTTTCGACACGGTTCATCCCCTTTTACGGAGTGGAGAAGGGGCTGTATTTCAGTTTGTTCCACGCGGTTTCGGCTTTCTGCAACGCGGGGTTCGACCTGATCGGGAACTTTCAGTCGCTTGCGCCCTTCCGCAACGACGCGGTCGTGAACTTCACGGTCATGGGGCTCATCGTGCTGGGCGGGCTGGGGTTCGTGGTGATCACCGACATCTGGCGCAAGCGGTCGCTCAAGAAGCTGGACCTGCATAGTAAGGCCGTCCTGAAGATGACCGCGATCCTGGTCCTCGCCGGGGCCGCGCTGTTCTATATCATGGAGTCCGGCAACCCGGCGACGCTGGGTGCGGACGACGTGAACGGCGCTTCGAGGGTGATGGGCGCCTTCTTCCAGTCGGTAACCGTCCGCACAGCCGGCTTTAACACGGTCGCCCAGCCGTCGATGGCGCTGGCTTCCAAGCTCGGGGTCATGCTGCTCATGTTCATAGGCGCGTCGCCCGCTTCGACCGGCGGCGGCATCAAGACGACTACGGCGTATGTGGTTTTCAAGACCGCGTTCGCGGTGATGCGGGGCCGCGACGAGGTGAACATGTTCGGCCGCCGCCTCGCGCGCGACGTCGTCATGCGGTCGGTGGGGATACTTACCCTGGCGTTCGCGATCGTGTTCGGTTCCAGCCTGGTGGTGTTGATCGCGGAAGCGGGGACGAACAAGCCGTTTCAAAGCATCGTATTCGAGGTGTTCTCGGCATTCGGCACCGTCGGCCTGTCCGACGGGATAACGCCGACGCTCGCGCCCCTGAGCAAGCTGATGATCATCATCACGATGTTTGCCGGCAGGTTAGGGCCGCTCACGCTCACGATGGCTTTTGCGCGCCGCCTCCACTCTGCGGCCGGAAAGATACGTTATCCGGAAGACAGGCTCATGGTGGGATGATTACTAAAAAGAGGGTTTATGATGAAAAAACAGGTACTTGTGGTCGGTTTGGGAAGGTTCGGCACGAGCCTGGCAAAAACGCTTTCGATGCTGGGCTGCCAGGTGATGGCGATCGACTCGCGCCAGGAAAACGTCGAGGCGCTGGCAGACAACGTCACTCAGGCGCTGCAGATGGACGCCTCGGACGAACAGGCTTTCAAGCAGATCGGCGCAGGCAACTTCGACGTGGCCGTCGTGGCGACGGGGGGTGACCAGAACGCCAGCGTCATCGTCACGCTGATGTGCAAGGAGGTCGGCATCCCGTTGGTGGTCGCGAAGGCCAACAGCGAGCTTCACGCGAAGATACTCTATAAGATCGGCGCCGACAAGGTCGTGTTCCCCGAACGCGACATGGGCGTCCGCGTCGCGCGGACGCTGTTTTCCCAGAGCGTGCTCGACCTGATCGAACTGACGGATGATTACTCCATCATCGAAATCAGGGCGCCGAAAAGCTGGGTGGGCAAATCGCTGATCGACCTCGACCTGCGTTCGCGTTTCAACCTCAACGTCGTCGCGATCAAGACGAAAGAGGACGTGTTCACCGTCCCGGGCGGCACCGACGTTTTCCAAGAAGGCGACGTCGTGGTGCTCATCGGAAACACGAGAAGCATCGAGCGCGTGGAAAAGATGGGATGAAACCCGAAAAATTTGCGCAAAAACGCCGCGATCAAAGACCGGGCGTTTTTGCATTAACAAGGAAACAATCCAGGGCGACGGGTAAATTGAACCTGCGTGGGACCTCTCCAGGAAATCAATCGTTTGTTGAGATTGCCAACCGTGTCTCAACGTTGAATTCCCGATCCCCGGCCACTCCCTGGCCGATGATCTGTTCACCGATCAAACGCAGCATTTTACGTTGGCTGTCCGAAGCCCGTTCGACGGATTAGATCCTTTGTTACTGTTAGTATTACTGGATTGTTAAACAATTATGTGCCTGCCGGCAGGAAAATTCCGCCATTTTTTGGCGTCTGGCGGGCGAGAGTTAAAAATTTTTGATGCGCGGTCCGAACTGTGATATAATAGTCGAGCATGCGAAAACCTCATACAGTATTTGGAGAGATGGCTGAGCTGGTCNNTCGAATCCCTCTCTCTCCGCCAGAACCCCCGTAAACAGTACGTTTACAGGGGTTCTTATTTTTGTCTGATGAATCCGAATACCGGCCTCGACGTCCGAAACGACACATTTTCGACACATCGGAAAATTTATTTAAGTAAGAAGCTTGGTGATTTCAGTGACAACGATCAGCTGCTGTTGGTCGCTCAGGTGGGTGTAGTGTTCGGTCATGGCTTCGGTGTTGTGG
>DCTV01000030.1 GCA_002329665.1 Christensenella sp. UBA1431
GATCTCCATGACCACGTCGGAGAACATCTGAATAAAACGGCGGTAGCTGTCATAGGCGAAACGCTCGTTGTTGGTGAGCTTGGCCAGGCCGGTGACGGTATCGTCGTTGAGGCCGAGGTTGAGTATGGTATCCATCATGCCCGGCATGGACACGCGCGCACCCGAACGCACGGAGACCAGGAACGGATCGTTCACGTCGCCAAGCTTCTTGCCGTTGATTTCCTCTGCCGTCTTCAGGGCGGCCTCGATCTGTTCTATGATATCTTCTCCGATTTTCTTGCCGTCCTCATAATAGCGCGTACAGGCTTCCGTCGTGATCGTGAAGCCCTGGGGAACGGGCAGCCCGATACGCGTCATCTCGGCAAGACCGGAGCCCTTGCCGCCCAACAGATTGCGCATTCCGGCATTGCCTTCGCTGAAAAGGTAAACGTATTTGTGTGCCATCTAAGCATCCCTCCATTTGGTTTATAAACTATATCCCACGCCCATGTGTGGAATTTGCCCATTTGTTGCATATTTTATCTTAAAAAGACCGAAAACACAATAACTTCAGGCGCCGCTTTTGCATTTTCTCCAAAATATTTGAAATCGCGCCGGGCAATAAAAAAGCCGCCTCTTCTGCCTGAGGGGCATTATTCATTTTTTAAGCATTGCAGTGTTTCCCGGGCAGACTCACTGGCGCATGGCCTCGCGGAGCTTCCGTATGATCCGCGATTCCATCCGCGAGACCTGCACCTGCGAAACGCCCATCTCCCGGGCGATCTCGCTCTGCGTCGTCTCCCTGAAATAGCGCAGCACGATCAGCTTGCGCTCGCTCGGGTCGAGCTGGTCGAGTATCTGACCCAGCATGATCCTGTCCACCAGCTCGACGTTCTCCTCGCCCTGTTCTATCCGCTCGATCCTAAGGGGGCCTTCGTCGCCGCGTTCGTCCAGCGACGGCTCGAACAGGGAAAGGTGCGCGCGTGCGGCTTCTAGGGCGAGCAGCACGTCGCCGGCCGACGCGCCCACCGCTTCTGCGATCTCGTCGATGGTCGGCTCTTCCGACGATTCGCGGCAAATGCTTTCGGCGGCGGCCATGGCGCGCTGGGCGAGCTCCTTCATCGTGCGGGATACCTTGATCATGCCGTCGTCCCTGAGGTAACGCTTGATCTCGCCGGCGACCATGGGCACTGCGTAGGTCGAAAAACGCACGTTATACGAAGGGTCGTAGTTGTGCAGAGCCTTGATAAGGCCCATGCACCCTATCTGGTACAGGTCCTCGTAATCGACGCCCCGTCCAAGGAAGCGCTTGACGATGCTTTTGACCAGTCCGGTGTTGCGCGCCACCAGCTCCTCGTGCGCGGCCTCGTCTCCCTCCCGCATGCGCCGGATGAGGTCGAGCAGTTCTTCATGCGTTAACAATCGATCGTTCATCGTACCTTTTCCGGGTCCTTTTCCCTGCCTATGCGCTTAAGCATGCGCACGGTGGTGCCCTGCCCCGGCGCGGATTCGACCTCGAGTTCGTCCATGAACGTCTCCATCATCGTAAAGCCCATGCCCGAACGTTCCGCGCCGTACCCCGTCGTAAACAGCGGCTCGCGCGCCTTCGCGACGTCCTCGATGCCGACGCCCCGGTCCGCGATAATGACCTCGAAGACCCGCCCGTCGATGCGCGCCCGCATCTCGACGCGGCCGATCCGGCCCGGGTACCCGTGGATGATCGCGTTGGTCACCGCTTCGGACACCGCCGTCTTTATGTCCGAGAGTTCCTCCAGCGTCGGGTTTAATTGCAGCGCGAACGCCCCCGCCACCACGCGCGCAAACCCCTCGTTGCTGGAGCGGCTGTCGAACTGCATCGCCATTTCGTTCTGTGCCATACCTTCGTACCTCCCAATATGGTCAAAAAATTAAGGCTTACATATCTATGATGCGGTAGAGTCCGGATACGTTGAACACACGCTCCACCTGCCCGCTCAGGTTGCGCACCCGCATCTTCCCCCCGCGTTTGGACAGAGTCCGGTACCGCCCCATCAGCACTCCGATGCCCGAAGAGTCCATGAACTCCAGGCCCCGCAGATCCAGCACCAGTTCCTTGATGGCCGTATCCGCAAGCAGCCTGTCCATCTCCTGGCGGACCTTTTTCGCGCAATGGTGGTCCAGTTCCCCGGACAGATGGACGGTAAGACGGCTGCCCTGCCTCCTGTTCTTCAGAACCATGCGTGCCCCTCCTTTCCCCCTGGTCATGATTCACGAACGTTTTTACGGGTTCCTCTCTCGAATACCTGGTGTAATATGTCTTTTTTTGAAGCAATTGGTCGAATCCGCCTGCTTTATCGCAAACAGGCAATGGGCAGGATAAATTTTAACGGTGTAAGACGGTGAGCGCATGTCAGATATACAGGAAAAACCCAAAAAGCGGGCAAAGTGGCTGCGTGTCCTGCGCACGGTTTCATTCTGTATGCTCGTATTAATACTATTCTTCCTGGTATTCATGATTTCATACATAGCCGGCATAGAAAACTGGCAGAAACTGGACATAAGCGTCCTTGAGAACATGGACCAGACGCTGCTGGTCTACGACGGCGAGGGGACGCTTTGCGCGGGTGTGCACGGGATTATAAACCGCATCGACATCCCGCTCGAAAAAGTGCCCGACCACGTCCGAAAAGCGTTCATATCGGCGGAGGACGCGCGCTTCTACGAACACAGCGGCGTCGACATCCGCCGCATCTTCGGGGCGCTGTGGGCGGACGTCAGGTCGGGGAGGATCAAGGAGGGCGCGAGCACCATCACGCAGCAGCTTATAAAGCTCACGCACCTGAGCCCCGAAAAGACGATTTCGAGGAAGCTCCAGGAGGCGCTCCTCGCGCTCAAGCTCGAAAAAATGTACACGAAGGACGAGATCCTCGAAATGTACCTCAATTGCGTGTATTTCGGGCATGGGGCCTACGGAGTCGAAGCAGCGAGCATGGTCTATTTCGGCAAGTCCGCGAGCGAACTCACCCTCGACGAGGGCGCCATGCTCGCCGGGGTGCTGAAATCCCCCAGCAACTACGCGCCGCATATCGATCCCGAAGCCGCCGTTAACAGGCGAAACCTCGTGCTCTCGCTGATGGTCAGATACGGGCACATCACGGCGGCTGAGGAAGAGGAAGCGGCCAAAAAGCCGCTCGTGCTCGCCCCGGAGGCCGAGACCCTGCCTTCGCAGGGGTATTTCGTGAACTACGCGGTCGAAGAAGCCTGCGGCATCCTGAACATGGACCGCGACGAGATCATGACCTCGGGCTGCCGGATCTACACGACGATGGATTCTAGGATACAGCGGCTCGCAGAGGAAGCCGCCTCCGACGGCTCGCTCTTCCCAGAAAACGCCGCCGACGGCACAAAGGTACAGGGCGCAATCGTGGTGCTCGACGCCAAAACCGGCGGCATCGCGGCAATCTTAGGCGGCCGCGACCAGGACACGCACGGCCTGAACAGGGCCGTGCAGATGCAGCGCCAGCCGGGGTCCGCCATCAAGCCCGTGATGGTGTTCGCCCCGGCGCTCGAATACGGCAACTACACCACCACCACGCTGCTAAACGACCAACCGGCTTCGTTCGGAGGCTACGCGCCGAGCAACTACGGGAACAAGTACAACGGGACCGTGACCCTCAGGGAAGCCGTGGCGCGCTCGCTCAACGTGCCCGCCGTCGCCATACTCGACGACATCGGCGTGGACACGGGGAAGCATTTCGCCTCGAAAGTCGGGATCGGCTTCACCGGCGAGGACAACGGCCTGTCCCTGGCCCTGGGCGGGTTCCATAAAGGCGTGTCCCCGCTGGGGCTGTGCGCGGCCTACCAGCCTTTGGCGAACGGCGGGACGTACACTGATCCCTCGTGCATCCTGAGGATTTTGGACCGCGAGGGCAACACGCTCTATGAGCGCCGAAATGCGCCGAAACAGGTCATGGACGCGGGCAACGCGTTCCTTCTCACCGACATGCTCCGCTCCGCCGTCAAATGGGGGACGGCCACGCGCCTGAACATAAAGGACGTCCCGCTCTCGTGCAAGACGGGCACCACCGACTACGAAGGCGGCGCGGGCAACACGGACGCCTGGGCCGTCGCATATAACCCGGACTACATCGCCTGCGCCTGGATGGGGTTTGACAACACCGACGCGGCGCACTGCCTTCTTAGGAGCGTGACCGGCGGTTCCGGCCCCGCAAAGCTCCTCTTGCACATCTTCACCGGGGCGTACCCCGACGGCGGCCCCTCCTTCACCGTGCCCGACAACGTCGTCAGAGTCACGCTCGACGCCGCGACGCTCCGGCTGGCCTACCCGTTAAGTTCGTCCGGCACCTTCGAGGAATACTTCATACGGGGGACGGAACCCAGGCAGACCGCGCCCCCCTTCCTCACGCCCTGGCTGACGCCCGCCCCCTCGCCGTCCGCTTCGCCGTACATCCCGGCCTCCCCGTCCGCTTCGCCGTACATCCCCGCCCCTACGGAACCTTCGTACGACCAGCCCTCCCTGCCGTACGAAACGTATGAACCGCCGACACCGGCACCTGCG
>DCTV01000038.1:0-1671 GCA_002329665.1 Christensenella sp. UBA1431
TCTTCACGCGTTACTCGAACTCGCCGCGGTATTTCGTGCCCGCGACCATGCCCGCCATGTCCAGCGTGATGACGCGCCTGTCCTTGAGTATCTCGGGGATCGTCCCGTCGACGATGCACTGGGCAAGGCCCTCGGCGACGGCGGATTTTCCCACGCCGGGGTCGCCGATGAGCACGGGGTTGTTCTTGGTGCGCCGGCTGAGTATCTGTACGATGCGCTCGATCTCCACGTTCCTGCCGATTACGGGATCGAGTTCGCCGTCCTTGGCCATTTTCGTCAGGTCCCTGCCGAACTGGTCGAGCGTGGGCGTATCCACTTTCGCGGAGGCGCGCCTGCCCTTGGCCGCTTCGCCTTTTTCCTTGCCGGCGCCGGTCGCCACCGCTTCCTCGATGGTCGGCAGGTGCGCGCCGAGCTGCATGAGTATGCGCACAGCGACGCTGTCCTGTTCGCGGATCAGCGCGAGCAGCAGGTGCTCGGTCCCGACGTAGTTGTGGCCGCCGTTCTTCGCCTCGTGTATGCTCAGCTCGATCGTTTTCTTGGACCGCGGCGTGAAGTCGAACGACTCGTCGAACTTGTATTCGCCCCTGCCGATGATCTTCTCGATCCTTTCCACGACGCGCCGCGTGTCTATGTTTATGGAATGGAGGATTTTGGCGGCCTGGCTCTCCGTGACGGCCAGGAGCCCCAGCAGCAGGTGCTCGGTGCCCACGTAATTGTGCCCCAGCGCCCGCGCGTGCTCCTGCGCCGAGCGAAGCGCCTTCTGCGCTCCCTCCGTAAATCTATCGAAAAAGTTCATATCTTTCACCTCGTTCTTTGGTGTTATGGCCTGCCGCCGCTGCCGCGCCAGCGTTTTGCAAAGCATATCTCCCCGTCTTTTACATACGCCTCCACGTGCTCGCCGCTCTTGATGCGTCCCGTGATGATGGCCTCGGAAAGCGCGTCCTCGAGCTTTTGCCGGATGACCCTTCGCATCGGGCGCGCGCCGTACACGGGGTTGTGCCCCGCCTTCGCGAGGAAATCCCGCGCCCCGGGGAGCACTTCGACGTGGATGTCCTGCTGCCGCAGGCGCCTGACCACGCCTGCGAGCATCAGGTCGGCGATCCGGCGCGTGTGTTCCTCGCCTAGCGGATGGAACACGATGATTTCGTCCACGCGGTTGAGGAACTCCGGGCGGAACGTTTTTTTCAGTTCGTCCAGCAGCATCTCCCTGGCGGTTTCGAAGTTTTCGCCCTTGTAGCCGCCCTCATCGTTTAACCCCAGGATTTCCTGGATCTCCGTGTTATGCGCGCCTACGTTGGAGGTCATGATCAGCACGGTGTTCTTGAAGTCTACCCTGCGCCCCTTCGAATCGGTCAGCCTGCCGTCCTCCATGATCTGGAGCAGGATGTTGAACACGTCGGGGTGCGCCTTCTCGATCTCGTCGAACAGCACCACGGAATAGGGGCGCCTCCGGATTTGCTCGGTGAGCTGGCCGCCCTCGTCGTAGCCGATGTAGCCCGGCGGCGACCCGACCAGTTTGGCCACCGAATGCCTTTCCATGTACTCCGACATGTCGAGGCGCACCATCGCGTCCTCCTCGCCGAACATTGCTTCGGACAGGGCCTTAGAAAGCTCCGTCTTCCCCACGCCGGTGGGCCCGAGGAAGATGAACGACCCGATCGGGCGCCTGGG
>DCTV01000038.1:1677-16987 GCA_002329665.1 Christensenella sp. UBA1431
TCTTCGAGCCGCATCAGGCGCCTGTTTTCGTCCTCGGTGAGCTTGGTCACCGGCACGGACGTCCACTGCGCCACGACTCTGGCGATGTCCTCCTTCGTCACCTCGGCGTCTTCCTCAAAACGGTGCTTCTCCCAGTCGCTTTCGAGTTCCCTGATCCTGTCGTGCAGCGCCTGTTCCTCGTCCCTTATGCTCGCGGCGAGTTCGTACGCCTGGGCCTCGACGGCCTTCTGCTTGCGCGCGAGCACGTCCTCGAGCCCGTCTTCGATCTCCTGAACGCTGCTCCCGTGCAAAAAGCCCCTGAGCCGCACGCGCGAGGCCGCCTCGTCGATCAGATCGATCGCCTTGTCGGGCCAGCGCCTGTCGCTGATATACCGGCCCGATAGCTCGACCGCCGCTACGATCGCCTCGTCCCGGATGGTCACGCCGTGGTGCGCTTCATAATGCGCGCTAAGGCCCCTGAGGATTTTTAGCGTCTCCTCCGTGTCCGGCTCGTCGACCTTGACCGGCTGGAAACGGCGTTCGAGCGCGGCGTCCTTTTCCACGTGCTTGCTGTACTCCTCCGCCGAGGTCGCGCCGATGATCTGTATCTCGCCGCGGGCCAGGGCCGGTTTGAGGATGTTGGCCGCGTCCATCGCGCCTTCGGAACTGCCCGCGCCGATGATCGTGTGCAGNNTCCTCGAACTCGCCGCGGTACTTCGACCCGGCCACCATCGCCGCGAGGTCGAGCGTGACCAGGCGCTTGCCCGAGAGCATCTCCGGCACGCGGCCGGACGCGATCCGCTGCGCGAGGCCTTCGACGATCGCGGACTTGCCCACCCCCGGATCCCCGACGAGTACCGGGTTGTTCTTCGTGCGACGGCCCAGTATCTGCATGATCCGCTGGATCTCGGTCTTACGCCCGATCACGGGGTCGAGCGCGCCCTCCACCGCCGCCCTGGTCAGGTCCCTGCTGTAGAGGTCGATGGTAGGCGTGGGCACGAACTCCCTCGGCCGCGTCATCGCGGCGGCCGCCTTCGGGTCCCTCGGCCGCATCCCCGTAAGCGATTTTTCCAGCGACTCGATGTCCACTCCCAGCCCCGCCAGTATCTGCCGCACGGCGCATTCGTGCTCGCCGAGCATGGCCAGCAGCAGGTGTTCGGTCCCGACCGCCTCGGCGCCCAGCATTTCGGCCTGGATCTGGCTGTTTTCCATGACCCTGCGCACGCAGCGCGAGTATCCGAACGCGGGCGTAAACATATTGTCGCCGGGGCCCACGATCCGCTCGATCCCTTCGATCACGCGCTCGCGCGTGATGCACTCGGACCGAAGGGTCCTGGACACCGTCGAGTCCTCGATGCTCAGGAGGCCGAGCAGGACATGCTCGGTGCCGATGTAGTTGTACCCCAGCATCCGCGCCTGTTCCTCCGCCTCGTCAAGCACCCTTTTCACTACGCCTGTGAATCTGGCCTGGTCTATCAATCAAAGCACCCCATTCGGATGTTAGTAGGTACGAATCAATGCCTGAGCGCCCCGCGCACGACGTCCGCGCGAAGTACGTCCCTCTCGTAGAGCGTAAGATCCCTGCCCGCGCGCTTCCTAAGCGACGCAGGCTGCGCCTCGATGAGGAGCCGGTGGAGCGTCACGTGCCCTAACCCGTCGATGAGCCCCAGGCTCAGCGCGAGCTTGATGTCGGAAAGCAGCGACATGAACTCCCCGGCCGTCAGCCGCCTTGCGTTGGCCGCGACGCCGTAGGATCGCATGAGCTTATCCTCGAGTTCCACGCGTCCGTCGGACGCCATGTACAGCCGCCTGGCTTCGCGCTCGTCGCCGATGATCTGCCGGGCGCTCGATAGTATTTTGTCCGTGATCTCCGACTCCGAAAGCCCGAGCGTGACCTGGTTGGACAGCTGGTATATGTGGGCGACGGCGTGGCTTCCCTCGCCGTAGAGCCCCCTGACCGTGAGACCATACTCGCCCACCGTCTTCAGCAGCCCGGTGATGTAACCGGTCGCCGTGAGGGCGGGCAGGTGCAGCATCACGGACGCCCGCATGCCCGTGCCGACGTTTGTCGGACAGGAGGTAAGGTACCCGAGCTTCTCGTCGAAGGCGAAGGCGATGCCCTTTTGCAGGTGCTTCTCGACTTCCATCACCGAAGATTCAGCCTCTTTGAGCCGCAGCCCCGCGAGTATGCACTGGATGCGGATGTGGTCCTCCTCGTTGAGCATGATGCTGATGCGCTTGTCGGCGCTAATAAGCACCGCGCCGTCCGCCTGCTTCATCAGCGCCGGGCTGATGAGGTGCTGCTCGACGAGTTCGAGCCTGTCTGCGTCCGAAAGGCCGTCTATGGACAGGACGGTGTACGCTTCGCCCGCTTGCTCCAGCACGCCCCGCACCGTGCGCATGATCTCCAGTGCGCCCGAACGGTCCATCATGCTCGGGAAATAAAGCGTATCGAAGTTCCTCGCCAGCCTGACGCGGCTGGAGATCACGATATCGTCCTGTTCCCCCGGACTCTCGAACCAGTACGCCATCAAACCCTGCGCCTCTCCTTCAAACGGTTTCATTCTTGAGTTCCGCGATCCTGTCCCTCAACTCCGCGGCCTGTTCGTAGTGCTCGCGCTCCACGGCCTCGTCGAGTTCCTTCTTGAGCCTCACGATCTCCCGGTTGCGCTTGTACTCTTCGCTGAGCGTTTCCGGGATCCCGCCTTTATGTTCCATCTGCCCCTGCACCCGCCTGAGCACCGGCTCCAGCTCCTCTGAAAAGTCCCTGTAGCACGCGCCGCAGCCTATCTTGCCCGTCTTCTTGATCGTATCGAGGCTGCGCCCGCAGCGGCTGCACTTCCTGTCCGGCGTCTCCTCCGGCTTATTCTGGCCGATGTTGAAGAGTCCGCTGAGGATGTTGTTGATGGATGAGGTCGGAAAGCTCACGCTGTATCCGTACTGGGCCGCGCATACCGCGCAAAGCCGCTGTTCCTTCTTCACGCCGTTGCTTATGATCGTCCTGTGTATCGTCGCAGGATTATGTTTGCACTCGTCACATAGAATCATGCCAGCCCCTCCTTTCTCACCCTGATTAATGCCGCAACCTGGTACTTGAGGCACCTTGCGCGCACCGCGTCCCTGACGGAAACCGGCGCCGCGATCGCCTTGTCGCTCACGCTCGCCTTCATCAGCGCCGCTTCGCGCGCGCTGATCACGTCGCAGGACCGGAGTTCGCCGATGACGGCGTTCGCGCTCCTTTCGTCCATCGTATCCCCTATGCGCCCGGTCAGCAGCGAATATAAGGCTTCGTCCTCGTCGATGTCGATGCGGACGATGCGTATGAATCCGCCGCCCCCGCGCTTGCTCTGCACCGCGTAGCCGCGTTCGAGCGTAAACCGCGTGGATAGGACGTAGTTGATATGTGAAGGCGCGCAATTGAAATACTGCGCCAGTTCGTTTCTCTGCAGTTCCAGTTCGTCGTCGTTCTCCGTCATCAGCGACTTTATGAACGCTTCGATACTGTTGCACAGCGCGGACATGCTCTCACCTTCCAGGTATTGACTTTCTTTGACTTTAATTATAAACCTTTTCGTTTAAATAATCAACATTTTTTTCTGCCGCGACAACCTTTCATCGGCTTCCGTATTCTATGTATATGCGCAGTGCCGGCTATAAGCAAGGGAGTCCCGGCGTTTCATCCCCCAAAAAGCCTGGCCGCGGCCTCGGCGGCCTTCGCGCGCACCCGCTTTATGTCCAGCTTCGGATATTCGCCGCGATCA
The DNA here is from genome assembly GCA_002329665.1 of Christensenella sp. UBA1431. Taxonomy (GTDB): domain Bacteria; phylum Bacillota; class Clostridia; order Christensenellales; family UBA1431; genus UBA1431. Next base: position 5,418 of record DCTV01000038.1, read on the forward strand.
TACAGTACTTCCCCGTCGACCATGGTCAGCACCACGTCCCGCGCCCCGCCGCTGTACACGAGATGCCGCTTCATGTCGGTGAGCGGCCAGTAATGCGGGCGGTCCGTGTCTACCAATATCAGGTCGGCGCGCGTGCCCGGCCGAAGGGCGCCGATCGAGCCGTCGCAGCCCAGCGCCTTCGCGCCGCCCTCGGCCGCCATCGCGAGCGCCTGCGCCGCCGTCACGGCCGTCGCGTCCTTCAAAACGCCTTTTTGCAGCACGGCGGCGAGGTACATCTCCTGCCAGACGTCGAGGTTGTTGTTGCTCGCCGCCCCGTCCGTGCCCAGCGCGACCGTCACGCCCGCGTCCAGCATCCGTTTCACCGGCGCGACGCCGCTTGCGAGGATGAGGTTGCTCCCCGGGCAGTGCGCGAGTACCTGCCCGCTGCGCGCGATCAGTTGGATGTCCCCCTCTTCGAGCGCCACGCCGTGCGCGAGCAGGCAGGGGACGTCGAACAACCCGAGGCTTTTTAGCAGTTTTGCGGGTGTCATCCCGTGGCGCTCCTTGCATTCCTCGTGCTCCCGCCGCGTCTCGGAGACGTGGATGTGCAGGCCGCAGCCCATCTCCTTCGCGCGCTCGGCGCAGCTTCGCAGCACCGCTGTCGAGCAGGTGTACTCCGCGTGCGGCCCCAGGCCGACCCTGATCCGCCCGCCGCCCGCGCCGTCCCAGTCGCGATGGACGCGCACCGCGTCGGCGATGCGGCCGCCGTCGCCGTAAAGGCCTACCACGGCGCGGTAGAGGGATGCGCGCATGCCGCCCGCCTCGGCCGCCCGCGCGATGTCGTCCATGAAAAAGTACATCTCCGAAAACGCCGTGACGCCGTTTGCGAGCATCTCCGCGATCCCCAGCATCGTCCCCCAGTAGACCGCCTCGCCGTCGAGCCTGGCTTCGAGAGGCCATATGCGGTCATTGAGCCACTCTTGCAGCGGGAGGTCGTTGGCGGCGGACCGGAACAGCGCCATCGCCACGTGGGTGTGCGCGTTGATGAGGCCGGGGAGCGCCAGCGCCCCGCATGCGTCGAGCGTGTCCGACGGCCCTTCTTCCGGCCGGTATGCGTCCTCGGGCCCGGCGTAGGCGATGCGCCCGTCCTCCACCGCGACGCAGGCGCCTGAGATGACCCCGTGTTCCGCGCCATCGTCCAACAGCATGCAGTTCCTGATAATCGTGCGTTTCAAGGCTCATTCCCCTCCGCTGCCCAGAAGATAGGCCCGCTGCCCCCCGGTCAGCGCATCGATCCGAACGCCCAGCGCATCGAGCTTCATCACGGCGACCCGCCTGTCGACGGCCTCCGGCACTTTATAGACCCTGTTTTCCAGCGCCCCCGCGTTCTCTGCGACGTACACCGCGCACAAAAGCTGGAGCGCGAAGCTCATGTCCATGATCTCGGCGGGGTGCCCGTCTCCCGAGGCGAGGTTGACCAGCCTCCCCTGGGCCAACAGGTTGAGCACGCGCCCGTCGCGCATCACGTAGCCGCGCACGTTCCTTCGCCGCTCGACGGTCTTCGTGCTGAGCGCTTCGAGGTCCGTCTTGCTCACTTCCACGTCGAAATGCCCCGCGTTGGCCAGCAGGACGCCGTCCTTCATGCGCTCGAAATGGCGGGCGGTGATCACGTCGCGGCAGCCGGTGACCGTGATGAAGACGTCCCCCAAAGGCGCGGCCTCGTCCATCGAACATACCTCGAACCCGTCCATCACGGCCTCGATCGCGCTCACGGGGTCCACCTCGGTCACGATCACGCGCGCCCCGAGGCCCCTGCCGCGCGACGCCACGCCGCGGCCGCACCAGCCGTAGCCGGCCACGACCACTGTCTTTCCCGCGACGACGAGGTTCGTGGTCCGCATGACGCCGTCCCACACGGACTGCCCGGTGCCGTAGCGGTTGTCGAAAAGGTATTTGCAGTACGCGTCGTTCACGGCGATCATCGGGAACCTCAGCGTGCCCTCGCGCTCGCGCGCGCGAAGGCGGAGCACGCCGGTGGTCGTTTCCTCGCAGCCGCCCGTGAGGTTTCGCGAGAGCTCCGCGCGGCGGCCGTGCAGCAGGCGGACGAAGTCGCCGCCGTCGTCGATGACGAGGTGCGGCGCGCAGGAGAGCGCCTCGACAAGGTGCGCCTCGTATTCCTCCGGCGTCGCCCCGTGCCACGCGAAGACGTTAACTCCGCCCTGCGCGAGCGCGGCGGCGACGTCGTCCTGCGTGGAAAACGGGTTGGAGCCCGTCGCGAAGACGTTGGCCCCGGCCGCGCGGAGCACCCTGCACAGATACGCCGTCTTGGCCTCGAGGTGCACGGATACCGACACGTTGAGACCGGATAGCGGCCGGGTCTCCCCAAACTCGCATTCCAGCCGGTTCAACAGCGGCATATAGCTTTTCACCCATTCGATCTTGCGCTCGCCCTCCGGCGCCAGCGACGCGTCCCTGATCCTGCTCATACCCTGTCCTCGCCGAAAAATCGCGGGTCTTTCTGTACGTCCCTGAGGTAGTTCGAAAACTCGGTTTTCAGGTCGTCGCGGCGAAGCGCGAACTCGACGGTCGCGCGCAAAAACCCCATTTTGTCGCCTACGTCGTACCGCTCTCCCTCGAAGATGTAGCTGTACATGTCCTGGTCCTTCGCCATCGCGCGCAGCGCGTCGGTGAGCTGGATCTCGCCGCCGGCACCCGCCTCCGTCCGTCCGAGGTAGTCGAATATCTCGGGCATGATGACGTAGCGCCCCAGTATGGCGAAGCGCGACGGCGCCGCGCCGACGGGCGGCTTCTCGACGAGGTCCCGCACCCGGCACAGCCGCCCTTCGCAGTTTATTGGCGTTTCCTCCGGCTGGACGATGCCGTACTTGCTCACGTCTTCCGCGGCCACTTCCTGGACCCCCAGCACGCTCCCCCCGACCCTGCCGAACACGTCTATGAGCTGCCCGAGCGCCGGGTTCTTCGACCACACCACGTCGTCGCCGAGAAGCACGCCGAACGGTTCGTTCCCGATGAAGGTGCGCGCGCAGTGTATCGCGTGCCCCAGGCCCCTGGGCTCTTTCTGCCGTATGTAATGGATGTCCACCAGGTTCGATATGTCCTCGACGAGGTTCAATAGTTCCGTCTTGTTCTTGGCGCTCAGTTCGTGCTCCAGTTCGAACGACTTGTCGAAATGGTCTTCGATTGCGCGCTTGCCGCGGCCGGTCACGATGAGGATGTCCTCTATGCCCGACGCGATGGCCTCCTCCACGATATACTGGATCGTGGGCTTGTCCACGATGGGCAGCATCTCCTTGGGCTGCGCCTTCGTCGCCGGCAAAAACCGCGTTCCCAGCCCGGCCGCCGGTATGATCGCTTTACGTACCTTCATGGGTTTCCCTCCGTTCACTGCCATTATACTATATCTTTCGCAAATTTCAGGCCTTTTCGGAAGTAAACGCCAACAAAAAATCGCGCCGCAAAACGTCGGTGCAAACTTCGCTTAACCCATAATCCCCCTGTCGCTTAGCGACCGGGGGATTATGGGTCCCGNNCCCGCCCCGAAAATCCGACGCAAACGATATTAGCATAAAGGCGCCTAAGCGGGACTCCTGATAAAAAACCGGCGCAAACCTTTGGTTTGCGCCTAAAAATATTGCGGGCCTATTTCGAATAAAGTTCCGCTATGTCGTAGAACGCCCTGTCCACTTCCTTGCGCTCCGTCACGGCCTTGTCAAGGTCAGCCACGACGATCTCGGTGCCCGAGAGCGCGACCATGTTGCCGTAGTCGCCGTTTATAACCAGTTCTCCGGCCTTTATGCCCATCTTCGTGCCGAGGATCCGGTCGAACGCCGAAGGCGCCCCGCCGCGCACCGTATGCCCGAATACGACGGAGCGGGTCTCCAGCCCCGTCCGCTTCTCGATCATGCTCGCCAGGGTCTTGCCGATCTCTTTCTGGACCAGCAGCTTGTTCCCGAAAGCGTCGAGTTCGACCTCTCCTTCGCTGCCCCCGAGCTCGAAGCCCTCCGCGACGGCGACGATCGAGTANNCCTGCGCTTGATGAGCACGTCGCAGATCTCGTCGATTGTCTTGGGGAACTCGGGAATCAGGATCAGGTGCGCGTTGGCCGCCAGTCCCGCCTGGATGGCGATCCATCCGGTGTGCCGGCCCATGATCTCCACGACGAAGCAGCGGTTATGCGACTCGGCCGTCGTGTGCAGGCGGTCTATCAACTCCATCGCGACGTTGGCCGAGGTATCGAAGCCGAACGTGTAATCGGTGCAGGACAGGTCGTTGTCGATGGTTTTGGGGACGCCGACCATCTTCATGCCCATTTTGGTCAGCTTGTTCGCGACGCCGAGCGTGTCGTCGCCGCCTATGGCCACGATACCCTCGAGCCCCAGCTTCTCCATCGTTGAACGGACTTTTTCGGGGCCGTTCTCGATCTTCATGNNGCCGCCCCTGGTCTGGATGCCCTCCACATCGTCAGGCGTGAGCCATTTCCCCTCGCCGGTGAGCGCGCCTTTCCAGCCCTGTGAAAGGCCGTAGACCTCGATCCCCGCCTTGGCGCACTGCTCGACGACGCCTCGGATCACGGCGTTGAGCCCAGGGCAGTCTCCGCCCCCCGTCAGAATACCGATCTTTCTCATGGGTTTGCCTCCTTAGAAATCGATGATGTAAATCTATGCTGTGTAAAGCCCGGCAATCCGGGCGTGCCGGCTAAGGACACATCATTCCCCGACGATCTTTATCAGCACGCGTTTGGGCCGCTTCCCGTCGAATTCCCCGTAGAATATCTGTTCCCACCGGCCGAAATCCAGCTTCCCGCCGGTCACCGCCACGACCACCTCGCGCCCCATCACGGTCCGTTTCAGGTGCGCGTCCGCGTTGTCCTCGAACCCGTTGTGCGCGTACTGGTCGTAGGGCTTTTCGGGCGCGAGCTTTTCGAGCCACCGCTCGAAGTCCGCGTGAAGCCCGCTCTCGTCGTCGTTGATGAAAACGCTGGCGGTGATGTGCATGGCGTTGCACAGGAGCAGGCCCTCTTTGACGCCGCTCTCCCTGAGGGCTTCCGTGACCTGCGGCGTGATGTTAACGAGCGCGCGCCGCCTGGGGATGTTGAATGTGAGTTCCTTCCTATAGCTTTTCATCGTCACCACCAAAATATTTGTTTGCGGTTACATGTTAACGCATGTGAAGCACTTGCGCAAGGAAATCCTTCATCCGCTGCGTCTTCGGATGGAGCAGCACGTCCTTCGGGTCGCCCTCTTCGACGATCTTCCCGTCGTCCATGAAGACCACGCGGTCGGCCACTTCGCGCGCGAAGCCCATTTCGTGCGTCACGACGATCATCGTCATGTTTTCGGCCGCGAGGTCCTGTATGACCTTGAGCACCTCGCCGGTGAGCTCCGGGTCGAGCGCCGACGTCGGCTCGTCGAAGCACAGGATGTCCGGCTCCATCGCGAGGGCGCGCGCGATGGCCACGCGCTGTTTCTGCCCCCCCGAAAGCTCGTGGGGGTAGCTTTTCTTCTTGTCGGCCAGCCCCACTTTGTGAAGCAGCGCGTGCGCCTTTTCCACCGCCGCCCGCCTGTCCTTCTTGAGCACACGCACGGGCGCGAGCGCGAGGTTCTCGGTCACGCTCAGGTGCGGGAAGAGGTTGAAGTCCTGGAAGACCATGCCCAGCTTCCTGCGCATGGTGCGTATCGCCGATTCCGGCGCGTAGCGGACCGCGCCCTTCTCGTCCGTGGATACCATCGTGTCGCCCTTTAAGACGATCTCGCCGCCGTCGATGCGCTCGAGCCGGACCAGGCAGCGAAGCAGCGTGCTCTTCCCCGAGCCGGAAGGCCCGATGACCGCGAGGACCTCGCCTTCCGAAAGCGTGAGGTCAATGCCCCGCAATACCTCCGGACCGTTGAAACGCTTTTGAATGTTTTTGGCCTGCAACATGGATTTTCCCATAATCAACCCTCGTAGTAAGCGAATCTCTTTTCCAGCGCGCTCAGGCCCAGCGTCAGCACGAACGTGAAGAAAAGGTAGAACACCGCCGCGAACAGGTAAGGCGTTGGATCGAGCGTGGTAATAGCACGCCCGTCCACGACTTTCATCAGGTCCTGCAGCCCTATCACATAGACCAGCGCCGTGTCCTTGATCAGCGTGATGACTTCGTTGCTGATCGGCGGCAGCACGCGCCTGAACGCCTGCGGCAGCACGATGCGCATCATCGTCTGGCCGTAGGACATGCCCAGCATGTCGGACGCTTCGTACTGCCCGCGTCCGATGGACTGTATCCCTCCGCGGAAGATCTCCGCGAAATACGCGGCGTAATTGAGCACGAAGGCGATCACGGCGGCCAGGAACCGGTCCGTGATCTTTATCCCGAGGAAATCCAGGCCAAAATAGATGAAGAGTATCTGGAGCATCAGCGGCGTGCCGCGCATCACCCACGTATAGAACCAGATGAACCCCGACAGGGGCTTGAATTTCGAAAGCCGTCCAAGCGAGAGGAGGAACCCCAGCGGCAGGGCGACAATAAGCGTGATCGCGAAGAGGCTGAGGGTGACGCCGGACCCCTGCAGCATGGTAAGAAGCAGAGTGTCGAGGTGCTTCATTTTTCAAATACTCCTTTTGCCATGAAACCGAAGGATAAGGCCCGGCAGGTCTGCCCAGGCCTTATCTTCCGATCCGGTGGGTTATGGGCGGTCCCTATTCGTTCACGTCGCTCACGATATCGCTGCCGAACCATTCTTCGCTGATCTCGGCGGCGGTTCCGTCCGCATACATCTCGTCGAGCGCTTTTTGCAGCTCGGCCTGGAAAGCGTCGTCATCCTTGCGTACGCCGATGCCGTACTGTTCGTCACCCAGCGCGGTGTCCAGCATGCGGTACTTGTCCGTGCCCTTGGCGATGTAGTAGTTGAACACGACTATGTCCACGGCCACGCAGTCCACGCGTTTGCTGTCCAGGTCCAGGAACGCCTTCGTGTTGTCACCGAACGGGACGACTTCCGTGAGGCTGTCCTTGAACTCCTTGTTGGCGTCCAGCGCTTTTTGCGCGCTAGAGCCTTCCTGGATGGCCATTTTCTTGCCCGCAAGGTCTTCAAACGTCTGGTAGGGCGAATCCTTCAACACGACAACGATCTGCTTGTTGTTCATGTACGGCTTCGTGAAGTCGATGACCTCCAGGCGTTCCTCGGTGATCGTGCACCCGTTCCATATCACGTCGATCGTGCCCTTGTTCAGTTCCTGCGTCACCGTCTCCCATACGACGGGCTGTAACTTCACTTCGACGCCCATGCGCTTGGCAGCTTCCTTGGCCAGGTCGATGTCGAACCCGACGATCTCGTTCGTTTCCTCGTCCCTGTAGCCCATAGGCGGGAACGCGTCGTCGAGGCCCAGGACGAAATACCCCTTCTCCTTGATGTCATCCCAGGACGTGTCGGCAGCCTTCGTCTCTTCCGGCGCTTCCGATGCCTCGGGGGTCGCTGGTGTGCATCCGGCGGCGAACAGCGCGACCGCCAGACAGAGTATCGTCAGGATCAAAACCGTCTTTTTCATAAGCTCATCCCTTTCAATAAAAAATGCCTGGCACTATTATACTTCACTCCGGTGCATTAGTAAACTGTTAGTGAGCTTAACTTGGCCGCCAATTTGGCGGGAAATACAGCAAATCACGCGCGACACCCCTGCCGGAGGCCTCGCGCTGTCCGCCGTTTCCCGGCAGGGCGCGGATGCTTAAAGAGGCTGCGGAACTTCTACTTATTAAAGTTGTTATTCGCTTTGAAGTCCACACAAGCCAGATTTACGAAACCTCATTAGATGCCAAACGCTCATAATTTGGCGGAACGGATCATAACCCATATGCGTCGATAAGGTAAATTGAAACATATAAGGTGAGAATATTGAATATGAAAAAACGCTCTTTAATACTCTGCGTTTTATTATTTATCACAGTATCCGTTTGTTCTTGCGGGGATGTCATTGTTGAACCGAAATGGATTATCGGCGTTAAGGGCGCCGATTCGTCGGTATTTACCAGCATTGATTACGAAAAACTCGGTAAGGTGACAATAACTGTAAAAAAGGCACAACAAGACGGCAGCATCCTGGAGGAAACATGGAACGGCGTGTCTTTAAAGAACGTCCTTGGCTATCTCGGCGTCAAGGAATACTCTTCGATAACATTAACTTCGTCCGACAATTCTTCGAGAGAGTATACGCCGGATATTATTAACGATTCCTTAACCATTCTTGGTACAAACGTTAACGGCAGGGATCTAAAGCATGAAGACGGGTATGTGCAGGCTATCGCCGGAAACCAGCCGCAGCACATGTGGGTACAGAAGCCCGTAAGAATAACGGTGAATACCATAGCGAAACAAAAAAACCCCATAGGCCGCATACCTACGGGGTTTTTCATGGTGGAGCTGAAGAGATTCGAACTCTCGACCTCCTGACTGCCAGTCAGGCACTCTAGCCAACTGAGCTACAGCCCCACAACGCTTCGGGAAATATTCTAACCCACCCGGCCTTTGCTGTCAAGATGAGAATCTACATCGCCGGCGGCGTGTAGGTCCACGTGCCCGCGCGCCGCGGACGCCCGCGGGAAGCCGGCGGCGCACGCTCAGGCGTTGTCCGGCTTCGTCCCGTTTTCGGAAACCGGCTTTTTGCGGTAGAAGTTGTTGTAGATGAGCAGCGCCCCCGCCGCGAGCACGAAGAGGATGCTCAGCGCCTGCGAGACGCGCACCACGCCCGGGACCAGCCACAGGCTGTCGGTCCTGAGGCCTTCCACGAAGGCGCGTTCGACCCCGTAAAGGAGGAAGTACCACAGTATGACGTTCCCCGCCCGCTTCTGCCGTTTCTGGTACCAGTAGAGGAAGCCGAACACCAGGAAACACCACATCGACTCGTAGAAGAACGTGGCCAGGTGCCACGCGCCATTCGCGCCCGAGTTCTCTATGAATACGGCGAACGGGAACCACTGCATGGACGGGTCGGTCACGACGTTGCCGTACGCTTCCTGGTTAAAGAAATTCCCCCACCGGCCCATCGCCTGCCCGAGGACGAGGCTGGGCGCGAGGATGTCGAGCATGTTGACAAACCCGAGCTTGCGGCGGCGGGAGAACAGGTAGACCACCAGCACCCCCACGATCACCACGCCGTAGATCGCCAGCCCGCCGTGCCAGATGTACAGGATGCTAATAGGGTCGTTCTTGAACATATCCCAGGTGAAGATCACATAGAACAGGCGCCCGCCGATGACCGCGAACGGCACGGCCCACAGGCACAGGTCGATGATGTTTTCCGGGTCTATGCCCCTGCGCCTGGACTCGCGCATCGCGAGCCAGACTCCGATGACGATCGCGGACGCGATGATGATGCCGTACCAGTACACGCTGACGCCGAACAGGCTGAAGGCCACGGGGTTGACCATATGATTCCTCCTTAACGTTTCCGGTTTGTTTCAGTATATAAAACAGCTGCTGCCGATGAATTCGCGCAGTATGGACGTCGTGGGGACGTCCGATTCGTCCTTGAGCGAGATGAAGTAGTTGAGGAACTTCCTCAGCCGCGCGGCCTCGTTGAAATACGGGCTCTGCGCGTCCACCGCGTTGATGAGGGGCAGCGCGTACTTCTTGAGCACGGCGAACTCATAGACGAGCATCGAGTTGAAGATCATGTCGGCCTCCCTGTGGAACGGGAAGATAAACCGCTTCTCGCCCTTTTTTACGGACTTCCACATATCCAGCGTGTTCTCCCCACTGGACGAGCGGAACTTGGAATCGCGCACCAGCCGCCTTATCAGCCTGCAGTCCGTGCTGGAGATACGGTTGTGGTCGTCCAGGTTCAGCTGGGTCAGGGCTGTGACATAGATCCTGAACTTCATGTCGTCGGGGAGCAGCGGGGTCAGGTCGGGATTCAGGCCGTGTATGCCCTCGACGATGATAGGCTGGTCCGGCTCTATCCTGAGCGTCCTGCCCGGCACGTGCCTGCCCAAAGCGAAGTCGTAGCGCTGCATTGCCACTTCCTCGCCCTGCAGCAGGCCGAGGAGTTGTTCGTTTAATTGCTCTACGTCGATCGCCTTAAGGTGCTCCAGGTCCGGTTTCCCGTCCTCGTCTGCCGGTATGTCCGCCCTGCATTTATAGTAGTTGTCGACCGACACGGAGACGGGCCGCTTGCCCAGCACGCGCAGGTGGATCGTCAGCCGCTGCGCGAACGTGGTCTTGCCCGACGAAGAAGGCCCTGCGATCAGGATCAGGCGCTTCCCCTCGTCCTTGCAGCAGTTCTCGGCGATCTCGATGATCTTCTTCTCGTGCAGCGCTTCGTTCACGCGGATGAAATCGCTGATTCCGCCGCTGTCGACCAGGTCGTTCAGGTCGCAGACGTTTTCGCAGTTGAGTATGCGCGCCCAGCGTTTGGCCTCGCGGAACACGGCCGAGAGCTTGGGCTCCCTCCTGAACTTATCAGGCGCGTAGTCCCTGTCGTAGCGCGGGTAGTAGATGATGACGCCCGGATAGGACGAGAACAGCCTAAACTGCTTCAGGTACCCCGTCGAGGGCACCATCAGCCCGTAAAAATAGTCCGCGATGCCCCCGTTTTCGTAGAGGTTGAAATAGTCGAACGGCCTGTAAGAGAGGAGGCGGACCTTGTCCATCTGTCCGTCCTTCTCGAAAAGCGCCATCGCCTCTTCCCTCGTGACCGTGCGCCGCACGAACGCGGAGTCCTCCTCGACGATTTGGCGCATCTTCGCTTCGAGCGCCGCGATGTCCCTTTGTTTGGTAGGCGCGTGTATCTCCGCGTAGACGCCGCCGTTCACCGAATGCTCGATCGTGACGCGCACGCCGGGGAAAAGCCCGCGCGCCGCCCGGATGAAGACGAAGCACAGGCTCCGCGCATACATCAGGTTTCCCTCTTTTTCCTTGATGTCTATGAACCTCACGCTGCACGAGCGCGTGACCTGCCCGGTGAGTTCCGTGAGCGTATTGTCCACCCATGCGCCGAGATACGGCCCGTTATCAGAAGGCGCGGCCCGTTTTACCAAGGCGTCGAGCCGCGTGCCCGCTTCCGTTTCAAAATCTTTTCCGTCTATCGTCACCGTAATCTTTTCATTGCCCACGACGTTTCCCTCCCAAGCCGGTGCGTTGTCTTATTTTTTTATTATACATCAGTTTCTCGTCGGAGCAAACTTCGCTTCTCTCACTCGTCGGAGCAAACTTCGCTTCTCTCAGAATCCCCTTTGCGCTTCAAGCGTCGGGGATTCCTCGCAACGCTTCGCTCCACCTCACGCGGCAAGCCGCGCGGGGGCCCCAGTTGCTCCTCCTCTTCCCCGCAAAGCTGCGGCTTTGCGGGGAGTTGTTCGGGTAAGACTTCGCAGGATGCTTCGGCAGGGCTTTATCGGGATTGCTCGAGCGGGTTCGCTACGCTTCAAGCATTTTTGTGTTTGCAGCAGGAAAGGCGCGTTGCCGCGCCTTTCCCCAGACTGTCAAAAAAGCCTACTACCAGGGGGTGTGGGGGATGCAATCCCCCACTTTCAATCCAATCTGACGACATGTGCGTCAGATTGGCGTAAAAAATGCCGTCTAAAAGCGGCATTTTAACCACAC
>DCTV01000007.1 GCA_002329665.1 Christensenella sp. UBA1431
ACATGATGGACGAGGTGCGCGCCCTCGGGGACAGCATCGACATACGCAGGCTCGAGAGCGAGCTGGGGGTACCGGTGGTGCCCATCTCGGCCAGCCGGAACGAAGGCACGGGCAGGCTCCTTGCAAGGGCCGTGGAAGTGGCGCAGAGGAGGCAGATCCCGCCCATACACGATATCTGTTCGGGCGACGTGCACAAGGCGCTGCACGCCATAGCGCATCTGGTGGAAGACAAGGCGAGGACCAGGAGATATCCGGTGCGTTACACTGCCACCAAGCTGGTGGAAGGGGACGCGCTGGTACGCGACGCGATCGGGCTCGATCCTTCCGAGACCGCATTGATCGAAGACATCGTACATAAGATGGAAAAGGACGCCGGACAGGACCGCGAGGCTTTGCTCGCCGACACGCGCTATGATTTTATCGGCGGCGTCGTGGGGCGGGCCGTGAAACGCAAACGCGCGTACGGCGAGCCTACGCGCTCGGACCGCATCGACGCGCTGCTGACCCACAGGTTCTGGGCCTACCCGATATTCCTGCTCATCATGTTCCTCGTGTTCGAGATCACGTTCGGCTTCATCGGTTCGACGCTGCGGACGGGCTTCACCTGGGTGCTGGATTCCGGCGTCTCGCTGATTGACGGCCTGCTCGAAAACGCGGGCGCGTCCCCCTGGGTGACGGGGCTCGCCGTGGACGGCGTGCTGGCGGGAGTGAGCGCCATCCTCTCGTTCATGCCGGTGATACTGCTGCTGTTCTTGTGCCTGTCCGTCCTCGAAGACAGCGGGTACATGGCGCGCGCGGCGTTCATGATGGACCGGCTTCTGCGCCACCTCGGGCTGTCCGGCCGCTCGTTCATCCCTATGATCATGGGGTTTGGCTGCAGCGTTCCCGCGATCATGGCGACGCGGACCCTGGACAACGAGCGCGACCGCCGCCTGACCATTTTTTTGACGCCGTTCATGTCCTGCGGCGCCAAGGTGCCCGTCTATGCCGTGTTCACGGCGGCGTTTTTTCAGAGGGACCAGTCGCTCGTGATGCTTTCGATTTATGTGCTGGGTGCGGTTATAGCCGTAGTATCGGGGCTCGTGCTCAAGAAGACGGTGCTCAGGGGCGAACCGGCGCCTTTCGTGCTCGAACTGCCCACCTACCGCCTGCCCACGTTAAAAAGCGTGCTCCTGCACATGTGGGAGAAGGCGCGCGGCTTCGTGAAGCGCGCGTTCACGGTGATCCTGGCTGCAAGTGTCCTGATATGGTTCCTGCAATCCTTCGATTTTTCGCTCAGCATGGTCGCGGACAGCTCCACGTCGATTCTGGCCTACGTGGGCATGGTGATCGCGCCCGTCTTCATCCCGCTGGGGTTCGGCACGTGGCAGGCGGCGACGGCGCTGGTGACGGGGTTTACCGCCAAGGAAGTGGTGATAAGCACGATGGCCGTGTTGTACGCGGCAGAAGCGGGCATGCTAAGCACGGTCCTGCAGGGCGTGTTCACGCCGCTATCGGCCTACGCGTTTATGGCGTTCACGGCCCTGTACCTGCCCTGCGTGGCGGCGTTTTCGGCGATGGTGCGCGAGATGGGCTCCTGGAAATGGGCCTTGGGGGCGGTGGGCTTTCAGACGCTGGTCGCGTGGACCGTGGCGTTTATCATATTCCAGGGCGGGAGGCTTTTGGGGCTCAGCTGAAGGAAGGCGCTGATGATGAACTGGATCGACTGGATCGTGGCGGGCGTCATCATCGTATTAACGGTGGTCATCGTGGTCCGCGGCGTACTGAAAAGGCGGAAAAAGGACGCGCCCATGTGTTCAGGATGCCCGTACGCGAACGAGTGCGTCCGGGGCGGAGACTGCCCCAGGAAGACGGGGCCGAAAAAACAGGCCTAGCGCTGTCGAAAAAACGACAATCTGTCACAATTTTGCTGCTCATCCATAATATTTAACGGGGTTTTTTCATAAATAACGAATTCCGGTATTTATTTTTTGTGTTTTTTTTGGTAACATGTTGCATGTTAGGCAATGACGTCTTGCAAAATTGGAAGCGGATTTATGCCCCTATTCCAACATGTCTTTGGGCGGCGGGGGTATTTTGCTGATAGCGGGGGATATGAATGAAGAAGGCCAACACGCCGAGGGGACTCTACCGTCCGGATTTTGAACACGACGCCTGTGGGATCGGCGCAATCGCAAGCATAAAAGGAATAAAAAGCCATAAGGTCGTCGTGGATGCGCTGGACATCCTCGTCAACCTCGAACACAGGGGCGGGGTCGGCGCGGAGAGGAACACGGGCGACGGGGCGGGGATGCTCCTTCAGCTTCCGCACCGGTTCTTTGTGATCGAGGCGCAAAAACACGGCGTGATCCTGCCGGACCCGGGCGAATACGCGGCAGGCATGCTGTTCCTTTCGGCGGACCCGGACATGGCCGGATACGGGAAGACATTCTTCGAGCGCATCGCGCGGCAGGAGGGCTTCGAGTTCCTGTTCTGGCGCGAGGTCCCGCACGATCCCTCGGAACTGGGCAGGACGGCGTTTGAGTGCAAGCCTTCCATATGGCAGCCTTTCGTTTCGCATACGCAAAAGGGCCTGACGACCCTCGAGTTCGAGCGCAGGCTGTATGTCCTGCGGCGCGTGACGGAAAGCGCCGTCCTTGAAGACGAAAGGCTGTCCAAGGACACGTTTTATTTCTCCTCGCTCTCGGCCAGGACGATCGTTTATAAGGGCATGCTGATGGCGTCGCAGATCAGGCGGTTCTATCCGGACCTGACCAACGCGCGCGTCGAGACCGCGATCGCGCTGGTGCACTCGCGCTACAGCACGAACACGTTCCCGAGCTGGGAGCGGGCCCATCCCTACCGCTACATCATCCACAACGGCGAGATCAACACGCTGCGCGGGAACATCAACCGCCTCTACGCGCGGCAGAGCAAGCTCGATTCGCCTACGCTTGGGAGCGACCTCAAGCGCATACTGCCCATCATCAACACGGAAGGGTCGGACTCGGCGATACTGGACAACACGCTGGAGTTTTTGACGATGGCCGGCAGGGAACTGCCCAAGGCCGTGATGATGACCGTGCCCGAGCCGTGGATACATAACGAGAGGATATCCGACAGCCTCAGGGCCTACCTTGAATACAACGCCATTCTGATGGAGCCGTGGGACGGACCCGCCGCCGTGATCTACAGCGACGGGGAGATTCTAGGCGCTGTTTTGGATAGAAACGGCCTGCGTCCTTCGCGCTATTACATCACCAGGGACGACCATGTGGTCCTCGCCTCCGAAGTGGGCGTCATCGATATCGACCCGGCGAACATAGCGGAAAAACGGCGGCTGCAGCCCGGCAACATGCTCGCGGTGGACACCGCCAAGGGGCGCATTATAAGCAACGACGAACTCAAGGAAGGCTACGCCGGCGAGCACCCTTTCAGGCAGTGGCTGAAGGAGGAACTGCTGTACGCCGACAGGCTCGACATGCCCGACGTAATAGAGGAGCGGCTCTCGCGCGAGCAGCTCCTGTTCCGGCAGAAGGCGTTCGGGTACTCGTACGAGGACGTCAGCGATACGATCACCCATATGGCCGACCGCGGCACCGAGCCGATCGGGTCCATGGGCATCGACGTCCCGCTCGCGGTCCTTTCCGACAGGCCCAAGCCGCTTTTCGACTATTTCAAGGAGTTGTTCGCACAGGTCACCAACCCGCCCATCGACGCGATGCGCGAGGAGGTCGTCACGGCGACCAACGTGTACCTGGGCACCGACGGCAACCTCCTGAGGGACAGCCGCGAGAACTGCCGCATGATCCGCCTGGAGAGCCCAATCCTGGATTTCGAGCGGTTCCAGAAGATAAGGCACGTGGACCGGGAAGGATTCAGCGTCGCCACGCTCTCCACGCTCTTTGACAGGCGGCGCGGCGAAGGCGCGCTGGAAGAGGCGCTCGGGCGCCTTTGCGAAGAGGCGTACAGGCTCTACATAAACGGCCACAACCTGCTGATCCTCAGCGACAGGGGGATGGACCGCAACATGGTGCCGATCGCGTCGGCCCTGGCGCTCTCGGCCGTGCACCACCACCTGGTCCGCCTGGGCGTGCGCACGGCGCTGGACCTCATCGTCGACACCGCCGAGCCGCGCGAGGTGCATCATTTCGCGGTGCTGCTGGGCTTCGGCGCGTCGGCCGTCTACCCGTACCTCGCGCACCGGACCGTGCGCGAACTGTGCGAGGAGAAGGTCATAAGCCTGCCGTACGAAAAGGCGGTTCAGAACTACAACAAAGCGGTGCTCAAGGGCGTCATCAAGGTGCTTTCCAAGATGGGCATCTCGACCATACAGTCCTACCAGGGCGCGCAGATATTCGAGGCCGTCGGGATCAGCGACGAAGTGATCGACAGATACTTCACCAACACCGTCAGCCGCGTGGGCGGCGTCGGCCTTCGAGAGCTGCAGAAAGAAGCCGAGCTCAAGCACGACGAGGCGATTAAAAAGCGCTCGATACAGCGTTACGACCAACTCCCCTCCAACGGGGAACACCGCGCGCGGGCGGGGAAGGAGAGGCACCTTTATAACCCGATGACCATCCACACCCTCCAGCAGGCAACAAAGAAAGGCGACTACGGGCTTTTCAAGGAGTATTCTGCGATGCTCGAAGGCGGGGACGGCCCGATTACGCTGCGGGGGCTGATGGACTTCAATTTCGACCCAAACGGCGGCGTCCCCATCGACGAGGTCGAGAGCGTGGACGATATCGTCAGGCGCTTCAAGACCGGCGCGATGTCCTACGGTTCGATTTCGCTGGAGGCGCACCAGGCGCTGGCGATCGCCATGAACCGGCTGCACGGGAAATCGAACACGGGCGAAGGCGGCGAGGACCCCGAACGCTATACCCCCGAGCCCAACGGGGACTCGCGGATGTCGGCGATCAAGCAGGTGGCCTCCGGGCGTTTCGGCGTGACTTCCCGGTACCTGGTCAACTCGAAGGAACTGCAGATCAAGATGGCGCAGGGCGCGAAACCCGGCGAAGGCGGGCAGCTCCCCGCGAGCAAGGTATATCCCTGGATCGCGGGCACCAGGGGCACGACCCCGGGCGTGGGGCTCATCTCCCCGCCGCCGCACCACGACATCTATTCGATCGAGGACCTGGCGCAGCTCATCTACGACCTGAAAAACTCCAACGACGAAGCGGGCGTCTCGGTGAAGCTGGTGTCCGAGGCCGGCGTGGGCACGATCGCCGCCGGCGTTTCGAAGGGTGGCGCGGGTGTCATCCTGATCTCAAGCCATGACGGCGGCACGGGCGCGTCGCCGCGCAACTCGATCAAGCACGCGGGGCTGCCCTGGGAGCTCGGGCTCTCGGAAACGCACCAGATCCTGCTTTGTAACCGGCTGCGCGAACGCGTGCGCGTCGAAACGGACGGCAAGCTGATGACCGGGCGCGACGTCGTGATCGCGGCTTTGCTGGGCGCGGACGAATACGGTTTCGCGACGGCGCCGCTGGTGGCGCTGGGCTGCGTGATGATGCGCGTATGCAACCTGGACACCTGCCCGGTCGGCATCGCGACACAGAACGAGGAGCTGCGCAGGCGGTTCAGGGGGAAGCCCGAATACGTGGTCAACTTCATGCGCTTCGTCGCGCAGGAGATGCGCGAATACATGGCCAGGCTCGGTTTCAGGACCGTCAACGAGATGATCGGGCGGGTCGACAAGCTGAGGAAACGCGACGGTATCAAGGGCTGGAAAGCGAGGACGGTGGACCTGAGAGGCATACTCGACCCGGAGGGCATCGACAAGACCAAGGCCGTGCATTACAGGAAGGACGCCGAGTTCGACCACCGGCTCGACCGCGTGATCGACAGCACGCTGTTCCTCAGGCAGTGTGAACCGGCGCTGGAGCGCGGGGAAAGGGTCAGGTTCAGGGCCGAGATCAACAACATCAACCG